>CAYWOO010000137.1:0-10963 GCA_964458665.1 uncultured Dehalococcoidia bacterium
GATTGAAGCGGCGAGGAACAACGTGCTGCCCCTCAACGCGGGGACCGGCGGGCGCGGGCTGCGGCGGCCGCGGCTGACGAGGAACCCCGGCAAACGATTCATCTACTATCCGAATGGCGCTTCGATAGAAACCGCTTCAGCCGTGAACACGAAGAATCGCTCGCACACGATCACGGCGGAGGTCGACATCCCGGCGGGCGGCGCCGAAGGCGTGCTTGTAGCGGATGGCGGGCGGTTCGGCGGCTACTCGCTCTATGTGCGAAACCGCAGGCTCTGCTACTCGTACAACTTCCTCGGCAAGGTGGTGTGGACGTTCACATCGACCATCGAAGTGCCGGCCGGCAAAGGCACGCTGGGATGCGGGTTCGAGAAGACGGGGCCGCAGCCGTTCGGTCCCGGCGGCGTCCTGCGGCTCTACATCAACGGGCAGGAGTGCGGCGAGGGTCAGATCCCGCGCACGGTGCCGTTCATGTTCGGCCTCGGCGTCGGCTTCCAGATCGGCCGCGACGAAGGCAATCCGGTGACGAACGACTATGCGTCGCCGTTCCGGTTCACTGGCACGTTGCGGCGCGTGATCGTCGACGTCTCGGGACCGGAGCCGCCACGCGACCTGGAGCAGGAAGCGATCATCGAGATGGCGCGGCAGTAGCCTTTCGAATTCACCGCGGAGCCGCAGAGGACGCAGAGGTTCGGGAATGTGTGAGGACGGCGGCCGCGACGCTGCGTGTTGTGCACCGGCGGCGGAACGGGCACCTCACCCCCGGCCTTCGGCCACGCCCTCTCCCCTACGGGCCGTAGGCACGAGTGGAGAGGGAGATCGCGATCGGAGTGCCGACTCGACAACGGGCATGGTTCTGTTGCCGGGTGGTTCGTTCCTGATGGGCACGGACGATGGTGTTGGGTATCCGCAGGACGGCGAGGGGCCGGTGCGGAAGATATCGCTTCGCCCGTTCTGGCTCGACGCAACGGCGGTGAGCAACGATCGCTTCGCGGCGTTCGTCGACGCGACAGCGTACGTCACCGATGCCGAGCGCTACGGCGTCTCGTTCGTGTTCGCGGGGCTGTTGCCGGACGACTTCCCTGACACCCGCGGTGTCGCGGCGGCGCCGTGGTGGCGGCAGGTGGAGGGCGCGGATTGGCGGCATCCGGAAGGGCCGCAATCCGATATCTCGTCGCGCGGGCAGCATCCGGTCGTGCACGTGACGTGGGGCGACGCGATGGCGTACTGCGCGTGGGCGGGCACGCGGCTGCCGGCGGAGGCGGAGTGGGAGTACGCGGCGCGCGGAGGCCTCGAGCAGAAACGCTATCCGTGGGGGGATGAGCTGACGCCGGGCGGCGAGCATCGCTGCAACATCTGGCAGGGCGAGTTTCCGCGCACCAACACGATTGACGACGGCTACTACGGCACGGCGCCCGTCGATGCGTTCGAGCCGAACGGGTTCGGGCTGTACAACGTGTGCGGCAACGCGTGGGAGTGGTGCAGCGATTGGTTCAGCCCGCGCTACCACATCGATGGGCCGCGCGAGAATCCGGTCGGGCCGCCCTACGGCACGCATCGCGTGATACGCGGCGGCTCATACCTGTGTCACGAGTCGTACTGCTACCGGTATCGCGTTGCGGCGCGCAGCGCCAACACGCCGGACAGCTCGACAGGGAATACAGGGTTTCGGTGTGCGCGGAATGGGTAGACGGCTACGCGGGAAGAGGTACGCGCACACTCATGGTACTGACGGCACGCGGGCGGGGACGTTCGCCATCTTCGGCATAGACCTCTAACACCGCGCCGATCGCGTCGATGATGTTATCTCGGAGTTCGTCAAGGCTCTCGCGCTGAGATGCACAGCCGGGCAGTTCGAGCACCTCGGCCCAGTATCCGCCTTCTTCTGCGTCGTAAATTGCCACGGTGAACGTTTCATCGTGCTCGTGAGCAGGCTTCGCGGGTTTGTGGCTTTCATCTTGCATCGAGCACCTCCCGATAGGCCTGAGGGATGCGGGCGCACAGCCGTGCGCCCCTACATTGATGCCGTTCTGGCTTTCAGGCTGCGCTGCTTCGCCAACACCTCCCCGTACAGATCGAGTGTGACCTTTGCCGTCCGCTGCCAGGTGAAATTCGTGCAGATGTGCTCGCTGGCGGCGGCACCCATGCGGACGCAGCGATCCGGGTCAGCCAGCAGCGTGCGGATGGCGGTGGCGAGCGCTTCCGGGTCGCCGGGCGGGACGAGGATGCCGGTGCGGCCGTCGTCGATGAATTCCGGGAAGGCGCCAGCGGTCGTGGCGATGACGGCGGCGCCGCACGCCATCGCCTCCGCCGCGGGCAGGCCGAACCCCTCGTAGAGCGACGGAGACACCACGATCTGGGCGCTGTTGTAGAGGCGCACCAGCTCGTCGGTCGAGAGGCGCGGGATGTACTCGACGAAGCGTTGCAAGCCGTGCTTCCAGACGAGCGGCGGCACGACTGTCATGTCCTTCTCTTTCTTGTCCTTGAAGAGCAAGCGGAAGTCCGTGTCGTGCTGCAGGCGCGCGCAGGCCTCGATGAGGAACTTTGCGCCCTTGTTGCGATCTTCGGAGTCGCCGACGAAGAGGATCGTGCCCGGCACGCGCACGGCGTTGGGCAGCGGATGCATGATCTCGTGGTCGACGCCGTACGGCGTCTGGCGAATGTGCTGTAGCGGGATGTCCATCGACGCGCTGACGCTCTGCGCGGAGTTGCGCGAGCCGGTGAAGATCATGTCGATGCCGTTGGCGACGATCGACTGCATGCGGCCGGGGAACCAGATCTCGCGCGAGATGCGGCGCGCAAGCGTCTTCGCCTCGCCCAGGTTGTTCGCCTTGTCGATGGCGAGCGGGTGGTGGAGCGACGCGACGACCGGCTTGCCCATCAGCTTCTTCATGGCAAGGATTCCATAGCCGAGCGTCTGATTGTCGTGTACGACGTCGAACGGCCCGAACTCGCGCTCGATCTGCGCGAGCTTCTGGTAGGCGCGCACGCTGAACGAGAAGAAGAGCGAGCCGAGCGAGACGCGCGTCGAGGCGAACTCGTAGAAGTTCCACGGATGAAGGAACGCCTGCGGCGCATCGTCGTACGCATGCTCGTCGCGGCCATCGAGGAACGCCCACAGCGTGTACGTGTGCAGCTTGTGGTGCACGACGCCATCGGCGAGCCGCGGGTACGGTCGCCCCGATATCACGTGCACTTCGTGGCCAAGCTTCACCAGCTCGCGCGTGATGTAGTGCAGGTACACGCCCTGCCCGCCCGAGTACATGTTGCCCTGGTACATGATGAAGCAGAGCTTCAGAGTTCGTAGTTTGTAGTTCGTAGTCTGTAGTTCTGTCACGCTACGCGCCGCCACGACGGATGGTCGAGATCAGCGCGGAGAGCATCCGTTCGACTTCGTCGACATCCTTGGCAAGCAGTTCGTACGCGTCCTGGGGCACGTAGCCGAGGTCTTTCGCTAGTAGCAGCTGATACTCCATCTCTTTCGCGGAGCCCATCGCGTAATGGAGGTGCTTCAGGAGTTTTGGCTTCGTGTTCAGTCCGCAGCCTTCAACGATGTTGGAGGGAACCGAACTGGAACAGCGCTGAAGCTGGCTGCTGAGACCGTACTGCTCATGCTTGGGGAACTTCGCCGTCGCACGATAGACGGCGAGCGTCAGCGCGTGTGATTTCTCCCAGACCTTGAGCTTCTTATAGTCCTGCAAGCATCATCCGGTCAGCGCCAAACTACAAACTACCCACTACGAACTACGAACTTCCTGGAGATGCTCCTCCTGATAGTGATACGCCGACACCATCAGCAGGTACACGCCGCAGGGCACCGTGCCGCCGAGGTCCGGCCAGAAGAAGTCGGAGGTTTGGGTGAGCGACGCGGCCGGAGTGCGCTCGGCGGCGGCGATCATTGCTTCGAATGCGGCGGCGGACTGGTCGAGGATGTCGGCCCAGGGTTGCTCGCGCGCTTCACCCATGCGGGCGGCGTTGAAGACGTCGACGGAGGCGTAGCGGCGAATGCCGAGCGGGTAGCCGCCGAGCGACATGATCGACGGCTCGCTGATGCCGGTCGCGACCTGGTCCAGCGCTGACGCGACCCAGCGCTCCCAGCCCGTGATGTGGCCGACGATCTCTTTCATCGACCGGCCGTCCGGCGTCCACGGCGTCGACGCTTGCTCGCCGCTGAGATCTTGCACTTCGCGCATCATGCTGAATCGGCACGATCGCAGCAACTCGATCAGGCGTTGCTTCTGTGCCTCGCCTTCGAGCTTCAGCGCGATGCGCAGCTCGTCCTTCAGCGAGAACACGGTTGCCGACACGTCGCCGACGGCGGCTGGCACGCCCGGATCGATCGCGAACGGCGCCGGCACCGCGCGTACCTCAACGGTCGTACGGTCGTCGATATCGAAGACGTCGCTGTGGCCATTCGGGCTCTTCGCGCCATTCTCGGATCGCGCGTGAAGCGGTTTGCGGCTGTAGACGACAATGCTCTTCGGCAAGATGCGGTTGCCGATGTCATCGAGCGCCGTGACGATGCTCGATTGGCGCGCGCGCTGCGAATCGAGGATGCGGCGGAAAGCACTGGTGATCGGGCCCTGCTTGCCCCAGTCGCTCCAGAACGCGACGTGGCTGAGCCAGTACACCGTTTCGAGTGAGTGGCGGTAGCGCACGGCGTACGGGTCGAGCCCGGACGTGCGCATGAGGCGCACTATCTCGCTGCGGCCGAAGATGCGGACGTGGCCGCCGGCGTGGGTGCGGTAGTTCTTCGACAGCCTCCAGAAGATCTTCTCGGAGTACTCATCCGGGACGCTGATCGCGAGGATGCCCCCGGGCTTCAGCACGCGGGCTAGTTCGCGCGCGAGCACGTGCTCGTCATCGACGTGCTCCAGCGTCTCGGTGCAGATGACGCGATCGAACGCGCCGTCCTTGAACGGCAGGCGCTCGCCGGCGGTCTGCAGCCAGTGGACGCGCGCCTTCACTTCGTCGCGACGTCGCATGATCTCCAGCAGGTAGCGGCCGGCCCGGATGTCGTTGCGCGAGATATCGGCGCCGATGATGTCGGACGGCGTCCTCGAGAGTTCGAGCACGTGACGCCCGGTGCCGCAGCCGAGGTCGATGACGCGATCCGTCGGCGCGATATCGAGCAGCGCCGGATCGATCGACTGGAAGCGGTCGAGGGTGGAGACCATATCGGGTGCATGTTAGCGGTTCTTCACCACAGAGAGCACGGAGAGCATAGAGTTTTGGTTTGGGTTTGGAGGGACTAATTCACCGCAAAGCCGCGAAGGGCGGGAAGGGTTAGGTTTGATAGCGATGTGGATCGCTCACTGAGACGGGGGGGCAGCGTGGATCGCGCAACGTCACGATGGTGACGTCAAAGGCAGCGAGCATCCTCACTCAACCCCTGATCCTCTGTGTCCTCTGTGATCTCTGTGGAGAATCCGTCAGTCAGCCGTAGTTGTGGCGTACTGCGTGTGCACGACGCCGCTGTTCGACGTGCGCGAGGCGCGTTTGCGGCCGTAGTGCACGAGATCCTTACCGATGACGAGGTTCGCGATCGTCTCGAGGTACTCAAGCAGTTTCCAGCGGCGGTTGTGGTGGACGTTGATCAGCTTCCAGGTGAGGCGCACGGGCGGAAAGTTTTCGTTCGGCAGGCCGTGGATGCAGCGCAGGAACCAGTAGAAGCTCTGCGACGAGTGGCGGCGGCGCATGAACTCCACTTCCATTCCGCTCTCTTCGAGGATCTGGCGCATCTGGCCGGGGCGGTACCAGCGGACGTGGCCGCCAGGCGAGTGCCAGTAGTCCCAGCTCAGCGCCCAGTACGCGCGCTCGGGCCAGTACGCGGGCACGCTAACGGCCGTCTGCGCTCCAGGCTTCGTGACGCGGATGAATTCTGCGATGCCGCGGCGGTCGTCCGGGATGTGCTCGAAGACCTCGGTGCAGAGCGAGCTGTCGAAGGCGCCGTCCTTGAACGGGAGGTTCTGGGCGTCGCCGACGATGAAGTCGGCGCAGCCGCGGATCTTCCCCTGGCGCACCATGTCGTCGTACATGAACTTCGCGGCGACCAGGTCGTCACGCGAGAAGTCGAGACCGACGATTCGGCCGGGGTAGCGCGCGGCCTCCATCGTGTGCCGGCCGTTGCCGCAGCCGAGATCGAGCACGCGATCGCCCGGCTCGATGTGAAAGTGGCGCTTGAAGTCGATGTTGACGATGTTGTCGGGCAAGTTAAGAACCTAGAACGAAACTAAGAACCTAGAATTGAGAACCTAGAACCTAACCCAGAACGAAGATCCCGACCAAGAGGGTTCTTGGTTCTAAGTTCTAGGTTCTGCGACGGCGAAGCTGCGCCGTTTGGCCGGGACTATCTCTTCATACACCGCCAGCGTTTCCTCGGCGGCTTTGCGCCAGTTGAACTTTTGCTCGATGCGCTGGCGGCCGCCCTCGCTGAGGCGCTGACGGAGACCTGCGTCATTCCACATCATCCGGATCGCATCCGCAAGCGCCTGCGGGTCCGACGGCGGCACCAGCCAGCCGCTTTTGCCGTGCTCGACGATCTCGCGATAGGCGCCGATGTCCGTCGCGACGGTCGGCGTGCCGCACGACATCGCTTCCGCGAGTGGCAGACCGAAGCCTTCGTGTACGGACGCCGTGACCAGCAGTTTCGCCGAATTGTAGTGGTGTACCAGCTCTTCGGTCGGGATGCGGCCAGTGAAGTCGATGCGGGAGTTCAGGCCGTACTCGTCGACCAACTTCGGGGCCAGCTTGAGGTTGTGCTTCACGTTGTCGACGAACGTGACGCGGAAGTCGATCTCGTCCTTGAGGATGTCGAGCGCCTTGAGGAAGTAGCGCGCGCCTTTGTTGCGATCCTCGGAGTTGCCAACGTAGAGCAGCTTGTCCGGCTGGCGCTCGACGCCCGGCAGCGGACGGAAGGTATCGATATCGATGCCGTTGTACACCGTGCGCACCTTCTCGGGCGGCAGCTGGAACGCCTCCTCGACGTCGACGCGCGACGTCTCGGAGACGACGATCACGCGGTCGACGCTCTTCGCGGCCCACTCCTGCATCTTCCAGGGCGACCAGAGGATGCGGCGCGCTTTCTCGTACGTCGAGCGCGCCTGGCGGAGCTGGTTCTTGAGGTCGTACGAGAGCGGGTGATGGATCGTCGCGACGAGCGGGAAGCCGCTGGCGTGCGTAGCCCAAACACCGTAGCTGAGCGTCTGGTTGTCGTGGACGACATCGAAGCGATGCTCGCGCGCCAGCTCCCGCAGCTTGAAGTAGGCGCGCACGCTGTAGTTCGCCAGCAGCGACGAGAGCGCGATGCGCGTCGAGATGAACTCGTAGAAGTTGACGGGATGGAAGTAACTGAGCGGCGGACGGTTGAAGACGAAGTCCTTCTTGTAGTGGTGGTACGTCCAGTAGCTGTAGTCGGTGATGTTGTGCGTCGTCACGCGCTCATCGAGCTGCGGATACGGCGGCCCGGCGATAACGTGCACCTCGTGCCCCATGCGGGCAAGCTCGCGCGTCAGGTAGAACAGGTACACGCCCTGCCCGCCCGAGTACATGTTGCCCTGGTACATGAGGAAGCAGATTTTCACGGGAGCGCGAGCTTTCAGCTAGTCAGCGGGTCAGCTTGTCAGCTTTGCCGCGAGCGGAGATGCGTTGGCAATACGGCAAATGGTAGCAGAGGCCGATCCGCGAGCCAGCCGCGGCCACCGACGACTGCCGACTGACGACTGACGACCGCAGCGGATTGTCATTCTGAACGGAGTGAAGAATCTCGCTCGGCTGGCTGCCCTGTCCGTCCTCCCGTACACGCGACGACGCGCACCGGCCTTCCTCGGAACACCGACGACTGACGACCGACGACCGATGACCAACAACGCCTTGTCATTCTGAACGAAGTAAAGAATCTCGCCCGGCTGGCCGCCCTGTCCGTCGTCCGCGCACGCCAGATGCAGGACACCGACCCCACGACGACCGACGACTGACGACCGCCGACCAATAACCTACAATTCCCCTACGGAGGGGTGTCCGAGTGGACTATGGAGACCGTCTTGAAAACGGTTGTGGGCTCAACACCCACCGTGGGTTCGAATCCCACCCCCTCCGCCATTCTGCTTGAGCTTCGCGACGGGGTGCACTAACCTGCGGGCGAAGCTAACGCCGCCTCACGGAGGGTCGCATGGGACTCGATACGCGCTGGGAAGACGTCGACACGCTGCTCAACCGGACGACTCGATCCAAGGCCGAGAGTCTCGTGAAGGCCGTGCAGGAGATCGTCGGCCTCCGGTTCGTCTTCCCGACTGCCGAGCACCCGTCGTATCGCGCGCACAGCAACGTGCCCGCCGTGACGATGGCCGTGCAGCTCGGCGACGAGCAGATCGCGCCGGACATCGTCGTCGTCGACAAGATCAGCACCGGCGAGACGAAGCTCGTGATGACGGCGGCGGTCGTCGACCGGGAGGGCGTCACCGAGGGCGAGGCGCAGCGGGCGTGGGCGCGCTACGCGTCGATCCCGGAGCAGGTCTTCTACCTCTATGTGCCGGTCGGCTACGGCGCGGCGGCCAAGCGCATCTGCAAGAAACTCAAGATCCCCGTCGAGGGCTACCGCACGTGGCGCACGACGCCGCGCGGCTTCGAGGTGAACGACGTATCGGAGCCGCCGTCCGCGCTGGCGGCGCTGATGCCGCCGCTGGTGCGGAAGCTGCTGGCTACGCCGTAGCGGCCTCACCCCGGCCTTCGGCCACCCCTCTCCACAGCATGGAGAGGGGATCGGATGACGTCTTTCGTTTCGTCTTCGGGGTCGTTTCGGATCGGACGAAGAGTCGAGCCGCGTGATCTGGTGCCCTGCGCGAGTACAAGCGGAGCACCGGCGCTTCAAGCCATCTATCTGAACGCGCTCCTCTCCACGTCGTGGAGAGGAGGTGGCCGAAGGCCGGAGGTGAGGTGCTCGTGCGCCCGCCGGTGCCGATATCCAGAACCGTCTCACTCAGCGCCCATCAGAACCTCTGTGGTGTCACCTTTCGTCAGTTTCTATGGATGACGGTCGTTTCGATGGGCGACATCGAACCGCAGTTTTGTGTTTTTCGCGGGAGCAGCTTGACTTCATGCAGCCGAGGCGGTTCTTGTGGGCATCTTCCGCCAGCCATCGTATGGATTTTGAAGGTGGCTACCTAGTTCTTGGCGTCACTCGCGCGGCCGGAACAGGCACGGTTCTGACTCGCCCGAACCGCGGCGCCGGGCTTCGTTTCTGTTGAGCCACTTGACAGACCTGCTACGCTCGAAGTGCCGGGTGACCCCACGATCCGATGGTGATCCGTGATTCCTGAACGCGGCTACGGCCGTATTCAGATTTGCGTATGCTCGGTCGAAGAAGCTGTTGTGCCGCCACCGGCTTCGTGTATAACACTCGGGGCCTGCGATGGGCGGAGCCGCGAAGAGCGGGGCCTATGGTGGGCGGGAGAAGAACGGGCGTATGACGGACGAAACGGGCATCGAGGCCAGCAGCGAGAGGTCTGGCGAGCACGCTATAGAGATGAAGGCGGAAGCGCCCGCGAAGGCGGCGAAGAAGCCTGCCGCCAAGAAGGCTGCCTCGAAGAAGGCGGGCGCCAAGAAGAAGCCTGCTGCCAAAAAGAGGGCCTCGAAGGCGGCGGCGGGCGACAAGAGCGTACACAGCGCGAAGGGCAAGAGCCTCGTTATCGTCGAGTCGCCCGCGAAGGCGCGCACGCTCTCAGCGATCCTCGGCCGTGGGTACGACGTGCGCGCGTCCGTCGGCCACGTGCGCGATCTGCCGAAGTCGCAGCTGGGCGTCAATGTCGATGATGATTTTGCGCCGCGGTACATCGTGCCGAAGGACAAGAAGGAGATCGTCAAGCAGCTGAAGGCGGCCGCGAAGGACGCGAAGCAGGTCTACCTGGCCACAGACCCCGACCGCGAGGGTGAGGCCATCTCGTGGCACCTGCTGGAGGCGATGGACCTCTCGACCAAGGGATACCAGCGCGTCGAGTTTCACGAGATCACGACAGACGCGATCCACGAAGCGTTCAACCACCCGCGCGAGATCGACATGCAGATGGTGAACGCGCAGCAGGGGCGGCGCGTGCTCGATCGGCTTGTGGGCTACAAGATCAGCCCCGTGCTGTGGAGCAAGATCCGCCGAGGCTTGAGCGCGGGCCGTGTGCAGTCGCCGGCGCTGAAGATGGTGGTCGACCGGGAGCGCGAGATCCAGGCGTTCGTGCCGCAGGAGTACTGGACGATCGATACGCGGCTGGCGAAGCGGGCCGACGCCGACGAGGAGGCGTTCGCGGCACGCCTGGCGGGGCTGCCTGGAACAAAGAAGGCGGAGATCGGCAGCGGCGACCAGGCGCAGGCGATCGTGGCCGACTTGCGGCGCGCGGCATACAGCGTGCGCGAAGTGAAGAAAAAGCAGCAATTACGCCGCCCGTCGCCGCCATTCACCACGAGCACCCTGCAACAGGAGGCATCGCGCCGGTTCGGATTCTCGGCGAAGCGGACGATGGCCGTCGCGCAGCAGCTCTATGAGGGCATGAACATTCCTGGACAGGGTCAGACGGGGCTGATCACGTATATGCGCACCGACTCGCTGAACATCGCGCAGGTCGCGAAGGACGAAGCGCGAGGCGTGATCACGCAGCGCTACGGCGCCGATTTCGTGCCGACGCAGCCGCGGGTGTACAAGACGAAATCGAAGGGCGCGCAGGAAGCGCACGAGGCGGTCCGCCCGACGTCCGCGTTTCGCGATCCGGCGAGCATCAGGAAGTCGCTTTCGTCCGACCAGGTCAAGCTGTACACGCTGATCTGGCAGCGGTTCCTCGCCAGCCAGATGGCCGACGCGGTGTTCGACCAGGTGAGCGCCGAGATCGATGCCGCCGTGGACACGCAGCCCGCGCCGTACCTGCTGCGCGCATCGGCGAGCCACATGCGCTTCCCCGGTTTCCGGCAGGTGTACATCGAAGG
>CAYWOO010000138.1:0-3554 GCA_964458665.1 uncultured Dehalococcoidia bacterium
CGATCGCGCAGGTCGACGCGCGCCACGAAGATGCGGACCGGCCCGTCGGCGAGCCGTTCCTCGCGCGTCTCGATCCGGATCGGCTCGCTGGCGCCGGCTGGCGATGCGGCCCAACAGAAGCCGACGAGTGTGAGCGCCGCGACCGCTGATCGATTCCCGCTCAACGGTCGGGTCGCGCTTCTGCCAGCGCGAGCGAGATCCGCAGCGTTGGTACGCGCTGGAAGTGCTTGACATTTCCCGTCACGAGATCGAGGTCATGCACGAGCGCGGTGGCGGCGATCTGGAGATCTGCGTCGGCCAGGGGGCGGCCGCCGTCCTCCAGCCGAGCGCGGATCTCACCGTAGACGCGAGCCGCCGCGACATCGTAGGAGAGCACGCTGACCGACGGCAAGATGCGACTCTCGATGTTCTCCAGGTGGCGCGCGGCGGCGGGCGAGCGAAAGGCGCCCTTGTAGAGCTCGCCCACGACGACCGCGCTCGTGAACTGCTCCTCTCGCGGGACACTCGCAAGCCAGCGAACGTAGGCGGGAGCGGGTCGCGGCTTCAGCAGCTCGGAGATTGCGTCCGTATCGAAAAGGAAGGCCACCGCTCAGCGACCGAGCCTCGCTGTACGTCGCGACTTCGACCGACGCGATCCGGCGACGATGCGGACGAGCTCCTCGGACCCGCGCCAACCACCCGCGAGGCTGACCAGGCCTGATTCGGGCCCACTCGCGCGGAGGCGCTCGATCTGCCGCAACCGGTCAGCGCGTACCAGTGCCACAACAGGCTTTCCGTGGCGTGTGATCACGACCGGGTCGCCCGTCTCCGCCTTGCGCACGCACTCCGCGAATCGAGCCTTGGCTCTTGCCGCAGACACGGTGGTCGCCATCTCTGATTCACTCCTTTAGGTCATCTTGACTTTAATGACCTATCCGCCTGAAGTCCAGGCCCGCCCCATGACTGGGTGCTACCCTATCCTTCGGCTGTGGATCGAGACACCGTCGACGAAATAAAGCACCACTTCGGGATCATCGCCGAGGATTTGCGCGGGGACATTCGCGCGGTGGCCGAGGGCCAGGCCCTGCTTCGCAAGGAGTTGGTGACCTTCCGCGAGGATGTCGGCCACGAGTTCGAAGAGACCCGCGCACTCATCCGTCTCTCTTACGCCGAGCTCGATCGCCGTGTTCGAACGCTCGAGAGCGATGTCGCCGCCCTGCGTAACCGGCTCGACCGCGTCGAGGGGCGCCTGGCCTCCTGAGCCCGGCGGCCGGTGATCGCCGCCGAGACCCGTCTCCGTGAATGCGAGACTGGTGAGCCCTACTTGTTGGCGCGATGGTGCAGCGAGAAACCGGCGCCGAACGGATCCAGGCAGTTCACGATGAAGTCGCCGCCCGGAACCTCCATCGGCCCGTTGAGGATCTGTCCGCCTCCGGCCTTGACGCGTTCCGCGCCCGCGTTCACGTCGTCGACACGGAAATACAGCTCCCAATGCGGAGGACCGGGCATCTCGGCCGGCTTCTTGAACATCCCGCCCAACGGCGACGAGCCCGGGCGGCCGTACTCCTGATACACGCCGAGCGGGCCCATGTCGTGGCCCGCGCCCTTCCTCTCCCAGCCGAAGAGGGGCGCATAGAAGTCCCACGCCAGTTTCACGTCGCCGGTGACCAGCTCGTGCCACGAGCAGTCGCCGTTCTGCGGCGGCTCCTCGGCACCCGGCTCCTGCTCGGGCTTGTAGACGGCGAACAGGGCGCCTTGCGGGTCGAGCAGAACGGCGAAGCGGCCGACACTCGGGATGTCCTGGGCGGGAACGCAGATCTTCGCGCCGGTCTTGGTGGCCTGCCCCACGGTTCCATCGACGTCGGTCGTGCCGATGTACGCGAGCCAGTGGCTCACGGCGCCGGCTTGCTTGGCCTCCTCCGGCAGCGGCAGGACGCCGCCGATCGGAGCGCCGAGGCGAGTGAACATGGTGTACGGCGTGTCCATGCCCGCCAACGTCTCTGTGCCCCAACCCACGACCTTCTGGTAGAACGCGATCGCGCCCGCCGCGTCGCTCGGCTGCAACTGGTACCACAGGAATCGGCCATGGATGTCGCCCATCTTTCCTCCTAACGCCGTAGGATGTCGGGACGCCGAGAATAGTCGATGGCGCCCGGAAGGGTCCAGCCATTTCTCATGGAAGCCGGATGCCGTACAGGGATCTGAATTCGAGCGCCGCCGAAGAACATTGCGCGGCCCTGTCAGCCGCCGCGTCGCGCTGGCGCCGCGTGTGCAACGCGCGGTCACCTTTGGCGTGCCGCGATATCAACCCCAGTCGAAGCCGGCGCCACGGGCGACGCTCTCAGCGCTTCGGCTTGATGTAGACGATCGGGTAGGGCTGGAGCGGTTCTTCCTGCCGGGCCAACTCCTCGAAGGCCTCGAGGAAGTCGCCGACGTTCATGCTCCGGTGGTGCTCCTTGGGCCACCAGATCAGCCCCGTGAAACCGCGGCCCTCCTCGAACCACCTCTCGGCGAGGTCCTTCATGTCGATGTCGTTCGAGACCATGACGCGACGCTCCTTAGCCGCGCGCTCGAAGTGGATGGCGTCTTCGGTACCCTCCGAGTACGCGTCGACGGCCCGAAGCAGATCCCACCCGCGATGAACGAGGCCAGCCGCTACAAGTCCGTGGATGTTGGCGTCGGCGTACAGCCGGAAACGACCGGCCACTATTCGCGCGTTCGGTGAGCCAGCAGCTCGGCCTTACGCCGATCGAAGTCGACGGCGGCCTCTTGCTCCCGAGCGAAGTCGGCTTCGATCTCCGCTTTGTGGCCGTAGTAGTAGGACAAGGCCGCGTAGACCTGCTCCAAGGTCAGGTCCGGGTACTCCGCCACGATCTGCTCGGGCGTGCGTGCCTCCTTGTGAAGCCACACGACGTCCATCACCCGAACCCGCGTGTTGTCGATGCAGGCCTTGCCACCGCAGACGCCCGGCGTCTTCGTGACGTGAGAATAGACCGCTGTGGCCGCCGTTGCTGCCATGTTCGCTTGCTCATTGTACTCGTCTCCCAAACCCTGACGGACGGACCCCTACCCGCTTGCGACTGTGGCCCGCGTTTCCTTTCTCCTAGCCGGGTCGCGACCGAAGCGCTAGCATCCGCCTAGCTTCTCCGGGGAAGGCTGAGCACGATGCGGGGCCGCGGTTGCGCGCAACCCGGTCATTCCGTTGGGATCGCAATCGAGGTCTGAGCATGCCGCTCGCGCCGGGCACGCGTCTGGGTCCGTACGAGATCGTCGCGCTGCTCGGCGAGGGCGGCATGGGCGAGGTCTACCGCGCCAAGGACACCCGCCTCGACCGCAGCGTCGCGGTCAAGGTTCTGCCTTCGCATCTAACGAGCGACCCTGAGCGCCGCGCGCGCTTCGAGCGCGAGGCGAAGGCCGTCTCGTCCTTGAACCACCCCCACATCTGCACGCTCCACGACGTGGGCCACGAGCAGGGGACCGACTACCTGGTGATGGAGCTGGTCGACGGCGAGACGCTCGCGACGCGTCTGAAGAATGGTGCGCTGCCTCTCGAGCAGACGCTGCGCATTGCGATC
>CAYWOO010000139.1:0-20187 GCA_964458665.1 uncultured Dehalococcoidia bacterium
ATGGGCGACGGCTTCATGGCGTCGTTCGGCAGCGTCACCTCGGCGATGGAGTGCGCGATCGCGCTGCAGCGGGCGTTCGACCGGCCCCTCTCCCCGGCCTCCGGCCGACCCTCTCCCACCGGGGGAGAGGGTGACGAGCGCATTGGCGTGCGGATCGGGCTCAATGCGGGGGAGCCGATCGAAGAAGACGGCGATCTGTTCGGCGCGACGGTGATCCTGGCGTCGCGGATCGCCGCGAAAGCCGGCGCTGGCGAAATCCTGGTGCCGGATACGGTGCGCGGCCTCCTCTCCGGCAAGAACTTCCTGTTCGGCGACCGCGGCGAGTTCGTGCCGAAAGGGTTCGATGAGAGCGTGCGCCTGTGGGATCTGCGGTGGCAGGAGTAGGGTCGCCGCAGGCGCCGAGTAATCGACTTGGACGCCGGAAGAGATCTTCTTGACTGGTAGCCCCTTCCCCGCATACGATCTGCGCAAGCAAGAGGAGAACGGCATGACAAGCGCAACGGCACCATCGATCAGTACTGTCGACCCGACGGACAAGGAGCGGGCCATCGCGACGCTGACTACGGCGTTCACCGGCGACCCGGTTCTCCGCTGGATGCTTCCTGATTCGCATCAGTACCTGACGTTCTTTCCAGAGTTGATTCGCCGCTTCGCCGGCAAGTCCTTCGAGGGTCAGTCTGCGTACGCGACCGAAGCCTTCATGGGTGCCTGTCTCTGGCTGCGGCCGGGCGTCGAGCCCGATCAGGAGCCGCTCGTCGAAATGATCCAGCAAGCGGTACCGGAGAGCGATCAAGAGAAGGTCTTCGCCATGTTCGAGAAGATGGCCGAGTTTCATCCGCACGAGCCGCTCTGGTACCTCCCCGTAATCGGCGTCGATCCCGCCCGACAAGGTATGGGCCTTGGGTCAGCGCTGCTTTCCCACGTGCTGGCTGAGTGCGATCGCGAACACAAGCCGGCGTACCTCGAGGCATCCAGCGCGCGCAGCCGCGATCTCTACGCTCGCCACGACTTCGAGGTAACCGGCACGATCCAGGTCGCCGACTCGCCGTCATTTTGGCCGATGCTGCGCAAGGCCAGATAACGACGTACTGTGCCATGGCTCTGAAGCAAGCGCTCCTACGCACACGGAGTTCGTGCCCGACCCAGGGATGTTCCCCACGCCCGCACAACGAAACGCTCCGGCCGCGTTCGCCCTCCTCTCCGCCAGGCGGAGAGGACCAGCGCGAAGCGCGGAGGTGAGGTGTCGCGTGCGCCGAACCGCGCGGGCTGAATGGCCGCGCTCCGAACATTGGATCGCCGCCGACATTGCGTTCTCCAAGCCCGCACAACGAAACACTTCGACCGCGTTCGCCCTCCTCTCCGCCGGGCGGAGAGCACCAGCGCGAAGCGCGGAGGTGAGGTTGTCGCGTGCGGCGACCGCGCGGGCTGAACGCCCGCGCTCCGAACATCGGACCGCCGCCGATATTGCGTTCCCCAAGCCCGCACACCGAAACGCTCCGACCGCGTTCGCCCTCCTCTCCGCCGGGCGGAGAGGACCAGCGCGAAGCGCGGAGGTGAGGTTGTCGCGTGCGCCGACCGCGCGGGCTGAACGC
Source organism: uncultured Dehalococcoidia bacterium (assembly GCA_964458665.1). GTDB lineage: Bacteria > Chloroflexota > Dehalococcoidia > DSTF01 > JACRBR01 > JANXYW01. The sequence continues at coordinate 1,593 of CAYWOO010000139.1, forward strand.
CCGCGCTCCGAACATCGGATCGCCACCGACATAACGCTCCCAAGCCTGCTCATCGAAACGCTCCCTCTCCACAATGTGGAGAGGGGTGGCCGAAGGCCGGGGTGAGGCAACAAAGAAGGCCCGCTCGATTCGAGCGGGCCTTCTCATTCCTCAGGCGATCTTGATGTCGCGCTCTATGCGACATCCTCCAGCGCAACGATCGTCACGTCGTTGCCCGCGGTGAACAGCTGCGACGAGCGCTCGAGCAGCGCGCTCTGCACGTCGCTCGGGCTCGCGCTTCCGTCTATCCACACCTTCAGCGTCGCCTTGCGGCCGTCGTAGTCCAGCAGGGCCACATCGCGTACCGCTGGGTGTTCGCTCACGGCATCGTCAACCGTGCGCAGGTCCAGCGGACCCGGCCGGCTCTCGAACTCCAGCCGGAAGCAAACCAGCCCCTGCGCCTCGGCCCGCTTCACCGATTCCGGCGTCTCGCGCTCGCTGCCGCCGGTTGCGCTCGTAGACGCTTCCGCCGTGACGGCAGGCGTGCTCATGGTCACCGGCTCCGTCGTGATCTCCGGCGCGATGAAGGGCTGCGGTGCGGTCCGCGGCGCGTTCGGCACCACCAGCGTGGGGCGCGTGTACGTCGCTGGCTCCGTGCACGCCTGGCTGCCGATCTGCTGCCGGCCGCTGCGGATCACCGCGTCCAACTCGTCGAACAGCGAGCCAATAGCACCGATCTTGGGCAGCAATGACTGGATGGTTGCTGACGCGCTGGTTGCCTGCTGGAGGCTGATCTGCAGCTCGCCGAGGGCCTGGCTCAATTCGTTTTCTAGTCCGGTTCGGCTTTCGTCGATCGCCATGGGCGTCTCCTTCGTGTGGTGCACCGGGTTGGTAGTTGTCACCGTTGTTATCGACACCTCACAGACTCCAGCAACCGCCGACGCGCGAGAATCAGGGTTTCTCCCCAACACTGGTAAGGGCGCCACCGCGACTCCAGCGCTCGCTACGCCATGGGCCCTCAGCGATGTACGCTTTCCGCACCACGGAGGCATACACATGACGACAACCGCAACCCGCATCGAAACAGCGAAGGAGCGCGCGAAAGCGGCCGTCGACGGCGTCGCGGACGAACTCATCCGCATCTCACGCGAGATCCATGCACATCCGGAGTTGGCGTTCAAGGAGCATCACGCCGCGAGCCAGTTGGTGCCGTTCCTGCAGGCAAACGGCTTCGAGATGCAGACGGGCGTCTACGGCATGGAAACCGCGTTTCGCGGCGAATGGGGCCACGGCCCCGTCACCATCGCCGTCTGCGCCGAGTACGACGCGCTCCCGGAGATCGGCCACGCCTGCGGCCACAACCTCATCGCCACGTCGGGTGTCGGCGCAGCGGTCGCCCTGATCAAGGCGATCGAGCCCGGCGATGCCCGCGTGGTCATCCTCGGCACGCCGGCCGAGGAGACGCAGGGCGGCAAGGTGATCATGGCGAACCAGGGCGCGTTCGACGACATTGATGTCGCCATGATGGCGCACCCGATGGCGGTGAACTTCGCGGACCCGCCCATGCTCGGCGTGGCCCATGTCGATATCGAGTACCGCGGCAGGGCGGTACACGCATCCGTCGGCCCGGAACAAGGCATCAACGCGCTCGATGCCATGGTGACTGCGTACCAGGCTGTCGCCCAGTTGCGCCAACACATCCGCCGCGATGCGCGGTTGCACGGCATCATCACCTACGGCGGCGCAGCGGCGAACATCGTGCCGGACCGCACCGCCGGCACATTCTACGTGCGCGCCGCCCACCCGAACTACCTCAAGGAACTCAAAGCGCGCGTGAAGGCCTGCTTCGAGGCAGGCGCACTCGCGACCGGCTGCACGCTGACCATGGACTGGCACGAAGACCTGGAGTACGCGCCGCTCCGCAACAACCGCCCGATGGTCGAGGCGTACCGCCGCAACGGCGAGTCACTGGGCACGCAGTTCGTCGACCTCAAGGGCGCATCGACCGGCAGCACCGACATGGGCAACGTCAGCCAGATCGTGCCGTCCATCCACCCGACGTTCAGCGTCGGGCAGATGATCTTCAACCACACGCCTGAGTTCACCGGCGCGGCGATCACCGATGCCGCCCACGAATCGATGCTCAAGACCGCGCAAGCGCTCGCCATGACCGGTGTAGAACTCGCCCTCGATCCCGATCTCGTCAAACGCGCCAAAGCCGACTTCGCCGGGTAGCCGCTTAGCCACGAACGCCGCGGGTTGTAGGAGCGCAACCCGCGGCGCCCGCATCGGCGCACGGTGTTGGTCTTGTGGTGAATGCTGGTGCACGACGGGCGGGGCGCCCGCGCTCCATTTCCTCAGTACGCACACAGCGAGTGGCACAGGCGTCCCCGCCTGTGAGTTCCCCGCGTCAGGACGGATACTAGAAATCAGCAGTGGTCGCCCAAACGCGGGCGCAACGGGTTGCGCCCCTACAATCCCACCAACCCTTCGTGCTCCTTTGTGTCCTTCGTGGTTTCCGTCTTGCGCTGTCGAACATCGGGATCCGTCGCCCGAACGCGGGCGCAACAGGTTGCGCCCCTACAATCCCACCAACCCTTCGTGCTCCTCCGTGTCCTTCGTGGTTTCCGTTGTCCGTGGTTTCCGTCGTCACCCACCCGTCATTCGCTATAATCGAGAAACCTTCTCACACCCGCGCGCGTAGGTACAGAGACAACCCCCGCTGCTGCTCCTCGGACGGAGGACGTATGGAAGACCCCAGGATCATCGCCGAGCGCATCATCGGCAACGTCGAGAAGGTGATCATCGGCAAGGAGCGCGAGGTGCGCCTCGCCCTCGTCGCCCTGCTCTGCCAGGGCCACGTGCTGATCGAGGACGTGCCGGGGGTCGGCAAGACCATCCTCGCCCGCAGCCTCGCCGTGTCGGCCGGCTGCAACTTCCGCCGCATCCAGTTCACGCCCGACCTGCTGCCCAGCGACGTCACCGGAGTCTCGATCTACAACCAGAAGACCGGCGAATTCGAGTACCGCCCCGGCCCCATCGTGGCGCAGGTCGTGCTCGCCGACGAGATCAACCGCGCCACGCCCAAGACGCAGTCGTCGCTGCTGGAGGCGATGGAAGAGCGGCAGGTCACCGCCGACGGCGTCACGCACAAAATGCCCGAGCCGTACATCGTGCTCGCCACGCAGAACCCCATCGAGTACGAGGGAACGTTCCCGCTGCCGGAGGCGCAGCTCGATCGCTTCCTACTCCGCATTCACCTCGGCTACCCATCGATGACCGACGAGGTGCTGATCATGGAAGGCCAGCAGCGCCAGCATCCCATTGATGCGCTCGAAGCAGTCACCGGCCCCGCAGAGATCATCAGCATGCAGGCCGCCGTCAAAGACATCTACGTCGACCCGCTGATCAAGCAGTACATCGTCAGCATCGTCGATGCGACACGGAAGCATGGCTCCGTCTACCTCGGCGCGTCGCCGCGCGGCTCGCTCGCCCTCTACCGCACGTGCCAGGCGCGCGCACTGCTCGATGGCCGCGACTTCGTCCTGCCCGACGACGTGAAGGAGCTGGCGTACGCCACGCTCGGCCACCGCATCATCATCGCCCCGGCCGCGCGCGTGAAGAGCGCCACGGCCAAGGAGGTTGTCGAACAGACGCTCGAACGCATCCCCGTGCCGGGCGCCCGCGCGCGCCAGGGCGCGCCATCCGCCGCCTCGACCGGGCCGTCCGATGCCGGCCAGCGCGCGAGCCGCTAGGTGCGCGTCATCCGCCGCCTCGGCCGCGCCGTCCGTTCGCTTGTCGTTTCGCAGCGTCCGCTGACGTTTGTCGCGCTCTTGTGGCTCACCAGCGTCATCGTGGCTATCTCCACCGGATTCTGGCTCACGTGGCGGCTGGCGTACGTCCTCATGGCGGGCGTGCCACTCTCGTACGTGTGGTCGAGGTTCAACCTTCGCGGTCTGGAAATAACCGCCGACCGCAGCACCGATCGCTTGCAGGAAGGTTCGCAATACGAGGAGCGGATCACCGTCCGCAACCGCACGTGGCTTCCCAAGATCTGGCTGGAGATCAACGACCCGAGCGACATGCCCGGCCACATCGCGCACCAGATCGTCACCGTGGGCGCAAAGAGCACGGCGACCTTTCGCGCGCGCTCGACGATCGTGCGGCGCGGTCTCTACGCCGTCGGTCCCGTCGAGGTGACAACCGGCGATCCGTTCGGGCTCTTCCACCATACGCGCGCATTCGGCAATGCGCAGAACATTCTCGTCTACCCGCGCGCCATCGATCTGCCGGCGTTCTTCGTGCCGCCGGCGAACCTGCCGGGCGAAGGCCGCTTCCGCCGCCGCACGCATCAGGTGACGCCGAACGCGTCCGGCGTGCGCCCGTACGCCTCAGGCGACAGCTTCAATCGCATCCATTGGGCCAGCACCGCCCGCACCGGCGAGATCATGGTCAAGGTGTTCGAGCTGGATCCCGCAAGCGACATCTGGGTGATCGTCGATCTTCAACGCGGGGTGCACGCCGGCGAGGGCGACGATTCCACCGAGGAGTACGCCGTGAGCATCGCAGCGTCCGTGTCGCGATTCTTCCTCACAGCGAACCGCACCGTCGGCTTCATGTCGTACGGCCGCGGGTTCGATGTGATCGACCCGGAGCGCGGCGTCCAGCAGTACACGCGCATTCTCGAATCGCTGGCCATGGCCCGCACCTGGGGTGATGTGTCGGTCGGCGACATGCTCTCGAACGAAGCGAGCCGCTTCGGCCGGCACACGACGGTCGTCGTCATCACGCCGTCCACCGACGAGGCGTGGGTGGCGTCGCTGGCCATGCTGCACGGCCGCGGCGTCAAGATCGCGGCGATCGTCCTGGAGCCCAGCACCTTCGGCGGCGACGAAAGCTCGCTCGGCGTCTTCGCATCCCTCGCCGCGTCGGATGTCTTTTCGTACATGGTGAAGCATGCGGACGATCTGCAGACGGCGCTCGGCGCGGAGATGGCGCAGGATGCACCGGCAACGTCGGGCGGGTAGGCGAGATGCGCGAAGCCAACTGGGACGAGATCTTCCAGCGCCGCAGCTATGACGACTTCGAAGCCACCGATGATCGCCTCAGTCGCATCGTGCCGTGGGAAGACTGGCTGACGTTCGTGCTTGCCTCCATCGCCTTCATGAGCGTTGCGGCGTCGGTCAGCAGCGCCCATTGGGTGCGCGATACGCCGTCGCTCTTCCCCATCGGCTTCTCCGCGGTGGTCGCCGGCTACCTCTTCTCCCGGTTGCGCTGGAATGAACTGCTCGTCCATCCGTTAGCCCTGCTCACGGGCGCCACCCTCGTCTTCTTCCAGTTGATGGCCGTCGTCTCCGGACACTCGATGTACGTCCGCACCGACAACCTCCTCGACCGCATGTACGTGTGGTGGGCGGCCGTCACGCAGAACGGCATCAGCAACGATCCGCTGCCCGTCATCGTGCTGCTGCTCGTCGTCACATGGTTGGGTGCGTACTTCTCGACGTGGGCGATCTTTCGCTGGCGCAATGCGACGCTGGGGCTGTTGCCCGGCGGCGTCGCGCTCATGTGGAATCTGGCGCTGAGCCCGGGCCGCTTCAGCACCTCGCTCGTCGTCTTCATCCTCTCCGGCGCCCTGCTCGTCATGCGCCTGCACGTCGCGCGGCGAGAGCAGCAGTGGGAACGCGACGGCGTTGGCTATCCGGAGTTCATCAGCCTGTCCACACTCAACGCCACATTCTGGGTCACGTGCGGGCTGCTCATCTTCGTGTGGATGATGCCGCTGCACGCGCGCTCCGACACCGCCAATGAGCGCTGGGACGACTTCACGGCGCCGCTCACGCGGCAACTGGAGCCGCTCGCACGCGTCTTCGTCTCCGTAAACGCCAAGAAGCCGGTAAACATCCACAACCTCAAAGACGCCCTCCCGTTCCAGGGCAAGATCAGCCTCACCGGCAAGGAAGCCGTGCAGGTGGATGTGCGGATCACGCCGGAGATGGCAGCATTTCTCCGCGAGCAGTCGTTCGACGAGTACACGGCCGCCGGCTGGAAGCTGAACATCACCAGCGACGTGCCACTCGACCCCGGCATCCGCACGCTGGTCAACGAGGGCAAGATTCCACCGGCAGCTGGCGCGACTGGTGGACCGGACGACGCGACCACCCGTCAAGACGTCACGGTTAACGTGAAGGTAGAGGGCGGCAACAACGACCGTCTCTTCAGCCTCGGACAGCCCTTGCAGTCTGATCAGCCATCCACCGCCAGCGTCGGCGCGGACCTGCCCGATGTCAGCAGCCTCAAGCCGGCCGATCACCTCAGCAACGGCGACGAATACACCGTCACTGGCAGCGTCAGCATCGCCTCGATCGATGCGTTGCGCGCCGCCGGCACCGAGTATCCGTCATGGGTGACGTCGCGCTACCTCGATCTGCCGCGCGAGCTTCCGCGCAGGGTGCGATCCAAGGCGCGCGAAGTCACGCGCGGCGCGGAGGATCCGTACACCGCGGTCGCCGCGATCGAGAAGTACCTGCGGACGTTTCCGAACGATTACAACGTGCCCGCCGCGCCCGCCGGCTACGACAGCGTCGACTACTTCCTGTTCGATGCGCAGCGCGGCTACTTCGACTATCACGCGTCGGCGATGGCCGTCATGCTCCGCGCGATCGGCATCCCCGCGCGCGTCGCGACCGGCTATGTCATCGATCCACTACAGCGCCAGGGCGACAGCAACACGTTCAAGCTCACGCAGCGTCAGGCGTTTGCATGGCCCGAAGTCTACTTCCCGGGCATCGGCTGGGTGGAGTTCAGCCCGACGCCTTCGCAGCCCGTCATCAACCGCCCTGGCACTGCCAAAGTCGCGCCACTCGCCGGTTCGAGGCCGCAGGACGATCCGTCCGAAGGCCCGATCGATCTCGGCATCTCGCCCGGCGGCCCTACAGCGCCGCAGCTCGCTGAAACGAGTAGTGGCGGCGGCATACCACTGTGGCCGTTCATCGCGCTCGCTGCCGTCCTAAGCATGGCGCTCGCCGCAGGCGCAGCCGGCAAGTTCGCGTGGGAGTTTGGTCTGGGTGGCCTGCCGCGTCCCGCGCAAATCTGGGAGAAGACGGTACGCCTGGCAACGCTCGGCAAAGCGCGTCCGCAGCAGCACGAAACCCCACGCGAGCTGGCCGCCCGCCTCCGCCGCGACATCCCCGGCACCAACGGCGTCGCCTACATTGCCTCCACCTACGAACGCACCCGCTTTGGCCACAAGCCCCTCACGGACGACGAGTCCGCGCGCCTCGAAGCGGCCTGGTCCTCCGTCCGCGGCAGCCTGCTCCGCCGGGTCCTCCGGTTGCGGCGGCGCAAGCGCTGATAACGTCGAAGAAGGCACAGATCCGCCGCGACAGACACACCGGTGCTGATTGTGAGCCTCGCCCAACCCCAACTACACTGGCCGCATGCACCCCGCTTCCATCCTCGATCGCGCCGGCACCGTACTCGCTCCCGAAACACCCATCGAGATCACTGGCCGCGATCCGATCCTCGCATCGACGTTCCCGATTGGTGAAGCGGCAGCTGCCGCGTTGGCCGCGTGCGGCGCCGCCGCGTCGGAGCTGTGGGCGCAACGCGGTGGCGCGCGTCAGCAGGTGAGCGTCGACGTGCGCGCTGCCGCCGCATCGTTGCTCGGCTATGCGTTTCAGCGCCTCGACGGCAACGCGACTCCGCGCACGAACCAGGGCAACCCCGCTGTTGCGCTCTACGAATGCGCGGACGGCCGCTGGATCCACCTGCACGGAGGCTTTCCGCATCTGCGCGCGGGCACCCTCGACGTATTGGGTTGTGGATTCGACGCGGAGGAGATCGCCGCAGCCTGTCGCCGCAGGAACGCGCAGGAGCTAGAGGACTCGCTTGCCGCTGTCGGCATGTGCGGCGCGATGGTTCGGACCGCCACCGAGTGGCGCGCTCACCCCCAGGGGCAGGCACTCGCACCGCTGCCCGCCGTCGAGATACTCCGCATCGCCGATGCCGCTCCCCAGCCGCTCCCACAGGGCGACCGTCCGCTCGCGGGCATCCGGGCGCTCGATCTCACGCGCGTCCTTGCCGGCCCGGCGTGCGGTCGTGCCCTGGCGGAGCACGGCGCCGACGTGCTGCTCATTTCTTCGCCGAAGCTGCCGAGCATTCCACCGTTCGTCATGGATACCGGACACGGCAAGCGCTCCGCGTTCCTCGATCTCGATCGGCCCGTCGATGCGTCGACGCTGCGCAAACTCGTCCGCGGTGCCGATGTGTTCGCGCAGGGGTATCGCGGCGGCGCCATGGAGCGTCGTGGCTTCGGTCCTGACGACGTGGCGCGCCTGCGACCCGGGATCGTCTACGTCTCGATCAACTGCTACGGCCACGAGGGCCCGTGGCGCGAGCGTCCGGGCTGGGAGCAACTCGCGCAGACGGTCACCGGCATCGCCAGCGCGCAGGGTTCGCCGCAACACCCGCAGCTGATCCCGGCCGCCGCCTGCGACTACACAACTGGCTACCTCGCCGCGTACGGCGTCATGCTCGCGCTCGCGAGGCGTGCCACCGAGGGCGGCACCTGGCACGTCCGCGCATCTTTGTGCCAGACCGCGATGTGGTTCGAACGTCTAGGCACAACGTGTGATCCGTCGGCCGCGACCGGCATCGGCGATCCGGCCGACCTGATGATGCAGACCGACACGCCGTTCGGCAGCCTCACACACCTCGCGCCGGCTACGCGCATGTCCGTCACGCCGCCGCGCTGGGATCTGCCCACGACACCGCTCGGCACCCATGCACCTGTGTGGCTTGAGCGCACGGCTAACGCCGCCGCTAACCGCTAGTAGCTAACAGCTAACCGCTACTTCAACCCCGCATCCGCGCGCAGCGCCGGAGCCTTATCCGTGTGCTCCCACGGCGCGTCGATGTCGTCGCGGCCGAAGTGGCCGTACGCCGCCGTCGCGCGGTAGATCGGACGGCGCAATCGCAGGTCGCGGATGATTGCCGACGGACGCAGGTCGAAGTGGTCGTCAATCAGCCCCTGGATGCGCGCGTCGTCGATCTTTCCCGTGCCGAACGTCTCGACGGAGACCGACGTCGGGATCGCGACGCCGATCGCGTACGAAAGCTGGATCTCGATACGGTCCGCGAGGCCCGCCGCGACGATGTTCTTTGCCACGTAACGTGCCGCGTACGCCGCCGAGCGGTCGACCTTCGTCGGGTCCTTGCCACTGAACGCGCCGCCGCCGTGCCGCGCGATGCCGCCGTACGTGTCGACGATGATCTTCCGCCCGGTCAGCCCCGCGTCGCCCATCGGACCGCCGATGACGAAGCGCCCGGTCGGGTTGATCAGCGCGCGCGGCTTCTCCTTTACGAGTTCGGCCGGCAGGATCGGCTTGATTACCTGTTCCAGGATGTCGTTCTGCAGCGCCTCGCGCGAAATCTCTTCGTCGTGCTGCGTTGAGATCACGACGGTGTCGATGCGCTTCGGCTTACCCTTCTCGTATTCGACCGTCACCTGCGACTTGCCGTCCGGCCGCAGGTAGCTGAGCCCGCCGCTCTTGCGTACATAGCTCAGCTGCCGGCAAAGGCGGTGCGCGAGCGCGATCGTCAGCGGCATGTATTCCGGCGTCTCGTTGCAGGCAAAGCCCACCATCATCCCCTGGTCGCCGGCGCCCGTGTCGAGGTCGTCCTTCATCGAGGCGCCCTCTTTCGCCTCCAGCGCCTTGTTCACCCCCATGGCGATGTCGCCCGACTGCTCCTTGATCGAGACGATGACGCCGCACGTCTCCCAGTCGAAGCCGTAGTGCTGGTTGTTGTAGCCGATGTCGCGGATCGTGTCGCGCACGATCGTCGGAATATCGACGTACGTCGTCGTCGTGATCTCGCCGATGACGACGACGAGCCCCGTCGTGCATGCAGTCTCGCACGCGACGCGCCCCATCGGATCGTCCTTCAGGATCGCGTCCAGTACGGCGTCGCTGATCTGGTCGCACATCTTGTCGGGGTGCCCCTCGGTGACCGACTCAGATGTCAGGAAGAGCGACGGCGCGCTCATGAACGTAGTTGTCATCTATCCTCCGCTGTCGCTGCGTTTCGATTAGTGTAGGGGCGCAACCCGTTGCGCCCGCTGCCGGCACGGCGCGCCGTGCCCCTACAACGAGTGCTTGGTTACGTCCCGCTCTCCCACGACGTCAGGTACTTGTGCTGCTCATCCGTCAGCGTGTCGATGTTCATCCCCATCGCCTGCAGCTTGAACCGCGCGATCTCCGCGTCGATGTCGTGCGGCACCGGGTAGACGCCGATCTCGAGCTTCTTCTCGTTCACGACCAGATGCTCCGCGCTGAGCGCCTGGTTGGCGAAGCTCATGTCCATCACGCTCGCCGGGTGGCCCTCTGCGGCGGCCAAATTGATCAGGCGACCCTCGCCCAACACGAAGATCTTGCGCCCGTCGCCCAGCTTGTACTCCTCGACGAACGGCCGCACCTCGCGCCGCGCTTCGGACATCGATTCCAATGCCTTCAGGTTGATCTCGTCGTTGAAGTGGCCGGAGTTCGCCAGAATCGCGCCGTCCTTCATCACTTCCATGTGGTGCCGGTCCAGCACGTTGATGTCGCCCGTCAGCGTCACGAAGATGTCGCCGATCTTCGCCGCATCTGCCATCGGCATCACGCGAAAGCCGTCCATCACGGCCTCCAGCGCGGGCAGCGGGTCAACTTCTGTCACGACCACCTGCGCACCCATGCCGCGCGCGCGGCTCGCGAAACCGCGGCCACACCAGCCGTACCCGACGACGACGACCGTTTTGCCCGCCCACAGCACATTCGTCGCACGCGTGATGCCGTCCATCGTGCTCTGGCCCGTGCCGTAGCGGTTATCGAACATGTGCTTCGTGTTCGCTTCGTTCACCGCGATGATCGGGTACTTGAGCTTCCCTTCGGACGCCAGCGCACGCAGTCGCACGACGCCCGTCGTCGTCTCTTCCGTGCCGCCGATGATCGCCGGCAGCAGGTCGGTACGGTCCTTGTGCAGCCGCGCGACGATGTCAGCGCCGTCGTCCATCGTGCACTGCGGCCTGTGGTCCAGCACGGCGTCGATGTGCCGGTAGTACGTCTCGTTGTCCTCGCCTTTGATCGCGAACGTCGAGATGCCGTACTCGGCGACGAGTGCGGCTGCCACGTCGTCCTGGGTGCTCAGCGGGTTCGATGCGCACAGCGCGATGTCGGCGCCGCCGTCTCGCAGCGCGATCATCAGGTTCGCCGTCTCCGTCGTCACGTGCAGACACGCGGCGATGCGCAGTCCGTTCAGCGGCTTCTCCTTCGCGAAACGCGCGCGGATCTGCTCCGTCACCGGCATCTCGCGCGCCGCCCACTCGATGCGGCGGATGCCTTCCTCGCGCAGCCGCAGATCTCGTACGTCGTGCTTGATCGTGTCTGTGGTCAAGGTGTCTCCCTTTCGTTCGTTCGTCACGCGCTCGTCGGCGCTGTTGCTCGTTCCTAAACCGCCGTCGCCTACTGCGACGCGCGGATGCGCACGATCTCGCCTCCCTTGCCGCGCCCGCGCAAGCGCGCCAGCGCCCGCCGCACGAGCGCTGAGCCGCCTGTGGCGTCACGGCGCGTCGCGGCGCCTTCGATCAGCCGCGCCGCCTCGGCATACCCCAGCCGCTGATACGCCCGCACCGCCGCCGAGTTCGTCGGATCGACGCTCAGCACAACGTCGCGGCATGACCGGAGCAGCAGTTCCGTCACCGCGCTCGTCGTGCACTGCGCGTATCGCTGCCCACGATGCCGCGCGTGCGTGTAGACGTTACCGACTACGGCGATCGCGCTGGCGGCGGAAATGACGTGCGTGCCCGCGACGGCGATCAGTTCCCCCTCGCGCTCCGCGCCGAAGTACACCGAATCTTCGATTTGCCGGCCCGAGTAGAACGACGACACGCCCTCGCTGCGATACAACCGATTGATCGCGCGCGCGTCGGCGCCGGTCAGCCGGCGCACCGGGCCATCGATGGGCTGGAACGTCGACTCCGTCACGTGCATCCGGATCATCGTCTGCCGCTGCTCCAGATCGAAGTGGCGCAGCATCGTCTCCAAATGGTGCGGCTCGCACGTCAGGAACGTGTGCCGCGGTCCGGGGTGTACGCTCAGCAACGCGTCCAGCGCCCCCGCCTCGCCCATGGCGAACGTCGCATTGCCGAGGCCGCCGCGCGAATGCAGCATCAGCCCCTGATTCAATGCGCTACTCGAAAGCCACCAGTCTGTCTGCCGGAACAGCATCGGCTCCAGCTGCCCCAGCGCGTACGCCGCATACGGCCTCCGGCGTTCCAGGATGTCCCGGATCTGCTGACGATCATGCAAGGCTCGCACTAGATATTGGGTCGCGTCCGGCATCGCGGCCGAGTTCTGCTCGACGACGGTCATGATTCACCGCCCGTCTGGCCGAAGGCTGCACCGCGCGCCCGCTCGAGGATCGGCGCCAGTTCGCGCTTCGTCTCGTCCGGCACCAGGTGCAGCGGCGTGATGATCGCGTTCGACAGCGCACTCGCGCACGCGCACGTCCGCTCCGGCAGCGCGGCCGCCAGTCCGGCGACGATGCCCCGTGCGATCGCAACATTCTGTTGCAGGTTCGCGACGACCATCTCGACCGAGACCGATGCGTGGCCGTCGCGCCACGTGTCGTAGTCCGTCACGCACGCCAGCATTGCGTAACAGATGCCTGCCTCGCGGGCGAGCTTCGCCTCCGGCAGCGTCGTCATGCCGATGATGTTCGCGCCCCAGCTCCGGTATAGCTCCGATTCCGCGCGTGTCGAGAACGCCGGTCCCTCGATCACCACCAACGTCCCGCCTCGGTGCGCCGTCGCCCCGGACGTGCGCGCCGCGCCATGCAGTGCTGCGCTCAGCGCCGGGCAGAACGGCTGGTCGAAGCCGATGTGGCCCACGATGCCGCGCCCGAAGAACGTCGATGCGCGGTCGCCACGCGTGCGGTCGATGATCTGTTCCGGCACCACCATGTGCAGCGGCACGATCTGTTCGCGCAGGCTGCCCACCGCGCTCACCGCCGCGATGTACTCCACGCCCAACGACGCAAGCGCCCAAATGTTCGCCCGCTGTGGGATCTCGCCCGGCAGGATGCGGTGCCCGACGCCATGGCGCGGCAGAAATGCCATCCGCACACCTGCCAGCGTCCCCAGCACAATGCCATCAGACGTGGCACCGAACGGCGTATCGATCGCCACCGTAGCGACGTCCGTCAGCCCCTCGATCTCATAGAATCCTGAACCACCGATTACCGCGAACGTCGCCGTCAGTGTCATCGCGCGGCCGTCGCGATCTGCGTCGCCGATGCGATCGCCGCGTCGTACGGCGCCCGCAGCACGCCGCGCTCCGTGACGATCGCTGTGATCAGCGACGCCGGCGTCACGTCGAACGCGGGATTGAGCGCGTTCGTTCCGGCCGGCGACGTTCGTAACGCTGCGATCGACGTTACCTCGTCGGCGTCTCGCTCTTCGATGACGATGGCGTTGCCGTGCGCGACGCTCGCGTCGATGGTGCTCGCTGGCGCTACCACGTAGAACGGAACGTCTTGCGCCTGCGCTGCCAGCGCGAGTCCATACGTGCCGACTTTGTTCGCCGTGTCGCCGTTCGACGCGATGCGATCGGCCCCGACGACGACGGCCTGTACCTGCCCCCTCGCGATCAGCCCCGCGGCCGCGCTGTCGACGATTACCTCGTGAGGGATGCCTTCGCGCGCCAGCTCCCACGCCGTCAAGCGCGAGCCCTGCAGTAGCGGCCGCGTTTCGTCGACCAGCACGCTGATCCGCTTGCCTTGCCAGTGCGCCGTCTTCACGACACCGAGCGCGCTGCCGATGCCGCCCGTCGCCAGCGATCCGGTGTTGCAATGGGTGAGAACCGTCGCGCCGCTCTCGATCAGTGCCGCCCCAAGCTCCCCGCAGCGTGCGTCCGACGCGATCTGCTCGTCATGAATGCGCACGGCCTCCGCTTCGGCGCGAACCGCGTCGCCGCCCGATGCCTCACGTACGCGGTCGAGCGCCCAGCGCAGGTTCACCGCCGTCGGCCGTGTCGCCGCCAGTTCATCCGCGGCGGCCGCGATGTCGTCGCCGCTTCGCGCCACCAGCGCCAGAGCGTATGCCGCCGCGACGCCGATCAGCGGCGCGCCGCGCACGGCCAGCCGCCGGATCGCGTTCGCCACATCGCGCCAGTCCGCCGTCTCGATGTAGCGCTCCTCGCCGGGCAGCAACGTCTGATCGAGGATGCGCAGCACGCCGTCGCGCCAGACGATGGGTTGCACTTGGGGAGTGGGTGTCTGAGGCAACAAAAAATCTCCGCCGATATGGTGGAGAAGCCTGTGTTCTCTCTCATCTCTCTCGCTCTCGCGAGTCGGATTTGGCACCCGCTATGCGGGTTGCCGGGCTTCGTAGGGCCGATCCCTCCACCACTCTGGATAAGAGTCCGTATTCAGTTGTGCAGCATTGTAGGGGCCGGATCTGCCTCCGGTCAAGCGGGTAGGACTCAGCGAGGGAGGCGCGCGACGATCATGCTGAACGACCGTTCGAAGCTCGCTGGCTTCTCGATGCCGCCGAACAACTCCTCCAACTGCGGGCGGACACGCACGAGCAACTCCGGCATGATCGCCTCCGGGATCTTCCAGGCCGATGAGAAGTCGCGCGCCTCGAGCCGCTCGAGCATCCTTCGCGCCGTCGTCGAACTGCTCCACGCTGCGATCCGCCGCTCCTCGACCGCAGCGCCAAGTTCCCGCGCGACGCGCTGGAACGTCTGCTGCCCCTGCGCATACGGCTGCCAGCCGCCCATCTCCACGCCCGACAGTTCGCGCACCGTGCGCTGGATGATGCCGTCTGCGGCGTCGCGGATGCTGCTCCTGTGGTCGTCCCCGCCCGCCATCGCGATGCCGCCTGGCCGCACGAGCGCTAGCGTGGCGCGTACGGTCGCCTCGGGGTCCGGCACAAGGTGCAGGACATGCACGAACAGCGAAGCGTCGAATGTGGACGGCCGAAACGGCGGTCGTGCTGACTCGGCGATCATCACGTCGATGTCGCGCTGCTTGCCGAGCAACACGCCCAGCATCGCCGGCGATATGTCGATGCCCGTGACGCGCACGCCGCGCTCGGTGAGCGGCACTGCGATGCGGCCGGTGCCGATGCCGACTTCGACCAGCCGTGGTTCTGCGCTCACCTCGCGGGCGAGCGCCGCGATCGCGTCGGCAACGGCAGTCGACACCTCGGCGGGCATCGCGCGCGTCGCATCGTAGACGTGCGCCACCCGATCGAATGATTTCAGCTCGCCGGCGCTCATCGCGTCACCGCCACGTGCGTGCTCGTCACGATACACAGCAGGCGTCCGCCCTCATCGCGCACCCGCGACTCCACAACCGTCAGCGTTCGTCCGCCATGCACGATCCGCGACTCGGAGATCACCTTGCCGTGGCCGACGTTCCGCAGCAGGTTGACGCTGATCTGTACGGAGAGCGGAAACGGCTTCGGATCCTCCATGGTGGAGCCCGCCGCGCGCTGGCAAATACTCGTCGCGGCGACGTCAGCGAGCTGCATCAGCGCGCCCGCCGCGAACACGCCCGTACCCTGACGCACGCCGGGCGTCATCGGCATCTCCATCACCACGAGCTCCGCGCTCGCCTCGACCATGCGCATCCGCATGGCCGCGATGATGTTTCCGCCGCCCTCATCCATGCCGCGGTACCACTCCGCGTGCCAAACATCATCAAACTCAGCCATACCTCACCCAACCAAACAGAAACTCTGTGTCGCTGTGCCTCTGTGGTGAAAGTCAAACGTTAAACAGAATGTTCAGACAGTCCCCGTCCTGCACGACGTACGTCTTCCCCTCCTGCCGTACCTGCCCGCGTTTCTTCGCCTCGGGGTAGCCGTTCGCGGCGATGAGGTCGTCGCAACCCACCACCTCCGCGCGAATAAAGCCGCGCTCCAGGTCGGTGTGGATCTTGCCCGCCGCGCCCGGCGCCATCTCGCCGGTCGCGACGTTCCAGGCGCGGCACTCGTCGGGACCGACGGTGAAGAACGAGATCAGCCCGGTCAGCGCGTACGACATGCGGATCATCCGGTCGAGCCCCGGCTCCTTGATGCCGAGGTCGTTGCGGAACTCCGCCGCATCCTCGTCCGACATCTGCGCCAGCTCCTGCTCGATCTTTCCTGCGATCGCCGCGATGGCAGTCTTGGTCGCCGTGAACTGCGCACCGTACTCGGCTTCGATCTCGCCAGCGCGCGCTGCGTCGTCGTCCGCGATGTTCAGCACGATGAGCAGCGGCTTGTCGGTGAGGAACTGGTAGTTCACCAGCATCTTCGCTTCTTCGTCGCTGATCTCCTGCGCACGCAGCGGCTTGTCCGCCTCGAGACCAGTCTTGAGTCGCTGTAGCAACACCTTCTCGCGCTCGGCCACGTCGCGCTCCGCCATCTTCACGGACCGCATCGATGCTTCGATCCGCTCCAGCCGCTTCTCGATGAACGCCGCGTCCGCGAACGTCAACTCCAGCTCCATCGCCGCGATATCGCGCGCGGCGTCGATCGTCACCTGCGGGTGCGGCACCGTCTCGTCTTCGAACGCGCGCGCGACGTGGATCAGCGCGTCACAACGGGCCAGCTGCGCCAGGAATTGCGCGCCCGGCCCCTGCCCGTCGGAGAACGCCTCGCCCGGAAAGTCGATGTAGCGGATGTCCGCGAGCGTGAACTTCTTCGGCTCGAAGATCTTCGCCAGCGCGTCCAACCGCGAATCGGGCACCTTTACGACACCGATATTCGGTTGAACGCCCGCGCCGTACGCGCCCGTCTGCGCGTTCCCCTTCGTCACGGCGTTGAAGATCGTCGTCTTGCCAGATCGCTGAAAGCCAATAATGCCAAGGTCCATAGCGTCAGGGTATCGAGGCGCCCGCCCGCGTAACAGCAGACCTGTCCCGGCCAGCACTCAGGCCCCAAACCTCTGCGCCTCTGTGCCTCTGTGGTGAACGTCCCCAGCGACCAGCGACCAGCGACCGAACTACAGTTCCAGCACCGCGAACAGCCCGAGGTGATCCGACGGATACACATTCGGGTCGTGCTGCGCCGGCTTGTGGAACGCCAGCCCCGCGTCCTTCACGCGCCACTCCTTCGATACGAAGATGTAGTCCAGCGTGCCGTGCGGCGCCGGGTCGAATGTGTTCACCGGCGTCGTCCACGTCTTCTCCGGCTCGCGGCCGTGCACCACTTCGTGCGACGAGCGGAAGCGCGCCTTCATCATCGTCACGGCTTCCTCTTGCGGCTCGGCGTACGCGTTGAAATCGCCGAGGATCACCGTCGGCAGCTGCCGCGGGTTCGCGTCGAGCCACGCCAGCAGGTACTTCAGCTGGTCGACACGCTCTTGCGTCGATTCCGGCGGGAAGTGCAGGTGTGTGTTCACCAGATAGAACGGCTGGTCGCCGCAGCGGAACTCCATCCGCTGCGCGACCCGC
Organism: uncultured Dehalococcoidia bacterium; assembly: GCA_964458665.1. Lineage (GTDB taxonomy): Bacteria > Chloroflexota > Dehalococcoidia > DSTF01 > JACRBR01 > JANXYW01. The sequence goes on from CAYWOO010000139.1 coordinate 19,053, forward strand.
TCGAACGTCATCAGATCGAGGATCTCGTGCGAGCCGAAGCCGATGCGCGACATCGTCGCGATGCCGTGGAAGCTCGCCCGCTGGTCGGGGTTCACGGCGTGCCTGATGCGGTAGTGCGGCTGCCCGGGCAGGCGGATGTTCACCTGCTTGCTGATCCACATCCCCTGGTCCAGCACCATATCCACTTCCTGCAGCCCGATGACGTCCGGCAGCAACTCCTCCAGTTGATCGATCACCAATGGCGCCCGCAGCCCCCACTGCCCCATGCGGTTGAACAGGTTCAGCGTCGCAACCTTCACTTCAGCCATGGCGGGACTCCTCTTCTGCATGAAGCGGCCGTGCGGCCGCGCAAGATTATACGCTGTCAGTCTCACGCTCGAGCCAACGCCCGCGGCAAGCACGCGAGACGGTGGCTTTCAACCGCCCGGACCCCAGCTCGCTCGCTGGCCCGGCTCCGGCGATTCGCGCCTCAGATCGCCCCATGCGACAATGCGCGGCGAGAGAACCGGCGAGGAGGCAACGTGACGTACAAGATTGCAGTGATCGCCGGTGACGGTACCGGTCCGGAGGTCGTCCGCGAGGGCCTGAAAGTGCTCGAAGCGGCCGCCGCGATGACCGGTGTGAAGTACGAGTTGACGCCCTACGACCTGGGCGGCGAGCGCTATCTGCGCACCGGCGAGATCCTGCCCGACCCCGTCCTCGAGGAGCTGCGCGGCTACGACGCCATCTTTCTCGGCGCGATCGGCCACCCGGATGTCGCGCCCGGCATCCTCGAAAAGGGCCTGCTGCTGCGCATGCGATTCGAGCTGGACCAGTACGTCAACCTGCGCCCCGTCACGCTGTTCGAGGGCGTCGAGTGCCCGCTGCGCAACAAGGGGCCCAAGGACATCGATTTCGTCGTCGTGCGTGAGAACACAGAGGGACTCTACAGCGGCGCCGGCGGCTTCCAGTACAAGGGCACACCACACGAGGTCTCGACGCAAGTGCACGTGACGACCCGCCTCGGCGCGGAGCGCGCCATCCGCTACGCCTTCGACCTTGCCCGCAAGCGCAAGAAGGACATGAAGCTCCTGCTCTGCGCGAAGACGAACGTGCTCACGTACGTCCATGACACGTGGTGGCGCGCCTTCAACGA
>CAYWOO010000140.1:0-15738 GCA_964458665.1 uncultured Dehalococcoidia bacterium
GACGTCGTAGCCGAAGTCGGCCATGGGCGAGGGGAATGTCGGCGAGAACCAGATCGCATCGACGCCGAGCGAGCGCTCGGTGCCGTCGTTGAGGTAGTCGAGGCGGTCGATGACGCCCTGCAGATCGCCGATGCCGTCGCCGTTCGAGTCCTGGAAGCTGCGGGGATAGATCTGGTAGATGACGCCGTGCTTCCACCACAGATAGTCCACTTGGTTTGGTCTCCTGGTCGCTGATCGCCTGGTTGGCGGGTCTCAGAAGTGCATCAGGTTGTTGTGGCAAGCGCAATCGGCGGGCACCCTATATGACGCCAGAGAGGAGAAGGCGGATGCCGACGATGACGAGGGCGATAACGAGCAGTCGGGCGATGACGGAGCCCGTGAAGCGTTGGGCGAGGCGAGCGCCGACCTGCGCGCCCGGTATCGCCCCCGCGGCGATGAGGAGCGCGCGGGCGACGTTGTCGCCGGCGAGATCGCCGTTGACCAGGTGGACGGCGCTGCCTTCGGCTGACATGAAGGCGAGTACGAACTGCGAGGTGGCGACGGCGACGTGTACGGGGAAGCGCAGGATGGTGATCATCACGGGCACATGGATGACGCCGCCGCCGATGCCGAGCAGACTTGACAGGAAGCCGATGCCGGCGCTGAAGATGACGCCGTGCAGCATGTTGAAGGAGTAGCGGTACTCGGCGCCCTCTTCATCGCCGGGCATGACGCGACGGATGATGAAACGCCCGGTCAGCGGCGCGCGCATGGTCTGCGGGCGGCCGACGCTCCAGAACGTGTAGGCAGCGAGCGTCAGTAGCACGCCGCCGAAGAGCACGTGGAAGACATCGCGTGGGACGGCGCCGACGAGGTAGGCGCCGCCGACCGCGCCCGGCAGCGACGCGACGGCGAAGATGAGGCCCGTGCGGTAGTCAATGCGGCGGAGGCGGGCGTAGGCCGCGGCGCCGGATGTCGCATTGAAGAAGACGACAGAGAGCGAGATCGACGTGATGCTTGCGGGATTCTCGCGCGGGTAGATGAGCAGCAGCGCCGGAACGAGCACGAAGCCGCCGCCGGCGCCGACGAGCGTGCCGTACGCGCCGACGGCGAACCCCAGCGGCACCAGCAGCAGTTCCCACCACGACATCGGCGCAGCACCTCCCGTCGCGATCGTACGTGGCGGGAGGTGTTGGGGGTAGGCGGGTGCTCGGCGCAATCATTGCGCGCGTTTCTTGGTGCGGCGACACTGGCACCATGCAGCCGAACTGGAACGCCATCCGCGCGCGATTTCCCGTGGCTGAACGGGTTGTGTACCTCAACACGGGGTGGTCGGGGCCGTCGTCGCGAGAAGTCGTGGTGGCGATGGAGCGGCGGCTTGAGCGGGAGGCGTTCGACGGACCGACGTCGCCTGATGTGCGCAACGAGAAGGGGATGCTGGTGCGGCGTGTGCGCCACGCGTTCGCTTCGCTGATCGGCGCGGACGACGACGAAGTGGCGCTGATGTACACGACGACCGAGGGCGTCAACACGGTGCTGCGCGGGCTGGGGCTGGGCGCGGGCGACGAGGTGCTGACGTGCAACCTCGAGCACAACGCCGTTATGATCCCGGCGTACGTCTCGCGGATGCGCGATCCCGTCGAGATCAAGATCGTGCGCTTCGCGTCGCGCGACGAGACGGCGGCGTCGATGTTGGATGCGTTCGAGCAGGCGATGACGCCGCGGGTGAAGCTGCTACTGCTCAGCCACGTCTCGTGGAATCGCGGCACGCGGCTGCCGATGCGCGAGATCTGCGCGATGGCGCACGCGCGCGGGGCGCTGGTCGCGGTCGATGCGGCGCAATCGGCCGGACACATCGATTTCAACGTGCGGGAGATGGACTGCGATGTGCTGGCGCTGCCGGGGCACAAGTGGCTGCTCGGCCCGGACGGCGCGGCCGCCATGTATGTGCGGCGGGAGCTGATCGAGCGGCTGCAGCCGCTGGCGGTGGTACACGGCGCGAACCGGCACTACGACTTCGAGGGCAACTTCGCGTACGCCAACGACACGATCCACAAGTTCGAGCTGACGACGCATAGCGGACCGGTGCTGGCCGGACTGGCGACGTCGCTCGAGATGTTCGCGGAGATCGGTATGCCAGCGATCGAGGCGCGTTGCCTCGAGCTAGCGAACCGTTTCGTCACGGGGCTGTGTGCGATCGACGGCGTGCACATCACGACGCCGCTCGATGCGTCGGTGCGCAGCGCTATGGTCACGTTCACTGTGCGCGACTTCAATCCGCACGAGACCGTCGCGGCGCTGTACGGCATCGACAAGATCGTCGGCCGCGTGTGCAACGACAAGCGTGTGCGCGTCTGTTTCCATATCTTCAACGACGAGTCGGATGTCGATCGGACGCTGCGCGCGGTCGAACGCATCGCGCGCCACGGTATCCCCGCGGGCACGCCAGGCGCGGTGGAGTGGACGGCGAAGATGATGGATGGGGAGGATTAGGGAGAGTTGCTCGGTCTTTCAGTCTTTCAGTCACTCAGCCGGAATTGGTTCTGGCTACGCGGAGCTCGCTGAGCGCACGAGCACCTCACCCCAAGCCCCTCTCCACGTCGTGGAGAGGGGAGCGCTGATCAACTGACTGAGAGACCGAAAGACCGATCGACTGATCGACTATTTGATCATCGGTTCGTGGGTGATGATGCCGGACATGGGGAAGTCGACGAGCTGTTTGGTGTCGCCGTTGCAGAAGAAGTGGATGTGCGTATCGGGTGTGCCGCCGAGGATGTGCAGCGAGACGCCCGTCTCATCGCCGGCGGCGCGCACGCGGTGGAAGCCTTCGAGCGGCGGGCGCAGGTAGGTGATGGTGCCGGGTGGCGAGTAGATCTTCTCGACAGCGGTGAGCTCGCAGCCCTGGCCGACCTGGACGTCTTCGGGGGACTCGTCGCGGCTGTACTTCGTCTCCTCGTCGGTGCCGGCGAGGATGCCGATGACGCCCCACTGGCCGTGGTAGTGGACGCCGCTGCTGGTGCCGCTGGGGAACACGACAGAGATGACGAAGAACTCGCCGGCGGGATCGGTGTAGAGCAGGTGGCCGCACGCCTTGCCGTCGCAGGGGATGGTGTACTTCTCCGGCAGCGGGTCGGGCTGGTCCATCCATCGCCGCAAGAACGGCGTGACCTGGTCGCATCGCGCGCTGTCGTCCTTCGTGGCGCGCACGACGCGCGTGATCGCATCAACGAGCGCTTGCATGTCGAACGTTGCTGTTGTCATTTGTTCGCCCAGGCGATGCGCTCGTCGACGCGGCGGCGCAGGCCGTACTCGACGGGCACGAAGCCGCTGCTCTGCCAGAAGCGGGCGCCCTGCAGATTCGGCGCCGCGAAGTGCAGCGTCATGTACTCGTAGCCCTGGTCACGCGCCCATTCGACGCCGCGCGAAAGGATCGTCGTGCCGACGCCGCCCGTGCGCGCAGCTGACGTGACGATGCCCTGGAACAGGTAGACCGTCTTCGGCGGGACGAGCAGCGGCGAGAGGAACGCAGGCGGCATGAAGGTGTTCATGCCGATCGGCTTGCCGTCCTCGTACGCTACCCAGTGCGCGTTCGCCTGCGGATCGGTGAGCAGCCCCTTCTGCATCTCGTGGCTGGACTCGTCCGTCTCGCGCAAGAACGGCCAGAATATCGGCGACTTCGCGTGGTGCAGCGTCAGTTCTTCGGCGAGCTTGAAGATGACCGCGGCGTCCTCGGCGCTCGCCTGGTGCATCTCGACCTTCGCCTGCGTCTTCTCGGTCGGGCCGACGCCGCGCATCGCGGCGACGGCATGTCGGGCGAAGCTCAGCGACGCGAACGCGTCGGCCATGCCCGTATCGGATGGCGATGCGGCGACGAGATGGTCGAAGTAGCCGAGGGCGACGAAGTGGTCGGCGAGGTTGGCGTACATCTCGCGATAAACATCGTACTCCATGCCGGCCTTGGTCGCGTGCTGCTGATAGTTCGAGGCGGCGGAATGCGGAGGGAAGAACGATGCGAGGAAGTGCGTCGGCGCGAAGAGCTGCGGCGTCATGATCATGAAGCCGACGGGCTCAGCGCCGTCATGCGCGATGACGCCGTACCAGCCCGGCTGCTCGAGCGAATGCTCGATGATCGGACGGCAGGCGTCGGCCATGACGAACGCCGCAGGCAGGCGGGGGTCGCGCTGGCGATCGCGCTCCTGGCGCGCGGCGAGGAGCGGCGCGGCTGCGTCGAGGTGTTTCGCGGGTTCGAAGGCGGTAACGGTGATGCTCATGGTGGAGCGATCATAGCATCGTGGCGTGCCTCAGGCACCTGTCCGCGTGCTGCGGTCGGTGTGTCTAGCCGGGCATGCGAAAAGTTGTCATGCTGAGCCGTACCGTGTCATCCAGAGCGAAGCGAAGGATCTGGCCCGGACAAGGTCCTTCGCTTCGCTCTGGACGACATCAGACGACCGGCCACGCCACCACGGAGCGGTTCGATTCATCGGGGGTTCGATATGCACGACGAAATCGCCTGGATGCCCGCGACCGAGATGGCAGCCGCCATCCGCTCGAAGAAGCTGTCGCCGGTGGACGTTGCGAGGGCGCTGCTGGAGCGCATTGATGCGCTGAATCCGGCGCTCAACGCCTACTGCCTCGTGACGCCGGAAATGGCGATGGCGGCGGCGACGGAGGCGGAGGTGGCCGTGATGCGCGGCGACGTGCTGGGGCCGCTGCACGGCGTGCCCGTGTCGATCAAGGACCTGTTCGACGTCAAGGGGTTACCGACGACGAAAGGGTCGCTGCTGTACAAGGATCACATCGCGGACGGTTGGGAGTACTGCGCGAAACGGCTGATCGATGCGGGTGGCGTCCACCTGGGCAAGACGAACACGCCCGAGTTTGGCTTCATCCCGATGACGGAGAACAGGTTGTTCGGTCCCACGAACAATCCGTGGGATCTTACGCGCACGCCGGGCGGATCGAGCGGCGGGGCTGCCGCAGCGGTGGCGGCCGGGCTGGGGCCGATCGCGCTGAGCAGCGATGGCGGCGGATCGATCCGCATCCCCGCATCGTTCTGCGGCGTCTTCGGCATCAAGCCGACGTACGGGCGCGTCCCGCGCAATCCGGGCGGGTGGACGACGATGACGCATCGCGGCCCGACGACGCGCACCGTTGCCGATTCGGCGCTGGCGCTCGACGTGATGTCGGGCCACGAGCCGGGAGACCCGTTCTCGATCGTCGACTACGCGGGGTCCTTTCTTGCTGAGGTGGATCTTGGCGTGAAGGGGTTACGGATCGCCTGGTCGGCCGACCTGGGGTTCGCGCCCGTTGAGCCGGAAGTGCGGGCGATCTGCGAGGCCGCGGCGAAGCGCTTCGCCGATCTCGGGTGTGTGGTCGAAGAAGCATCGCCCGGGTTCCCGAACCCATCGGCGGATCTGACGTTCTTCACGGTTGCGGCGACGGCTGATGCGGTGTGGCTCGGAGAACTGACTCCGGATCAGGTGGCGCTGCTCGACGATCCGGCGCGGCAGTTTCTGGCGTTCGGAAAAGAGACGAAGGGCACGGATCTGATCAAGGCGGAGCGCCGTCGCATGTCGATCTGGCAGACGATGCAGCGCTTCCACGAGACATACGATCTGCTGCTGACGCCGGTCATGTCGTGTACGGCGTTCCCCACAGGCCAGCCGCCGACGATGGTCGCCGGCACCGAAATCGCGCAGTTCGGCTGGATGACGTACACGAACCCGTTCAATCTCACGGGTCAGCCGGCGGCGTCCCTGCCGTGCGGGTTCGACTCGCGCGGGCTGCCGGTGGGCCTGCACGTCATCGGCCGGGCGTACGAGGACTCGTTGGTGCTGCGCGCTGCGCGCGCGTTCGAGCAGCTGCAGCCGTGGGCGCAGCGGCGGCCGGCGATGGCCGTGTAGGTATGCAGCCCTAAGCGAACGCCGCGTGGGCTGAAAAGCCCGCGCTACAGGCTCGGTGTGACGGCCGAAGGCGGGTACGGGCGCTTTCTGCGTCCGACTTCGCCCTCCACGGCCCGGCCGGGTACAATGCGGGGTCTATGTTAGAAGCGCTTTCCGACAAGCTTTCTGGAGTCTTCCAGAAGCTCGGCTCCCACGGCACGATCAACGAAAAAGACCTCGACGAAGCGATGCGCGAGGTCCGTATTGCGTTGCTCGAAGCGGACGTCAACTTCAAGGTTGTGCGTCAGTTCATCGCTTCCGTGCGGGAGCGGGCGCTGGGCGCCGAGGTGCTCAAGAGCCTGACAGGGCCGCAGCAGGTCATTGGCATCGTGAACGAGGAGCTGGTGAACATCCTCGGCGGCAGCCCGTCGACGCTGCAGCTCGCTTCGAAGCCGCCGACGGTGATCATGCTCGTCGGACTCAAGGGCTCCGGTAAGACGACGACCGCCGCGAAGCTGGCGTTGCATCTGCGCAAGAGCGGCGCCAAGCCGATGCTCGTTGCTGCGGACCCGTACCGGATGGCGGCGGGCGAGCAGCTGAAGTCGCTGGGCAAGCAGCTGGGCATGCCGGTGTTCGCTGGCGAGGAGGGACAGAAGCTGCCCGATCTCTGCTCCGCGTCGCTGAAGGAAGCGCAGCGGCAGGGCGCGACCGTCGTTATCGTCGACACTGCCGGGCGCTCGACGATCGACGGCGAGATGATGACCGAGATCGCGGAGATGCGCGCCGCGCTGAACCCAAACGAAGTGATCCTCGTGCTCGATGCGATGACCGGCCAGGAAGCTGTCAACGTCGCGCAGGAGTTCCACAACCAGCTTGGTGTTACCGGCATCGTCGCGTCGAAGATGGATGGCGACGCGCGGGGCGGCGCCGTGCTTTCGATCCGGGCGGTGACCGGGCTCCCGGTGAAGTTCATCGGCACGGGCGAGAAGGCGGATGCGCTGGAGCCGTTCTTCCCGGACCGCTTCGCGTCGCGCATCCTCGGCATGGGCGACCTTGTCAGCTTGATCGAGAAGGCGAAGGACTCGATCAGCGAGCAGGACGTCAAGGCGATCGAGAAGAAGATGAAGTCGAAGAGCCTCGATCTCGAGGACTTCATGCAGCAGTTTCAGCGGCTCAAGAAGATGGGGCCGATGAACCAACTGGTCGACATGCTGCCCGGGATGGGGCAGATCAAGCGCCAGATGAAGGTTGACAGCTTCGATGAAGGATTCTGGAATAAGGCTGAGGCCGTCGTATACTCTATGACGCCGCAGGAGCGTAAGCACCCGGAGATCATCAACGGCAGCCGACGCCGGCGGATCGCGACCGGGAGCGGCACGACGCCGCAAGAAGTGAACCAGCTGCTGAACCAGTGGAAGGAGGCGAAGAAGATCATGCAGGGCTTCGCCAACAACCGCCCGGGACTCATGAATCTGTTTGGAGGACGATAGAACAATGCTACGAATTCGACTGCGCCGCGTCGGCAAGAAGAAGCAGCCACAGTATCGGCTGGTCGTGGCCGACTCGGCCGCGCCGCGCGATGGCGCGTTCATCGAGACGATTGGCACGTACAACCCGCTGACCAATCCAGCGACGATCACGGTCAACGAGCCGAAAGCGCGAGAGTGGTTGTCGAAGGGCGCGATCCCATCCGAGCGCGCGCAGAAGATTCTGTTCGGCCAGGGCATCGGCGAGGCGCCGGTGTTTACGCCGAAAGAGAAGAAGGCGAAGGAAGTCGCCACCGAGGCGTAAGCTCACTGCATTGAGACGGGGCTGAGACAGGCGACACGATGAAAGATTTGATCGAGTACATCGCCAAGGGGCTTGTCGACAAGCCTGACGAGGTGAAGGTGTCCGAAGAGGACGACCGCGGCCGCGTCATTGTCCGGCTGGAAGTCGCCGAGGACGATTACGGCAAAGTAATCGGCAAGGGCGGCCGCATCGCGCAGTCGATGCGCGCGCTGCTGAAGGTCACGGCGATCCGCCGCGACGAGTACGCCTCGCTCGAGATCGGCGACTAGCACTCATTGCCAAAGAAGTCGTTCGCGACGCGCGTCAAGTCGGCCGCGCGCAAGCGTGCCGCGCCGTTGTCCTCGCGGCCAGCGAAACGGCGAGTCGCCGTACCAGGCCCAACTCCCGCGGCTGAACGCCCATCGCGAGACCAGCACCCCGAAACTTCGACAACAACGGCGGCAGCCAAGCCCGAGGCGGTGCGGCCGCAGGCCGAACCGGACGCTGGCTTTGTGGCCGTCGGGCGCGTGCTGGGTCCCTTCGGGCTGAAGGGCGAGCTGAAGGTGCAGACGCTCACGGATAACGCCGATCGCTTCAAAGCGAAGGCGAAGTTGTGGGCCGGGCAGCAGCCGGTCAGCGTCCTGCGGGCGCGCGAAGCGCAAGGCCACCTTTACTTGACGTTCAAGGGGTTCCCGGATCGCGAGAGCGCCGACAAGTTCCGTCACGCCCTTCTGCAGATTCCGGAAGCAGAACTGCCGCCGCTGCCGGACGGAGAGTACTACCGCTTCCAGCTCTTGGGGCTGACCGTCGTGAGCGGGGATGGGACGCCGCTCGGCACGCTGGAAGAGATCATCGAAACGGGCGCGAACGACGTGTATCGCGTGCATCCTTCCGAAGGCGCCGATCTGCTGCTGCCCGCGCTGGCGGATGTGATCGTGTCCATCGACCTCGCTGAGAAGCGCATGGTCGTCGACCCACCGGAGTGGCGCTAGGCGCTGCCGGCGGCTGTCGATTTCGCGGTCCGGCGTTCGTCGTCATACTGGGCATGCCACCGTGGCTGCCCGGAGCGATGAAGGAGTTGCGCCGTGAAATACATGTTCCTGATCTACGTCGATGAGTCTGACCCGCGGAGTGCGGGCTCGCCGGAGGATATGGCCGGGCACGTTGCGGTTGCGCGCGAGGCGATCGCGCACAACGCGTACGTTACGTGCGATGCGCTGTCCCAGACGCCGGCGGCGACCACTGTGCGTGTCCGCGACGGGGAGGCGGTGGTCACCGATGGTCCGTTTGCGGAGACGAAGGAGGCGCTTGGCGGGTTCTACCTGCTCGATTGCAAGGGCCTCGATGAGGCCATCTCGTACGCCGCGAAGATACCGCCGGCGGCGCACGGCTGCGTCGAGATTCGTCCGATCATGGAGATTCCCGGGTGGGAAGAAATGATCGGGCTGGGCGCGGCGTCCGCGCGGGCGTAGTACTGCGGCTGCGGCTGGGATATCGAGCGACGGCTGCTTCGTTCGTTGTAGTGATGTGCGGGGCGAAGGCGGCCCGCGAAGAAACGTAAGGAGTCAGTCGTGAAGTACATGTTTCTGATCTTTGATGACCAAGCAGCCGAGGCCTCGCGCGGCGAGGATCTGATGCCCGCCTATGGGGCGTTTGGCGACGAGGTTACCAGGGCGGGTGTGATCCGGGACGGCAACCGCCTACACCCGGCCAGCAGCGCCACGACGGTGCGCGTCCGAGGCGGCAAGACGGGCACGACCGACGGCCCTTTCGCGGAGACGAAGGAGCAGCTCGGCGGATACTACATCCTCGACTGCAAGGATCTGGACGAGGCGATTGCGTACGCGGCGAAGATTCCGAGCGCGCAGTTCGGCTCCATCGAAGTCCGGCCCATCTGGGAGATGTAGCGAGCGCCGGTGAGCGTTTCTTGACCGATCCGAGCGAGGCAGTGGAGCGGGTGTTCCGCGAAGAGTCCGGGCGCGTGCTGGCGTCGTTGATCCGCATCGTCCGCGATTTCGAGTTGGCAGAGGACTTGTTTCAGGAAGCGCTCGCCGTGGCCTTGGTGCGGTGGCCTCTCGATGGCGTGCCGGCGAACCCGGCGGCATGGATCACGACGACGGCACGGCGCAAGGCGATCGATCGCCTGCGCCGCGACCGTACCCTCGCCGAGAAGGAGCAGCTGCTTGCGGCTGATCTCGGTGTGGTGGACGCGTCGGAATCCGGCGAGGACCTCGATATGACGGAGTTTCGCGACGACCGGCTACGTTTGATCTTCACGTGCTGCCATCCGGCGCTCGGACGCGAAGCGCAGGTGGCGCTGACGCTGCGAACGCTGGGCGGGCTCTCGACGCCAGAGATAGCGCGAGCGTTTCTGGTACCGGAGGCGACGATGGCGCAGCGGCTGGTGCGTGTGAAGCGCAAGATCCGCGATGCCGGCATCCCGTATGCCGTGCCGCCCGACCACGCTCTGCCCGATCGGGTCGATGCCGTGCTCGAGGTGCTCTATCTCGTCTTCAACGAAGGGTATGCAGCCACAGCGGGTGAGGCGCTGATCCGCCGCGAGTTGTGTGCCGAGGCGATCCGGCTGGCCGGCGTGCTGACGGAGCTGATGCCGGACGAGCCGGAGGTGTGGGGCCTGCTCGCACTGATGCTGCTGCACGATTCGCGCCGCGACGCGCGGGTCGGGCCGGACGGCGCGCTGATCGTCCTTGAGGAGCAGGACCGGTCGCTCTGGTATCGGGAGCAAATCGACCGTGGCTGCGCAATCGTCGAGCGCGCGCTGCGGACGCGCCGCCCTGGGCCGTATCAGATTCAGGCAGCGATCGCCGCATTGCACGCGGGCGCCGAGCGCGCGGAGCTGACGGACTGGCCACAGATCGCCGCCCTGTACGGTGAACTGACGCGCCTCCAGTCATCGCCAATCGTCGAGTTGAATCGCGCTGTTGCCGTAGGGATGGCGCGGTCGCCAGCGGACGGCCTGGCGATCGTCGATGCGATCGTCTCATCTGGCCAGTTGGAGCAGTACCACCTGCTCCACGCCGCTCGCGCCGACCTGCTGCGCCGCGACCTGCGGATGGTGGAGGCGGCGAGCGCGTATCGCACGGCGATCGCGCTCAGCTCGAACGGCATCGAGCGCGCATATCTGCAGCGGCGGCTGGCTGAGGTCACGGCCAGCGTTTGAGCCGCGGCGACGCCGACTGTTATACTGCGCTATCCTGGGGATATAGCTCAATTGGGAGAGCGCTGCGTTCGCAATGCAGAGGTCGGGGGTTCGAGTCCCCCTATCTCCACCAGTACACGACGAAGCGCCCCCGCCCGAATGCGGGGGCGCTTTCTTGTTGCATCATGCTGGACGTTCGCGAGCGGTCTCACACGCACCGGTGAGGGTTTTGTCGCGTCGGTCTGCGTTGCCGGACTCACAGTTGAGGGCGGCTATGCCCCACGCTTTTGCGTCGCGCTGGCCACCCTCAATTCGATATGGCGCCATTGGCGCGGTCGATCTTCGTGCTCCGCACACGGGGCGAGCGGGCTGAACTCGGAGGCGCATCGCATGCGTTGGGCTGTCAAGATTTGTTACGCCATCATGGCCGTTGCGGCCGTCGCGTGCGGCACGTCGAGAACGCAGACGCGCACAACCGTGATTCGCGCCGCATCCGCGACGCCGCGGCCTCTTTCGACGCCGCTGCCGCCCCGGCAGGAGTTGCTGCGTAGCGGCGGCGTCGGTGTGATTGAAGTCGCCTTTACCCGGATGGTTGATGAGCATGTGACGGCGGTCGATGAAGCGGGGCTGCTCGCAGCCGCATGGGACGGCGTGCGGAAAGCGGCCGCCGCGGCGGACTTATCCGAACCGAGCGCGCCGTACTTCGGCGGCGATCGCGCGGTCGACCTCGCGGCGTTCCGAAGCGCGTACGTGGCGCTGCCGTCCTTGTTGCGCGATGATCCCCTCACGCGATTCACAGCGATCAGCGCCATGGCGCGCAGTCTGAACGACTGTCATACGTATTTCCTTGGCCCATCGGCCGATGACTCCGGCGAAGACACGTTTAACAACAGGCCGCTGAGTGGCTTCGGGATGACACTGAGCGGCAGCCCTCCCGTCGTGACGGAGACCGAGTCGTTCAGCCCCGCGTCCACTGCGGGACTACGCCGGGGAGACGCGATTGTCAGCATCGACTGCGATGATGCCGCGGGCGAAGGTCCGCTCGATGCGGTGCTGCTGATAGCCGAAGGCGAGGAAGGCTCGACAGCGGAGCTGCGGGTGCGCCGTCCAGGATTGATCAGCGAACTGACCCTGAAGCTCAAGCGCGTGGCGTACACGCCACCCAATGTGCAGTCCAGCGTTCTCAACCACGATATCGGGTATGTGCGCATTCGCGAGTGGACGGGCCCGGGCCTGGCGAACCAGGTCCGGGTCATCCTGACGCGATTCAATAAGGACAAGATCGCCAAGTGGGTGATCGATCTGCGCGGGAACCCGGGCGGGGTTCTGGATGACGAGGTTATCAGCCTGTTTGTGACGGAAGGCGTCATCGTCCGCTCGCGGGAGCGCGACGGCATTGTGCGCGAAACGCGGGCATCCGGCGATGTGCTCGAGAAGGTCGCGCCGACGGCGATCCTCATTGACGACGGCGCGGCGTCGATGTCCGAGAGTTTCGCGCTGACGCTGCGAGAGTATGGGCTCGCGCACATTGTGGGCACGACGAGCGCCGGCTGCATCGGCGAGACCCACGTGGCGGGTCTGGGAGATGGGTCCGGGCTGGCGGTCACGTTCGGGCTGCTGCAGGGGCCGAAGACGTCGGTTGAGCTGAACGGCGTCGGCATCACGCCGGACGAGATCGTTGCGCGCACGACGGATGACATCATCGCGAAGCGCGATCCACAACGCGATGCCGCGATCGCTTACCTGGAGAAGTTGCCACCGACGCCGGCGCCGTGAGATCGGGCGGTATACTTGGCGACCAACAGGAAGTTCTGAGGGAGCCCGATCTTGGCCATTTCTCGCGCCATCGAGCCGATCACCGCCGACGATGAGGCCATGCGGGCAGCGCTGGAGGACGCGTTTCTGCCGGCGCTGATCCCGGCGCTGGCGCAGGTGACGGGCGACCTATCGTTGCTCCGGGATGACTTGCGGCCGCCGGCTATGGTGCCTGGCGTGCCGCAGGGCGGCATGACGGACGCGCAGCAGCAGGCAGCAAAGGCGCTGGCGTTCGACGCCCTGAAGGCAATCCGCGACGGACGTGCGGCCGCACCATCCCGCCGCATCGAAGACGACCTGCGCGCCATCACCGGCTGGATGACCGGCGCGCCTGCTTCGGACGAGTACATTCCGTTGCTGGTCGAAGAGTTGGCCCCGGGCGACGAGGACCCGCGCGCCCCGACGTGGCGGTACGACGGTCGTACGCCGTTCCACGTCGCGATCATCGGCGCCGGCATGTCGGGCATCCTGGCGGCGATTCGGCTCAAGCAAGCCGGTGTGCCGTTCGTTGTCATCGAGAAGAACGAAGACGTGGGCGGCACGTGGTTTGAGAATACGTATCCTGGCGCGCGCGTCGATGTCTCGAACGCCTTCTACAGTTATTCATTCGCGCAGAAGATCGACTGGCCGAAGTACTTCTCGCCGCAGGACGTGCTGCTGGACTACTTCCGCGAATGCGTCGACGAGTACGGCCTGCGCGAGCACATCCGGTTCAACACGGAGGTGGTCTCGGCGACGTTCGATGAGCAGCGCTGCTTGTGGGCGGTGTGCCTGCGCACGCCGGACGGCCGCGACGAGACGATCGAGGCGCAGGCGGTGATCAGCGCCGTCGGGCAGTTGAACCGGCCGAAGATGCCGGAGATTGCCGGCCGGGACGCGTTCGAGGGGCCGTCGTTCCACTCGGCGCGCTGGGATCACCGCGTGGACCTGAAGGGGAAACGCGTCGCCGTCGTTGGTACGGGCGCCAGTGCCGCGCAATTCATCCCGCTGATCGCGAACGAGGTCGCGGAGCTGGATATCTACCAGCGGACGGCGAACTGGTTCTTCCCGGCGCCGACGTATCACGATGACGTGCCGGCGGGCCTGAACTGGCTCTTCCTGCACGTGCCGCACTACATGCACTGGTATCGCTTCTGGTTGTTCTGGAACTCGACGGATGGGCTGCTGCCAGCGGCGACCGTCGACCCAGCATGGCCGCACCAGGATCGTTCCGTCAGCGAGGCGAACGACCAGGTGCGCGCGCTGCTGACGATGTACTTGCAGGCGCAGTACGCCGGCCGGCCCGAGTTGCTGGCGAAGATTCTGCCGTCGTATCCGCCGACGGCGAAGCGCGTGTTGATCGACAACGGCGCCTGGGCGGAGACGATGAAGCGCGAGCACGTCCATCTGATCACTGAATCGATCAAAGAGATCACGCCGAACGGCGTGGTCACGGCCGATGGCGACGAGCGGGCAGCCGACGTGGTCATCTACGGTACAGGCTTCCAGGCGTCGCGCTTCCTGACGCCGATGAAGGTGACAGGGCGCGGCGGCGTCGACATCAATGAGCAGTGGGACGGCGATGCGCGCGCGTACATGGGGATCACCGTGCCGAACTTCCCGAACTTCTTCATGCTGTACGGGCCGAACACGAACATCGTCGTCAACGGCAGCATCATCTTCTTCTCCGAGTGCGAGGTGCGGTACGTGCTCGGTTGTCTGCGCCTGCTGCTCGAAGACGGGCACCGCGCGATGGACTGCAAGCCGGCGGCGCACGACGCATACAACGTCCGCATCGACGAAGCGAACCGCCTGCGGACGTGGGGTGCATCGAGCGTGAATAGCTGGTACAAGAACGAGAGCGGCCGCGTCGCGCAGAACTGGCCGTTCAACCTCCAGGAGTACTGGCAGCAAACGCTGGCGCCGGATCCGGCGGACTACGCGTTTCTGTAGCGTCCGGCGTCTCGGACGTGGGATTCTCATCGCCGTGACGTAGCTGACCCCGAACCTGGCCGCGAGGGCGCGGGTGGCCCTCCAGCCGTCCTCGACACCCTTTTCATCGGCGCGCTAGACTCAGCCCCATGACCGTACTGGACTGGCTGCTCGACTCAGACCCCGCCATCCGCTGGCAGGTATTGCGCGATCTTGTCCATGCGCCTGCCGAAGTCGTCGCGGCGGAGCGGGCGCGGGTGGCCATCGAGGGCTGGGGCGCCAGACTGCTGGCGTTGCAGGGCGAAGATGGCCAGTGGGCGGGAGGCGCGTGCTTTCCCGCGCAGAGCTTCAACTGGCGCGACGAGAACCAGGGCCAGCCGTGGACGGCCACGCTGCCAACACTCCAACTGCTGCATGATTTTGGGGTTGACCCGAGCCCGGACCGAGTGCGCCGCGCGGTGGTGGCGGTCAAAGACCACTGCCGTTGGGAGCAGGCCGGGCAGCCGTTCTTCAGCGGCGAGGTCGAGCCGTGCATCAATGGCAGGATCGTCACATTGGGCACGTACTTCGAGCAAGATGTCGCCGACGTGGTCGCCCGCCTGCTTGGTGAGCAGCTCGAGGACGGCGGGTGGAACTGCGAGGCGGAGAACGGCTCCGTGCGCTCGTCGTTCGCGACCACGATCAACGTCCTGGAAGGACTGTCGGCGCACGAGCGCGCAACCGGTGGCTCGCCGGAATCGATCGCGGCCCGACGCCGGGGCGAGGAGTACCTCCTCGAACGAAAGCTGATGCGGCGCAAGAGCACCGGCGAAGTCGTCAACGCGGCCTGGCTGCAGTTCTCGTTTCCCATCCGCTGGCACTACGACGTGCTGCGTGCCCTCGACTACTTCCGCGCGGTCGGGGGCGTGGCGGACGCGCGCGTGGACGAAGCGATCGATGTGCTCCGATCCAAACGGCAGCCCGATGGCACGTGGCCGCTGGAGAACACGCATCCCGGCAAGGTCCACTTTGCGCTCGAGGACGGCGATGGCCGGCCAAGCCGGTGGAATACGCTGCGGGCGCTGCGTGTCCTCGGCTGGTACGAGCAGTCCGCTATGTGAGTTGCGGGGCCCATGGCGCGAACTCTGCTCGATATACTGCGACTACGCCCCCGTAGCTCAGAGGATAGAGCAGTGGTTTCCTAAACCATGTGCGCAGGTTCGAGTCCTGCCGGGGGTACCA
>CAYWOO010000141.1:0-39890 GCA_964458665.1 uncultured Dehalococcoidia bacterium
GGGCTGCGGCGCTGGCTGGAGCCTGTAACTCTCCGGCGGCGGCTCGTCGAACGCTGGTGTGAGGCGGTGGTGTGGCTCGGCTCGCTCGCAGCCGCCTGGCTCTTCGCGAGCCTTGCGGTGAGGCGTCATGCGTACTACGAAAGCACGGCCTATGACTTCGGCTTCTTCGACCAGATCATCTTTAACACGTCCCGTGGGCGTTGGTTCGAGACGTCTTTCGTCGAATACAACTTCGCCGGCCAGCACGTGGAGCCGGTGCTGCTCATCTTCGCCGCAATCTACAGGCTCGGCGGTGGACCGGAGACGCTGCTCATCATCCAGGCGGCCCTGGTGGGCCTCGCGGCGGTGCCATTGTTTTATGCGACACGGCGACTGACAGACATGCCGGTCGTCGCTCTGGGCGTGGCGGTCGCCTACCTGATGAGTCCGGCGCTCCACCGCGCGCTCGACTTCGACTTCCACCCGGAGCTGCTGTCGCCGTTCTTTCTGTTCACCGGCCTCTACTTCCTCTCGGCAAAGCGGCCGCTGGCGGCCGTCCTCGCGGTCGCACCGGTACTGCTATTGAAGGAAGACATGGCCCTCGTGGCGCTCATGTTTGGCGTGCTCGTGTGGATCCGCGGTGAACGCCGGCATGGCGCAGCACTTGCTGGGTCCGGGATCCTGTGGGGGCTATCGACGGTTTTCATCATCATGCCGCTCGTGAGGGGAGGCGGCAGCGACCTCAACGAACGATTCGCGTACCTGTTCGCCGACACGTCGTTCGCAACCGCCGTCCCGGTCGCTGTGTCACGAGGTGCGTCTCATCTCGCGACTGAAACGATGCCCTCGCTGCTGAGCCTGCTCGCGTCTGCCGGCTGGGTTGCGATCCTCTCCCCGGCCATTCTCCTCGCGCTGCCGTCGGCGGCGCTCAATGGCCTGTCAGACCATCAGCAGCAGTCCCGCGTCGACCTTCAGTACGGTGTCGCGTCGTTCGCACTTCTATTCACCGCAACAGCTCTTGCGATAGGAGACGTCGCGCATTGCCGTGGACCGATCCGGGTGGTGACCACAAGGAAACGTGCTGCATTGGCGGCGTATAGTGCGACGGCTTTGATTGTTGCGTCTGCGGTGATCGCGTTCGTGCTCTCGAGCCCCTACTCACCTCGAACGGTACGCTATGCACCGGACCCCGCACACCGCGAGGTGATCAACGCGGCGATCCGGCGGATCCCTCAAGAGGCGAGTGTCAGCGCGCAGAACACGCTGCTCCCCCATCTGTCGCAACGGGAGTCCAGCTTCGAATTCCCGAACGTTCCGCCGGCAGCAGAGTGGGTGATAGTCGACACGACCCTTCCAATCACTCGACAGGCAGCCGGGGAAGGCTACGATCGCGTACTCGGTGAACTTACGGACTGGGGCTTTACCGAGGTGTTCAGTCAAGATGGCGTGCGCGTCCTTTCCCGAGAGGCTGAATGATGAGCCGGGTGGCGATTCTGCCGGCGCTGAACGAGGAAGCGGGCATCGTCTCGGCAGTCGAATCGATCCCCCGGGCCGCAATCGACGAGATCATTGTTGTCGATAACGGGAGCACCGATCGGACTGCCGAACTCGCGCGGACGGCAGGCGCCCGCGTCGTCCGCGAAGAACGGCGCGGCTACGGATCGGCCTGTATGGCAGGCGTGCGCGCAGCGCCCGATGCCAGCATCTATGTATTCCTCGACGGCGACGCGAGTGAGAACGGCGAACGAATCGCCGAGTTGGTCGAGTTCGTACGGTCGAGACGCACGCGGCTTGCGCTGGGCGTCCGAGAGGGAGCGATTCAACCAGGGGCGATGCCGTGGCAGCAGCGCTACGGGAATCGTGTGTTAGTCGCGCTCCTGAATCGCCTCGCGCACTGTGGGCTGAATGACCTGCCGTCTCTTAAGGTGATCGACGGCCCAACGTTGCGCTCGTTCGGCTTGACGGAGGCTACCTACGGCTGGACGGCCGAACTCATCGCGCGGGCCGCTTTCCGCGACGTAGGGATAGAACAGGTTCTGGTTGGGTTGCGGCGGCGAAAGGGCCGGTCCAAAGTGAGCGGCTCGATGGTCAACAGCCTTCGTGCAGGGTGGGGCATCACGTCCACAATCCTGCGAGTGTGGCGAGAGGAACGCCGCCAACGCTGACTTGTGACGCGACGAGGGTACCCTCAGCAAGGTTGCGCCGCGCTTGCTGATTGTTTGCTCGTCGCACTTGAGTCCGGCCTTGCGGGGGATTGAATCGTCGCGGCTTACCAGCCCGTTGCGCGCTGGTGGCTCACGAGTATGTCGGACCCAAGCTAGATATCTTAGTTGATCGGCCGTATTGGGCGTCTCGTATTCTCAACGAGATCAAAGACCCTGCACTTGTGACGGACTACGTTGTCGGCGTTTTCAAGAGTAACCCGCCGAACATCGCGACCTTCTTAAGCGGGTACGTATCCAACTCGTTCCACGACGGCTACGACTTCTCGCTTGCAGATCTGGCCAAGTGGCTCGAAGTAGATCGCTTCCGGGAGGAACTAAGGGATTCAGTTACGCCAGGTTCAACGCCTGAGGAGGAGTTTGCGGTCGCCCGAATGTTCGGGGACGCTACCTCACAACCGTCATCCCAATAGGCCCCAACTCGCATCCCACACCCTAACCCGATAATCTGTCCGTTATGACGAAATCCGTCGGTATCCTGAACGTCACTGGCTACGTTGGCGCTGAGCTGGCGCGGCTGCTGCATGTGCATCCGGGCGTGCGGCTCGCGGGCGTCACCGGGCGCAGCGCCGCCGGCAAGCGGCTGCCGGAGGTGTTCCCGCACCTCTTCGCGATCGACCTGCCGATCACCGAGACGCTCGACACCGCCGGCCTTGATGTCGTCTTCTCCGCACTGCCGCACGGCGCTGCCGCCGAGCAGCTCGTGCCGCTGATCGATGCCGGCGTGCCGATCATCGATGTCAGCGCCGACTTCCGGCTCAAGCGCGTCGAGGAGTACGAGGCCGCGTACAAGGTCACGCACCCCGCGCCGCACCTGCTCGCACGCGCCGTCTTCGGGCTGCCGGAGCTGCACCACGACGAGATCGCCGCGTCGAAGCTGATCGCCGTCCCCGGCTGCCACGCGACCGGCGTCATCCTCGCGCTCGCACCGCTCTTCGCGCGCGGGCTGATCGAAAAACGCGTCATCGCCGACACCAAGACCGGCCTCTCCGGCGCCGGCCGCGCGCTCGGCCTCGCCGTGCACTTCTCCGAGGCGGACGAGAACGTCGCGCCGTACGGCCTCGACGGCCACCGCCACCGCCCGGAGATGACGCAGGAACTCGGCCTGCTGGCCGAAGCGCCCGCGCCGGAGATCACGTTCGTCCCGCACTATACGCCGATGACGCGCGGCATCCTCAGCACCTGCTACGCCGAGCTGCGCGCCGGCGTGTCGCTCGACCGCAGTGGCATCATGGCGCTCTACCGCGACTTCTACGCCGACGCGCCGTTCGTGCACGTCTCCGACACGCCGCCCTCGACGAAGCACCTCGCCGGCACGAACTACTGCGTCATCCACCCCAGCATCAATCTCGAAACGGGGCAGATCGTCGTCGCGTCCGCGCTCGACAATCTCGGCAAGGGAGCGGCGGGCGCGATGGTGCAGTGCATGAACCTCATGTTCGGCCTGCCCGAAACCACCGGCCTCCAGACGCTTGGGCTCTTCCCCTAGTGGCGAAGAAAACGCCCGCTCGGGCTCCGATGAATCCGCCGAAGCCACCACCCGGCGTCACGGTCATCGAAAACGGCAGCGCGACCAGCCCGAAGGGCTTCGTCGCCGGCGCCGTCTACGCAGGCATCAAGACGCCCGGCCCCGGCAAGCTCGATGTCGGCATCCTCGCGTCCGATCGCCTCGCGACGGTCGCGGGCATGTTCACGCGCAATACGGTGAAAGGCGCTGCCGTCATCGTCTCGCAGCGCAATGTGCGCGATGGCCACGCGCGCGGCGTCATCGTCAACTCCGGCATCGCTAACACCGGTACCGGCGTGCCTGGCATGATCGACGCGGAGGAGATGTGCGCGCTCGCCGCCACGCAGCTCGGCGGCCAGGCCCACTATACGGAGATGTTGGTTGGAAGCACGGGCGTCATTGGCCGCGTGCTGCCGATGGACAAGGTGCGCACCGGCACGCGTCGCATCAAGTTGAGCGCGGACGGCGGCCACGACTTCGCGAGCGCCATCATCACCACCGACACGCACCCGAAGACCATCGCCGTGCGCTTCCGCGATGGCGGCCGCACCTACACGATCGGCGCCGTCGCCAAGGGCAGCGGCATGATCCACCCCGACATGGCAACGATGTTCTGCTTCATCACGACCGACGCCGCGGCGAACCGCCGCTACCTCCGCGACACGCTCCGAGCCGCCGTCGCCGACTCGTTGAACATGATGAGTGTCGATGGCGACACAAGCACGAGCGACACGACGGCGATCTTCGCCAACGGCGCCGCCGGCGGCGATACGATCGACGCCGCGCATGCCTCTGCGCCCGCGTTCGAGCACGCGCTCCGCTACGTCTGCATCGTCATGGCGCGGATGCTCGCGCGTGACGGCGAGGGCGCGGAGAAGCTGATCGAGGTGCGCATCGAGGGCGCCGCGAACGAGAAGGAAGCGCGCGACGCCGCGCGCACCGTCACGGCATCTCCGCTGGTCAAAACTGCCGTCCACGGCAACGACCCGAACTGGGGGCGGCTGCTGATGGCGGTGGGCCGCAGCTACGCGCGCATCAACGTCGAACGCGCCCGCGTCTGGCTCGGCGATATCGCCGTCTACGATCGCGGCATCGTCGCATTCGACGCGCGAGCCGCCAGCAAGTATCTTCGCAGCGAGGAGGTACTCCTGCGCGTCGACCTGGCCATCGGCAACGCCGCCGCGACGGCCTGGGGCTGCGACATGACGCCGGAGTACGTACACATCAACAGTGACTACACCACCTGACGCCGCCTCCGTCATCACCGTCGTCAAACTCGGCGGCTCCACACTCGGCGCGCACGACACGTCGCTGCACGACATCGCGTCGGCGCATCGCGACGGCCGCCGCATCGTCGTCGTGCACGGTGGCGGCGCGACGATCAGCGCCTGGCTCGCCCGCGTGGGTATCGAAGCGAAGTTCGTGCGCGGCCTCCGCGTCACCGAAGCCGCGTCGCTCGAGGTCGTTGTCGCCGTGCTTGCCGGCATCGTCAACACGCAGCTCGTCGCGGAGCTGAGCGCGTTCGGCGCGCCCGCGATCGGCCTCACCGGCGCCGATGCGGGCGTGCTGCAAGCGCAGCGATACGATGACGCGCTCGGCTTCGTCGGCAAGATCGACCGCGTCAACCCGGCGCCCATCGCCGACCTGCTCGGCCACGGCTACCTGCCCGTCATCGCGCCGATCGCGATCGATACGAGCGGCCTCGCATCGTCGCAGCTCCTGAACACCAACGCCGACGCCGCCGCCGGCGAGATCGCCGCCGCGCTAGGAGCACGCCGCCTCGTCTTCCTCACGGACGTCGATGCCGTGCTCGACGCTGACAAGCGCCCGCTCGCGCACCTCACGCCCACCGAAGCGAGCGCGATGATCGCCAGCGGCGCAGCAGCCGGCGGCATGATCCCCAAACTCGAAGCCGCGGCCAGCGCCGCGGCTGGCGGCTGCGCCACGCACATCATCAACGGCACCGCCGCCGGCGCCCTCGCGCGCGTGTTTGCCGGCGATGAAGGCGGCACGACCGTAGGGTGAGTCGTTAGGCCAGCACGAGATCCGGGAAGTACGTGCCGTAGTAGCCAAGATCGCGCGTCAAGAGCTGGTCGGCGTGCGTGAACGCGTGCGCGCCGACGATGAAGTCTGCGATCAGATGCTGGCGTGGCGCGATCGCTTCGCTGCAACTCGAACAGACGACGGTTGTGCGGCGACCGCAGCGCGGACACGAAACCCCCTTGGGTCGCCGCGCGGAATAGTCTCGCCACGCAGCGCCTGCGCGGAAGAGTGCAATCCTGTTGGACGGCACATAGGCGATACCGAGATCCGTCAGGAATGCCTGCACGTGCGCCGGTGACCCAAACCGCACCGCCAGCTCGGCGAACACGGTTTCGCCGATGATCGCGCCGCCGTCGTCGACGGCACGGCCGACTGCCACGCGCGACGACTCCTCCCATTTTGGATTCGGAATCAGTAGATCGAGGAAGATGTTCGTATCGACAGCCGTCGTCAATGCCCACGCCAGTCCGCGAGTACTTCGTCGCTATCGCGACCCTTCAGATCCTTGAAGTACGCCTGCCATTTCTTGAGGTTCTTGATCTTGAAATTCCGCCGGATATGCATGCCGTGCTCGTCTTCGACAAATATCACATCATCGCCGGGCTTGAAGTCGAAGTGATCGCGCACGAACTTCGGGACCGTAATCTGTCCCTTGCTCGTCATCCTCGCGACCGTGATTACGGGCTCGCGCCGCGGGCGCCGCGTCTTCTTGGGCTTGGGTTCGGCAACCATAGCACTCCCCTCCATCATAAGTAAGGACACCAGTCCTTACATTGAAAGCCTAGCCGATCGCCGGCGGGCCTAGCAACGGCTGGCAATATGCGCGGAGTGGTCGTGCGGGCCCTGCCACGAAGCCCGGCTCCAGGCGGCGGCTACGCACGCCTTGCGGCCCTCCTTCGCCCTCGCGCCGGCCGTCTCACGGGCCGATACTTCCTGAGATGCGTTTGGAGGTATCCCCATGCGGCGGCTGATCTTCATCCTCGCGGCGTCCGGAGCTATGCTCGCCGCAGCCTGCGGCGGCGGGAGCGACAAGCCGTCACCCATCACGGGCCCGTCGTCGCCCGGAGCCACCGCGACGGCGAAGCCTTCCGCCGATGAGAAAGACCTGCGCTCGCACGAAGCGGAGCTGCGCGAGCTCGCCGCGTCCTTTCAAAAGGGCATCTTTGCGGACGGCGCTGTGAAGAGCTACGCCTACTTCGCCGCCGACTTCAGGAAGCGGTGCCCGCTCGACGACTTTGTTGGGCTGCTCGCACTCGTAAAGGGATTCATCGGCGACCTGAAAGACGAGGACATCAAAGTCGAGGTCACGGGCGTGCGTTACGAGGGTGGCAAAGCGTTCGTCGACAGTACGGCCACGATCAATGGCGACGACCTTTCAGACGACAGCAGCGACGAATTCCCGGAGTACTGGGTGCGGCAGGACGGCGAATGGAAGGTCACAACGGACGACCCGAAGCCGTGCGACACCGACACAACATTTGGCGACAGCTCCTCATCCGATGACAAGACGCCCGCGGCCACCGGCCCCGGCACGTCGCGCGCGGAGGCCGTCGCGATCGGCACGACTGTCCGCAGCGACGACGCCGACGTGACGGTACTGAGCGTCAATCTCGACGCGAACGACGTCATCGCGCGAGCGTCGTCGTTTCCTTCGACGCCCGTTGCGGGCAATCGCTACGTCCTCGTACGTCTCCGCGTGAAGGCGGTGGGCTCCGGCGAAGAGACGACCGACCTCGCCGACGGGAACTTCTCGATGACCGGATCCGGAAACAAGGTGTACGAGCCCTACGGCGACGGCGCATCGTGCGGCTTCGATGTCCCCGACGAGCTCGATGCGAAGCTGTTCCCCGGCGGCTTCGCCGAAGGGAATGTCTGTATCCAGGTGCCGCAGAGCGAACGTGGGCTCATCCTCGTCTTCGAGCCCCAGTTCAGCTTCGACAACAAGGGACGCCGCTACCTGGCCCTCGAGTGAGCCGGTGCCTCACACCGCCCGCGCGACGAACACGCCGTACACCCACCAGGCCGGCCCGAGACCGCTGTCCCATATCCGCAACTCGTCGTCGATCTGCCCCATTTGCGCATCAGGGTGTTCCGCCCGAATCGCGGCGAGGTTCTTGCGAATCGGAGCGTAGTAGTTGTCCCACGCGGTACGCGGCAGCGCTTCCGCGGACTCTATCTCGAAACCTGCGGCACGGATGAGATCCGCGTAGCCATCCAGCGTCAGCAACCGCGGATCGATGCCCTCAACGATCGCCTCGGCCGGAACATCACCGTCGCGCCACACCCAGTCGCTGACGGCGATCATCCCGCCCGCGCGCAGCGCGCGCCGCATCGCCGACAGACAGCGCTCCGTCCCGACGATGCTCGGCGCGCCGATGCAGATCGCCGCATCGATCGCACCGTCCCGCACCGGCAACAGCCCGCCGTCGCCGATCGCGAACGCCACGCGATCGCTCACTCCGCGCGCCGAAGTCTTCCGCGCCGTGAACTTCGCCAGCGGATGAATATCGACGCCCAGCACCGAACAGCCGTACCGCTCCGCCAGCCGGCAAGCGCCCTCGCCCGACCCGTACGCCACCTCCAGCACACGCGAACGCTCGTCGAGCCCAAACGTGCGCGAGATCAGGTCGATCGTGTCAGCAGCGCCAGGCGTGAAGAAGTCCTGACCGGCGTAGATAGCCATGGGCGGCGGAGATTCCATGCACTGAGTCTAGCTGTGACGTTCGATCGGGGCCATTCAGCTTTCAGTTCGATCTTGCAGCCGGCGCGCGCTAGCAAGGCGGGGCCTCGCACCCCACCAACCCTTCGTGCCCCTTCGTGTCCTTCGTGGTTAACCCGGCGCGAGCGCTACGCAGCCATCGCCTCGCGCAGCGAGCGCGCCAACACGAACGGATCGCTCGACACGACGCTCGCCGCGTACAGCTCCATCGCACCGATGTCGGCCGTGCGGCTCGACGGGTCGCCGCGGTCGACGATGCGCACGATGCACGGGAAGCCTTCCCAGCTCTCGGGCGTCTCCGACCACGGCGGCGTGTAGATCACGAGGTTGTACGACGTCACGCCCAGCCGGTCGCGCATGCACTCCAGCGTCTCGAAGATGCGGTCCTTGAGCGATGTCGTGACGAACGGCGCGAACAGGAGGACTTCGTTCTCCTTTTTCGGCGCCAGGTTCGCGATGACCTTCGTGCCATCCTTCTCGAACGCCGCGCCCACCGACTCGTGCGCCAGGAACAGGTCGTTGAAGTAATTGACGCGATGGTGCGCCTGATACACGGCCGCCCGCTGCCGCAGGTACTCGACCGCCGCGTAGTGCATCCCGCGCCCCATGACGACCTGCGCGTGCCCGTGCAGCAGCGACGCTCCGGAGCGCCAGAGGCAGTTCCACAGGAAGATGTAGTACTTCGCCTCGGGGTCGGACGCGTGCGCGAGGTCGCCCCAGCGGCCGCCCGTATCGATGTAGTCGTGCAGCATCTCGCGCGTGAACCGTAGCGGGTGCCGCTCGTTGAACACGACCAGCCCGTGAAACGCGTCGAACTTCGCGATGTTGCTCGCGGTGACGCAGTACTTCCCTTTCACGCGGCCAAACAGATCCTCCGGCGTGCCGTTGTACGGATCGATCAGCGGATCCGGAGGCCCGTCCTCCAGCTCCTTGTCCAGATCGATCTCCTGCCGCCACATCGGCCGGCTCGATCGCAGCCAGTTGAACAGCACGCCTTCCAGCGTCACGTTGTTCGTGACCTTGATGATCTTCTGCTCGGTCGTCGCCTCAACGCTGCCGAACTGCTTTTTGATCCAGGGCAGCATCGCATCCGGCGGCACCAGGCGGCCCAGCGTGCTGCTCACATCGAAGATGCGCTCGAACCGCGCGCGCTCATCGTGGCCAAGCGCCGCGATCGCGTCTTCGATCTGCACGATGCTGATGTCTTGCTGAATCGCCATGTGTCCCCTGCTCCGCGCCTCCATGCGTCGTCTCGCGGCCTAGTGCTTGAAGTGTCGCACGCCCGTCGCGGCCATCGCCATGCCATGCGCGTTACAAACGGTGACCGAATCGTCGTCGCGGATCGAACCGCCGGTCTGCACGATCGCTGTCACGCCGGCCGCCGCGCACGTCTCCACCGTGTCCGGAAACGGGATCAGCGCGTCCGACGCCGAGACCGATCCCGCGGCCTTCTCGCCCGCCATCTCGACGGCGAGCCGCGCGCTGGTCACCCTGTTCGTCTGGCCGGTGCCCATGCCCACCATCACGCAATCCTTCACCAGGACCACCGCGTTCGACTTCACGTGCTTCACGCAACGCCAGGCGAACCGCATATCCGCCTGTTCAGTATCGGTAGGCTGCCGCTTCGAGAGTATCCGCAGTTCCGGCGGATCCTCCGCCATCCGGTCGTACTCCTGCATCAGCATGCCACTCGTGACGCCCCGATACTCGATCGCGCGCTCCTTCATCAGCACCGGCGGCGCCTCCAGAATCCGCAGATCCTTCGATTTCGAGAGCGTCTCGATGGCCTCTTGCGTGAACGCCCGTGCGATGATGATCTCGACGAACAACCGCTGCCCGCTGGTCGGATGCTTCGTCGCGCGGATCGCCTTCGCCAGCGCGCCATCCACCGGACGGTTGATCGCGATGATGCCGCCGAACGCGGAGATCATGTCCGACTCGAACGCCAGCGCAAACGCCGCGCTCAGGTCGTCACGGCTGGCAATGCCGCACGGCGTCATATGTTTGACGATGACGACCGTCGGATCGTCGAAGTCGCACGCCGCGCACCACGCCGCATCAGCGTCCAGGATGTTGACGTACGACAACGCCTTGCCGTTGAGCTGGCGCGCGTTGACGATGCCCTGCGGCGTCCGCACGTTCGGGTCCACCTGCCGGTACAGCGCCGCCTCCTGGTGCGGGTTCTCACCGTATCGCAACTCGCTTCGCTTCGAGAACGCCAGCGTGATCTCGTCCGGAAACGGATCTTCCGCACCGCGCAGGTACGACGCGATCGCCGTGTCGTACGACGCGACGTGCTGGAACGCCTTCACCGCGAGCTTGCGCCGCCACGCCAGCGGTGTCGCGTCGTTGCGCAGCGCGTCCAGCAAGTCGTTGTAGTCCGCCGGGTCGACGATCGGCAGCACGTGCGGGAAGTTCTTCGCCGCCGCCCGCAGCATCGTCGGCCCGCCGATATCGATGTTCTCGAGCGCCTCCTCCCGCGTCACGTCCGCGCGCGCCACCGTCTCCTGAAACGGATACAGCCCGCCCACAATGATGTCGATGGTGGCGAGGCCGTGCTTCTCCAGCTCGGCGAGATGCTCCGGCCTGTCGCGCCGCGCCAGGATGCCGCCGTGCACGCCGGGGTGCAGCGTCTTCACGCGCCCGTCCAGTATCTCCGGAAACCCCGTCAGATCGCTGACCGGCCGCACGCGCACGCCCGCTTCGCTGAGAATGCGGAACGTATTGCCCGTGGCGAACATCTCGACGCCGAGCCCCTCGAGGCCCTGCGCCAGTTCCACCAGTCCAGTCTTGTTGTACGGTGCGAGGATCGCGCGTAGAGGCATACGCTAGTTGATGATCACCCTTCGCTCATCGACCTGGCGGATGATGCGCCCAACGGGCTTCGCGTCGTCGAGCTGCGCGCCGATCGATTCGGCGTCTTCCGGCGCGACGGCCACGACAATGCCGAGCCCCATGTTGAACGCGCGGAACATGTCCTCGTCGCCAACATTGCCCTGCTTCTGGATCAAGGAAAACAGCGCGGGCACGCGCCATGCATCGCGCTCGAACACCGCCGCGAGCCCATCCGGCAAGATGCGCGGCACGTTGTCCGGCAGCCCGCCGCCCGTAATGTGCGCGATGCCGTGCAGCCGCGTCAGCACGGGCTTCAGGTCGGCGTAGTACGACCGGTGTACCGCGAGCAGCGCGTCGCCCAGCGACCCTTCGAGCCCGGGAAAGCTCATGTCGAGAATCGCCCGATCCGCCGCCGGATCGCCGCCGACGCCTATGCCGAACACCTTGCGCACCAGCGAGTAGCCGTTCGTGTGCAGCCCCGTCGATGGCAGCGCCAGCAGCACATCGCGTTCGGCGATCTTCGAGCCGTCGATCACGTGCTCGCGCTCCACCACGCCAACGATGAAGCCTGCTAGGTCGAAGTCGCCCGGTCCATACATGTCGGGCATGTCGGCAGTCTCGCCGCCGATCAGCGCGCAACCGTGTGCCGCACACGCCTCCGTCATCCCTTCAATCACCGCGAGCTTGCGGTCGTCGGAAAGATCAGACGTTGCCAGGTAGTCGAGGAAGAACAGCGGGTGCGCGCCCGAGGTCAGGATGTCGTTCACGCAGTGATTGACGAGATCCTGTCCGACGGTGTTGTACCGTTCCATCAGGAGCGCGATGCGCAGCTTTGTGCCGACGCCGTCCGTGCTCGAAGCCAGCACCGGCTCCCGATACGTACCCAGCTTGAACAGCCCGCTGAACGGCCCGACGCCACCCAACACTTCGGGCCGTGTGGCGCGCGATGCTATCGCCCTGATCCGCTGGACAGAGAGGTTGCGCGCCGCAAGATCGACGCCCGCCCGTGCGTACGCGTCGTCAGATTCGCGACCAGGGTTCGTGAGGAAGGACGGTACGCTCACCTACACCCGCCTGAGCGGAAGCGTGTACTCGTTCTCGTGACGGTCGAGCGCGCCGCCCGCCGGCTCCATCGCCAGCTTGTCCATCTGCAGCGGCACCGGCCGCGGATATTCACCCGTGAAGCACGCCATGCACAGCTTGTCTTTCGCCGTCGCCACCGCGCTCTCCAGCCCTTCCTCGCTCAGATACCCCAGCGAGTCGGCACCGATCAGCTCGCGGATTTCGTCCGTGCTCTTCTGCGACGCTATCAGCTCCCAGCGCGTGCCCATGTCGATACCGTAGAAGCACGGATGGGTGATCGGCGGCGCGGTCACGCGCATGTGCACCTCGCGTGCGCCCGCCTTCTTCAGCATCTGAATGACAGCGGTCGTCGTCGTTCCGCGCACGATGCTGTCTTCGACCAGCACGATGCTGCGATCCTGCAACACCTCGCGCAGCGGGTTGAACTTCAGGCGGACGCCGATCTCGCGCAAACGTTGGTTCGGCTGGATGAACGTGCGCCCGACGTACCGGTTCCTCACGAGGCCCTCGACGAACGGGATGCCCGACGCCTGCGAGTACCCGATTGCCGCCGCCGTCGCCGAGTCCGGCACGCCGATGACGACGTCCGCGTTCGGCGCAGGATGTTCCATCGCCAGCTGCCGGCCCAGGTTCATCCGCACCGGGTACACCAGCTTGCCATCCAGTACGCTGTCCGGGCGCGCGAAGTAGATATATTCGAGTACGCAGAACGCGTGCGACTGCTCCTCCA
Organism: uncultured Dehalococcoidia bacterium; assembly: GCA_964458665.1. Lineage (GTDB taxonomy): Bacteria > Chloroflexota > Dehalococcoidia > DSTF01 > JACRBR01 > JANXYW01. The sequence goes on from CAYWOO010000141.1 coordinate 13,119, forward strand.
TCGGCTTCAGGCTCTGCAGGCCCTCGGCGTCGATGTAGATCACCTCGCCCGGCTCGATCTCGCGGATGAACGTCGCGCCGATGTGGTCAAACGCGCAGCTCTCCGACGCCGCCACCCAGCCGCCATCGAGCTTGCCCAGGCACAGCGGCCGGTTGCCCATCGGGTCGCGTGCCATCATGATTGCGTCCGGCGTAATCACCGCCAGCGAGTACGACCCGTTGAGCTTGCGCATGACGTGCGCCCATCGCTCCTTCCAGTCGAGCCCGGGAGCGTTGGTCAGCAGCTGCGCAATCACCTCGGAGTCGGTGCCCGTGCGGAAGGTCACGCCCGCGCGCACCAGATCCTCGCGCAGCACGGCCGCATTGACGATGTTGCCGTTGTGACCGAGCGCCAGCTCCCCGTTCGGGCCGCTGACGCGGAACGGCTGCGCGTTGTCCGGATGACTGGCGCCGGTGGTCGAGTAGCGCGTGTGGCCGATGGCGAACTTGCCGGGCAGATAGCTCAGGTCGTCTTCATCGAAGACTTGCGAGACGAGCCCCATGCCGGTCTTGAGGTACAGCGTGCGTGCGCTGGCTGTAGCGATGCCTGCGCTCTCTTGCCCCCGATGTTGCAGGGCATAGAGACCGAAGAACGTGATCCTTGCGACATCCTCACCCGGCGCGTAGACGCCGAAGACGCCGCAGGCCTCCCGCAACGATGGGAGCACACGTACCTCCTGCCCAAAGGCAGTGCTCCGCAGAAGGTGCCCACGGGTCGTCGAAAAGCGCGAATTTCCTGCCGCCCCCGTCGGGTCCCTCTGGATAGCCATGGTATCAGCGGAAGGGTGCCGCTGCAACCGCAGATACGGGTCGCCAGCCGGTGCGAGGCACCTCCTGAAGGAGCCCCACATTTGACGCGTGCGTACCCGCGAAGCTTCAGCTCCGCCTGGTCTCCCGACTCACGATACTGCCGATTTTTCACGCCGTAGCCTCCTACGTCCGTCCGCATTCTCTCCCCGACGCGACGACGGCGGCGATGACGTGAAGCGACGCAAACAGTACTGGCAGCGACTCAAACAGTGCCCTCGGAGCTTCAGCTCCGCTCAATCCCTGCACCCAAGACTCAACCCACCCATCAGCTACAATCCCGAACGATGCAGCAACCCCCGTTCCCGTTTCTCGCCTCCCGTATCCCACCTCCAACATCCCCACGATGAAGGTGCTCTTCCTCCTCCATCAGGGCAACATGTACTCCGGCGGCCAGGGCGTCTACACGGCGCAGATCACGCGCGAACTCGCGCGCCTTGGGCACGACGTGCATCTCATCGTCGGCCCGCCCTGGCCCGATACCGACCGCGCTGTCACGGTGCATCGCGTGCCGTCGTACAGCGTCTATCGGCTGCTTGAGACATCGCGATTCTTCTTCTACGGCCGTCCGGCGCTGAGCTTCTTCAACCCGCTCAACTTCTACGAGCTGGCGACAAGCCGCTACGGTCAGTTCTCCGTCATGTCGGCGTTCAGCTGGCGCGCCTTCATGCGCTGGCGCGAGCTACAGGCGCAGTACCGCTTCGACATCGTCCACGATGTGCAGTCGCTCGGCTACGGATCGTGGATGATCCACGCGTCCGGCATGCCCATCGTCGCGAACATCCACCATCCGCTGTCGATCGATCGCCTCAACCAGATGCAGCAGGCGGCGCGCGTCGGCATGAAGATCCGCAAGGCGAACTTCTATCCGTTCTTCATGCAGGAGATCGTGGCGCGGCGCATGGATCGCATCATCACCGGCTCGCACAACTCGCAGGCGTCCGTGCAGCAGGCGTTCGCCCTCCGCAGCGAGCAGATCACCACCATCCACGACGGCGTCGACACCAGCGTCTTTCGCCCGCTCGCCCTCGCCCGCCGCCCGAACGGCATCCTCTACAACGGCAACTCCGACGACCGCAACAAGGGCGCGCGCTACCTGCTCGAAGCCGCCGCGATCCTCCGTGACCGCAATATCGACATCCACCTGACGTTCGTCGATCGCCCCGGCGCGGAAATGGCGCCACGTATGGTGCACGATCTCGCGCTCGGCGACCGCGTCACCTTCACTGGCCGCCTCCCCGTCGAAGAACTCGCCCGCACCCACAACGAGGCGTCGATCTTCGTCTCGCCGTCGCTTTACGAAGGCTTCGGCCTCCCCGCGGCGGAAGCGATGGCCTGCGGCACCCCCGTCGTCGCCACGACGGCGGGCGCCTTCCCCGAAGTCATCGCCGACGGAGAAACCGGCATCCTCGTCCCCCCCGCCAACGCCCCCGCCCTCGCTGACGCGATCGCCGCACTGCTGGCCGACCCGCAGCGCCGCGCCACCATGGGCGCCGCCGGCACGCGCCGTATCGAAGATCACTTCTCGTGGAAAGCATGTGCAGTGAAGACTGCTGCGCTGTATGAAGACGTGCTGGCGCGACGGCGAACGCGTTAGGTACGCGAGAATGACGCAATACCGGCGTTTAAGCTCGCGAGGAGGCGGACAGATGACGGTCTATGTGATTGCGGAATTCGGAACTTCTGAGGCGGAATCGATCACGGCCTTCCGCAAGATCGCGCCGCCAAGATCCGGGCGATTCGGGGAGAAGGTCCTCATAGAGACTGACGATTGCGAAACGCTAGCCGGTGATTGGACTCCGCAGCGCCTCGCTGTCCTCGAGTTTCCAACCATGAAAGACGCCCGCGCCTGGTGGTCAGCGGCCGAAGACCGCCCGCGGCCCGCTCAGATGGCGCTGGTCAAGAGGAACATGATCCTGGTGAAGGGAATCGGATAGCGAACACGAACAACGCCGCGCGCTGGCTGACCATAAAAGCGCGGTCACCCAATAGCTGAAAATCTGTGTCCATCTGTGAAATCTGTGGACACCCCGTCACACCCGCGGCACGCGGATCAACCCCTCTTGCGCGACCGACGCGATACGCGTCCCGTCTTCCCGGTGCATCTGCCCCAGGATCAGCGCCCGCGCCGCATGCGCGATCGGGCTCTCGCTCGTGTACAGCAGCCAGCCGTCAAACCGGGGAGGATGGTGGAACCAGATCGCGTGGTCCAGCGACGGTGCCGTCGGTTCGCCGCGATTGAGCCCGTGCGGGATGCGCGCCGTCGCGATCAGCCCCATGTCCGACGCGTACGTCAGCACCGCGGCGTGCACCATCGGGTCCTCCGGCAGCACGCCCTTCGCGCGGATCCACACGCGACGCGTCGGCGCATCACCGGCGGGTGCCCGCCGGTCCGGCGCATCGCACGAACGCACTTCGATCGGGCTGTCCCGCACCCAGCGGCGCATCATCGCGCGTTCTTCGGCGCGGTCGGGGCGCACCATCTCCCATTCGGGCAAGCCATCCGGCCCCGGCACGTCCGGCATCGGCCCCTGGTGTGCGATGCCCTCTTCCGGTCGCATGAAGCTGCAACTCAGATTGAAGATCGCCTCGCCCGACTGATACGCCACCACGTCGCGCGTCGTGAACGACCGGCCATCGCGGATGCGATACACCACGTAGCGGATCGGCACGCCATGCTTGCCCGGCCGCAAGAAGTACGCGTGCAGCGAATGCAGCGCCCCCTCCTCCACCGTCCGATACGCCGCCACCACCGACTGCGCCGCCACCAACCCGCCGAACAGCCGCCGCTCCCCTGCCCCCGGATCCCCCAGAAACAGATCGCGATCCAGCTGCTCGAGTTGCAGCTGCGCAACGAGTCGATCGATGTGCGGTTGCGTGGATGTAGCCATGTGCGAGTGTGACGAGCAAAGCTGCTACGCGCGCGCTGGCGATCGACATGCCCGCACGCCTCCGACTAACGGCAACCATATCCATCCAAGCCCCTCTCCCCTTGTGGGAGAGGGGTGGCCGAAGGCCGGGGTGAGGGGGCCCGTAACGCCCGCCGATCCTGGGACAAACAAAAGGGGCGAACCCAAGAGTCCGCGCCCACGATCTCGATGCCAGTCCGCGCTAATCGTCCGAAGGCGGCTCGATCGGCGTCGTGATCAACGCCCGCCCGATCCAGAACGCGATATACAACGCCCCCAGCGTCCCCGCCATCACCGGCAGCGCCAGCGCCATATACGACTTCTTCAGCACACCGATCGTGAAGAACAACCCCGAGATCGCGCTGATCGCGCAGATGATCATGCCAGCGGAATGCGAGCGTTCTGCTCCCATGAACTTGCTCCTTCAACGACTGTGGATACCGCACAGGTTATATCGACTCAAGCGGGACCGGGCAAGCAACAGCGTCGCAACGTCCTCCCTCTCCGCCGGGCGGAGAGGGTCGGGGTGAGGTCGCCAAGCCGCAGCGCCCCCAACCAAACCTCTGTGCCCTCTGTGTTCTCTGTGGTGAAAATAGGAGAACGCTACCCGTCGCGTTCCAGATCCAGCCACGCCGACATGTACTCCATCACCACGAACGTGTTCCCTGCGCGCCGCGATCGCCCGCAGACGCGGAAGCCTGCTTTCTCGAACGCCCGTTGCGCCCGCGCGTTCCAGTCCAGCGTCTTCAAGTACACGCGGCGGAATCCGGTCGTGCGAATGATGTGTCGCACCAGCGCCATCACCGCGTCCGTGCCGTAGCCGCGGCTCCAGAACGCGCGCTCGCCGATCGTGATGCCGATCTCTGCCTCGCGCCGGATCGCGTCGATGTTGTAGTACATCGCGTTGCCGATGTGCGCGCCGCCCGCGTCCTCGATCGCCAGACTGCGGCGATACGGGCTCGGGTACGCCAGCTCGTCGCGATACAGCGCCAGGTAGTCGGGATATGTCGCCGCGAACGGCCGCGCCGCGTCGAAGCGCGCCAGCTCGGCATCGCTCCGCCAGCGAAAATCGTCGGGCGCGTCGCCCAGTCGCTTCTCCCGAAGCACCACCAGCTCGCCGCGCGCTACCTCGCCCTGCGCTGTCGTCGTCACGCCGCTTCTCCCGGCTCGCCCGCGTCGATCACCTCCAGCGCCCGCCGGACGATCGTCGCTTCGTTGCGATGCGTCATCAACCGCAACGCCTCGCCGACGGCGAACCATTCGACCCGATCATACTCGTGATCGTGCGCGTCCACACTGCCGCTGCCGTCCGGCCGCATCAGGAAGTGGTGGACCGTCTTCTCGAACCGCACGCCCTGCGACAGTCGCGCAAACACGTACGCGATGCTGCCGAGATCGCCGACGATCTCGACGCCTAGCCCCGTTTCTTCACGCACTTCACGCAGCGCCGTCTCCTCGATCGACTCGCCCGGCTCCGGCGTCCCCTTCGGCAGCGCCCACAGCTTCTCGTTCGCGCGCCCGCACAGCACGATCTCGATGCCGTGGTCACCGCGACGGAACACCACGCCACCCGCCGAAACGGCCTGCTCGACACGCAGATCGACATCTCCAGTCGTCACTCGTCGTCGTCCTCGGATGCATCGTCGGCGACGCTGTCGTCGAGATGGATCTTGAATCCCAGCGGATCTTCCACGAAGTCCGCTTCCGCAAGCGCGTCCGTCACCGCCTCCAGCACGCGCTCGTCCGACGTCTCCGCCGCCACTTCGTGCAGCACCGATCGCGACGATGGTCCGCCGATCTGGCCCAGCGCCGCGATCGCCGCCTCCTGCACCTCAACGTCCTCGTCCGCCGTCAGCTCCGCCAGGTGCGGGATCGCGTCTTCGTCGGCGATGCCTCCCGCGGCGGTCGCCGCTTCAAAGCGCATCTCGGCGTCTTCGCTCTCCATCTCCTCGATGATCATCGGCAGCCACGCGAGGTCCGCGTTGCGCCCCATGGCGTGGATCGCGCTGATCGTCAGCGGGCGTTCGCTGCTGCTATACGCCTCTTCGATGAGGTCGTGCACCCAGTCCTTGCCGCGCACGCCCAGCGCTTCCAGCGCACGCCCGCGCACCTCGGTCAGCTCCGCCTCGTCGTGATATCTCGCACGCAGCGCGCCCTCGATCTGCTGCGCCAGTCCGTCGTCGCGGTCTAGCACTTCCATGCGCAGCAGAAAGCGCCCGAGCCCCAGCGCAGCTTCGCCCCGCACGATCGCCTCGGGATCCCGCAGCAGCCGCAGAAGCACGGGCACCAGGTCGTCGTACTCGTACTCCCAGAGCGCCTTCACGGACTGCGCCCGGACCTGCACGTCGTCGTCGACGAGTCCGGTCATGAACACGGTGTCGAAGTCCAGCTCGATGTTGTCTTCGACGATGTCCGCGAGCCGGTCCACGATGTCGCGGCGGCGCTGGATGCTCAGCGTCCGCCACACGTCGAGAAACCGGTCGCGATTCTCGCCTTCCAGCGACGTCAGCGCCGCCAGCTCCGTCGCCGAAGGCGTCTTCGCCGGATCCGCAAGGGTAGGAAGCAATGTTTCGAGAGTCAAGCAAGCGCTCCTGTATTCGTGCGCCGGACGGAAACACAAGTCACCACTCCGCCCACTGATCCAATTCTAGCAGCCATCTAAACGGCGTGTCTCGCGAACAACGGAGACAAGTCATCGCTGCGCGTCAGCGAGTGTCTGTTCGAGCTGCAGCGGCGTTTGTCTTCCTGAGCAAAGCGAAGGATCTCCTCCAGCCACGAACGATGCCCCGAGTGCAACAGGCCAGTGCGATGAGCGACGAAAAGCGTGTAGGACAGCCGCCCCCGGCTGTTTGTCCGGCAACGCCGGACCGACGCAACACACGGCCTGATCGGCAAGTACCCCATCGCGTGCGCCACGGTCGGCCGACTCGCAGGCGACGCGTCGTAGCGGACCAGTTGTCGGATGGCGACACGAAGCGCCTGCGATAGGCGTCCTCGCCTGTTCGTCCGGCATCGCCGGAACGACGCAGCACGCCCATCGGCCCACTCGACGAATCGTGTGCGCTACACCGCTCGATTTGGCGGGCATCCAGACCCGGTTAGCTCGAATCGCGATCGCGCGACGACGACGCACTCGCCACCGGCTCGCGTGCGTCGTCGTGCGGCGTGGCGATCGATCGCTTCCGCGCAGGCGCGAACCGCGTCCGTACAATCGCCCGCAGCACGCTCCACCCGACGCTCGGACTCAGCTTCTTGCCGTCGTCGACGCCACGCGGTGCGTACGTCACCGGCACCTCGACGATCTTGTGCCCGTCACGCAGCAGCCGGCACGTGATCTCCGCATCCAGGTCGAATCCGTTGCAGCGCAGATCGAGCGATCGCGCCACATCGCGATGCATCACCTTGTAACACGTCAGAATATCGGTGAGACGCGTGAAGTAGAGGATGTTCACGGCCCACGTCAGCCCGAAGTTGCCCGCGTACCCCACCAGCGGCGTCGGCCCACGCCCGCGTCCGAGGAAGCGCGACCCGAAGACCACGTCCGTCCGCCCCGCGACGATCGGCGCCAGCAACGACGGGATCTCCGACGGGTCCAGCTCCAAATCCGCGTCCTGCACCATCACGATGTCGCCGCTCGCCCGGTCGAACCCCGTGCGCACCGCGCGACCCTTGCCACGCGCCGCATCTTCGAGCACCAGCACCAGATCGCCCGACGGCGCCAGCGCCAGCAGAGCTTCGCGTGTCCCGTCGGTTGATGCGCCGTCGACGACGATCACTTCTTTCGCCATCCCGCAGTCCACAGCCCGCACGCGCGCGATCAGCGCCACAACCGTGTCGCGCTCGTTCCGCACCGGAATCACAATAGAAACCTTCATCCCGCGATTCTACCGCTTCCGAGCCGGCGAGCCACGAAGCCCACAAATGACCACGAAGGAAGCACGATCGATGGAGGCGAAAGCAGCAGGTGGAGCGCGGGCGCCCCGCCCGTAGATCGTTCGGTCCGCAGCCAACCGCCGCAATCAAGCGACGGCGCTCCGATCCGCTGTAGGGGCGCAAACCCGTTGCGCCCGCGCCCGAAACGCAATCGAAACGCCGAACACACGCGCGGCCGCCTGCCTCGCGGCTCGCGCGCACCATTCCATCCGCTCCCCTCTCCACGACGTGGAGAGGGGTGGCCGAAGGCCGGGGTGAGGTGCGCGCAGCGCCCGTCCGCTACCCGTGCCGCTCCGCGATCATCCGCGCCGCATCCTCCAACTGGTCGATGCGGTCGATCGCCAGCCACTCACCCACGAAGTGGTACGCGCCGACGCCGCGGCCCAGCGCGATCAGTTCGTTCACCAGATCCGGCATGTCGAAGAATCGGTCGTCCGGGACCACGTCCAGCGCCGACGGTTGGATGGCGTAAATGCCGGCGCTGACGATGTCCATCACCGCCGGCTTTTCGACGATGCCCGTCACGCGCGGGCCATCGAGTTGCAGCACACCGTACGGATGCTGCAGCTCGAACTTCCTCGTCGCGACGGTCAACTCGTACCCGCCGCGCTGATGAAACTCGACGAACGCGCCCATGTCGAGGTCCGTGAGGATATCGCCGTTCATCACCAGCAGCGCCTCGTTGGGCGCCGCCTTGAACAGGGATCGCGCCATCGCCAACGGGCCCGCAGTCCCCAGTGGATGCGACTCGCGCACGTAGTCGATGCGCACGCCAAGCTGTGATCCGTCGCGGAAGTACGTCTCGATCAGCTCCGCCCGATACCCCACCGCAATCACGAATTCCCGCACGCCGAACGGCTTCAGCCGCTCGATGATCTCTTCCAGGATCGGCTTCTCGCCGACCGGCAGCAGCGGCTTCGGGATCGTGTACGTCAGCGGCCGCAACCGCACGCCTTTGCCGCCAGCCAGAATCACCGCTTTCATACCGCGTACTCCTGAGGCCGGTAGAGGTCCAGATGCGCGCGGATCCAGTCGACGGTCCGCCGCAGTCCGTCGTCCAGCGACACCTCCGTACGCCACCCGGCCAACCGCTCCGCCTTCGAGCTATCGGAGAGCAGCCGCGAGACTTCGCTCTTCGCCGGCCGCATTCGCCGCTCGTCGCCCTCCACCATCAGCTCGCTGCCGGTGATCTCGCCTATCTTCCGCACGATCTCCCGGATGCTCACTTCGCTCCCGGATCCCACGTTCACGACCTCGCCCAATGCCGCATCGGCGACGCCGACGGCGAGGAATCCGCGCGCCGTATCCTCCGCAAACGTGAAGTCGCGCGTCGTGTCCAGCGTGCCCAGCCGCAGCGTCCGCCCCGCCACAGCCTGCGTGATGATCGCCGGGATCACGGCGCGCGCCGATTGCCGCGGTCCGTAGGCGTTGAATGGGCGCACGATCGTCACCGGCATCCCGAAGGACCGGTGGAAGCTCAGCCCCAGCGCGTCGCCCGCGATCTTCGTCGCCGAGTACGGCGATTGCGCCTGCAGCGGGTGCTCTTCGTCCATCGGCACACGCAGCGCCGAACCGTACACTTCGCTCGTCGAAGTCAGCACGATGCGCTCGATCGTCCCCAGCTCTTTCGCCGCGATCAGCACGTTCGACGTGCCGACGATGTTCGTGTCGATCACTTCTTGCGGATGTTCGTAGGAATACGGGATGCCGATCAGCGCCGCCAGATGAAAGACCGCGTCCGCGCCGCGCATCACTTCGCGCACCGCATCGCCATCGCGCACGTCGCCCATCGTGATCGCAATCTGCGCCAGCGACGGCTCCGGCAGCAGATCGAGGCAGCCGCGCTGCCCGCGCGACGTATAGCGCAGCATCGCGCGCACGTGCGCGCCCTCGGCGATCAGCCGCTCCACCAGATGGCTGCCGATGAAGCCGCCGGCGCCCGTGACGACGACAGTCTTACCTGCGAAACGCACGCATCCCCCAGTGCACGGCGCGTAGCATCAATCCGGCCAGCGCGATCAGCGCAAGTATGACGCAAACCAGCGCCCACATATACAGCGTCAGCGCCAGCGCGAATGTGAAGCTCACTTTCTGCGTCAGCGCCACCGCAAACGCCACGATCGGCGACGCGATCGCGAGCCAGACCGCCAATCGCAGCCAGTGGCTGTGGTGGGGTTTCACGGGGCCCGCGTGCCGAACGTCCGCAGCAGCGCGCTCAACGATCGTCCGCCCATCACCTCGCGCCACTGGTCCGCCGTCATCCGCCACAACGCCGCCATGCCTGTCGACGCAAAGATCGCGATCGGCACGTACATCGCGTAGTGATAGCGCGGGTCGCCGATGAACAGCACGCCGAAGATCAACATGTAGAACGGCACGATGCCGAACACCGCCCAGAGCCGCGGATCGCCCGGCCGCCACCACATCCGCGCGGATGCCAGCGCCAGCGCGATCAGCCCGTAGAACGTGAAGCTCGACAGGCGGATCAGCCGGTCCGCGCCCTCCGGCCCGAACCACGGTTTGTTGCTCTGCACCCACGTCACGCCCGACTCGTCGCTGCGGAACAGCCGGTACAGCCGCTTCGGCACGAGCGCCAATTCCTCGAGCCTGTGATCGAGCGCCCACTCCCGCGCCATCCGCGAGCCTTCGTGGTTTGACTGCAGCTCGATCTCTTTCCGGCTCAGGCCGTCGAACTTCGCCTCGAGCTGCGTGGTCGCGATCAGGCTCGCGCCACCATCCGTCTCCGGATTGTGGCCCTGCCACGCCACCCGGCCGGATCCCGTCGTCCCGACGATCACCTCGCCCATCTGCGCCTGGTTCCGCACCGCCCACGGCACGACGATCGCCGCGCCGCCGATTGCGAACGCCGCGAGCGGCAGCAGCGCGTTGCGTCGCAGGTGCGCGAACATCAGCAGCGCCAACAGGCCACTGTACGCCAGGAACTCGCCGCGCACGTACCCCGCGAACACCGTCAGCGCGCCCAACCCGACCAGCAGCACCAGGTTGGGCCGATCGCGATCGAAAACGAAATACACGAAGGCCGCGAGCGTCGCCGCCAGCAAGAACCCGAAGTACGTCTCAGAAAGCAACACGGTCGTAAACAGCACATGCGCCGGCAGCAGCGCGATCGTCGCGCCTGCGAAGATCGCCGCCAGCAGATCGAACAGCCGCCGTGCGATCAGAAACACCAATCCGGCAGTCGCCGCACCAAACACGATGTTCAGCAGCCGCGCCGCGTTCACCGAGTCGCCAGTCGCCTTGTACACGATGGCCAGCGTTGCCGGATACCCCGGTGGCCAGAGCGCCGTCGGTGACAGCGCGTTCTCGTTCGGATAAATGCGCGTGCCGTCAGCCGTCTTCCACACCGCCGGATCAAAAACGTAGCCATCGCCCGCCGCCAGGTGCCGCGCCGTCGTGTCGTACCAGACGCTGTCGTCGTAGCGCCCGTCGCGCGGGTCCGGATGCACGTACGCCACGGCCAGTAGGCGCACGACAAGCGCCAGCGCCAGGATCACGAGCAGCCAGCGCGCGTCCGGCGTCCGCATGCGTCCGCGCACCCGCTCGATCACGCCGCGCCCTTCGACCGCTTGCGCTTTGGCGCGTCGCGAAGGATCATCGTGCCGCGACCGCAGTCTTTCAGGTACTTCAACACGGCCATCCGTGCCAGCGTCGACGCACCGACACCGACCGACTTCGCTTCACGCGTCAGCAGCGTCACGACATCGGGCTCCAGCCGGATCGTCATCGGCTTCTTCGCCTGCGCCCGCACCATGACAAACTCGATGTCGTCATCCATCGGCTCGAACTCGTCTTCGAATTCGGTCGTGCTATGCGTGTCCCAGAACTCCGCTTCCTCTTCGATGGTCTTGAAGTTAGGGATACGGCCCTTCTTTGCGGGAGCCGCCTTCTTTGTCGAACGCGGTACTGGCATAGCTATCTCCTCAAGCTGCGACGAAAGAATCGCCGCTCCGACTCATCGGCGTCCCTCGCAGTGACGAGCGCCAACCTCCCGCGACCGCGCTTGCCCACGACCAACGTCAGGAAACGTCCGGAAACGTCCGGAGACGGTCTGCCCGATGATCCGGATCCGACCGCTGTGACCACCCGATCGCACATGCCTGCTGTAGAACACTTCGAGCACTTCCTCGACGTAGATGCGGTGTCGGGCGATGTGTTCGTCGAGACCGAAATCGACAATGAGTCGGTGTCTCAACTCACAGCTCCGTACCTAAGCGTAATACAAACGCAGGCGTTTGTCATACGCCGGGTTCAGCCGGATTGGCGCGCCGTCCGTCCCACAGCCGCACCACCGTCGCCGCCGCAATCACGACTGCCAGGGGCATCGCCGGATAGTGGAAGCGCGGGTCGCCGAAGAACGCCAGCGGGATCGCCAGCACGTACAGGAATGACAGCACCACCGTCAGCCGCCGCAGGTCCTTCGACAGCACAAACGCCAGCAAGCCCACCAGCACCAGCAGCCCCGTCGCGTAGTAGATGCCGTTCGCCGCAAACGCCAGCACCTCGCGCCGGAAGTTCGGAATGAAGTAGTCGTTCCCGTATGACTCCGCGGCCCAGATGCCGTCGTCGTCCTTGTACAGCAGCCAGTACGCCTTCTGCGCCACCAGCTTCGGCATGCGGAACGGGTGCGACGCCACGTCACGGATGGCGATGCGCACACCCTCGCTGTTGCGGTCCAGCTCCACTTGCTGCGGCATTTTCCCTGCATCGTTCGCGAAGCACTTGCCCTGCAGCGTGAACGCGCCCTGCGCTCCCAGGTAGTTGCCAATGCACAGGTCGTCTCCCACGTTGGTCGACGGCCCGGTGATCTGTCCGAACGCTATCGTATTCCGCACCGACCACGGCACGATCAGCACCGCGATGCCCGCCCACACGACCAGCGCCTGCATCAGTGCGCGCTTCTTCGATCCCATTTGAAACAGCCACACAGCCAGCAGCAGCGCCGGAAACACCAGCGTGATCCCGCGCGTCATCGTCGCGTAGCTCAGCAATATTCCAGCGCCGAACAGCTGCGGCCATGGCATCCCCTCGCGCGACCACGGTCTCCAAAGCAACACCGTAAGCGCCGCGATCCACATCAGCGTGAACAGCGGCTCCGAGAGCACCGTGCCGGTGTAGAAGATCTGGCTGGGAAAGACGGCCAGCAACGCTCCCGCCGCGGTGCCTGTCCGGCGGTCGAACATGCGGCTCGCCAGCAGGTACAACAGCACCACGGTGATCGCGCCGAACATGCCGTTCATCATCTTGATCGAGAACGTGCTGCGCCGAACGCCGATGATGTCCTGCGCCTTCTTCAGTGCGGAGACCGTCGCGGGGTACCCCACCGGGTAATACGCGAACTTCTCGCCCGTCGGCCGCGTGTAGCCGTCGCCATCTGCTATGCGATCGCTGAAGAGTGAGTAAAACAGCGGGTCGTTGAATCCCTGCGGCGCGCGATCGTTGTACGCCACCCACGCCGCTCGCGGCACGATCGCCATCACGAATAGCGCCAGCATGAGCAGCAGATCCAGCCGCACGTTTCGGCCGCGAGCCTCCACCCCCGCACCCGCCTCGCTGGCAGATGCGCGCTCCGTTTCGCTGCGCTGCGATGCGGGTGTGTCGATGCTCACGCGGCTGCGTAGCTCTTGTCGAGACTCGCCTGGGGCCGCCGCAGCGCGTCGAAGATCACGATGAGCCCGCGCGCGCCCAACAGCGCGAATGCAAACACGATCGGATAGTGAAAGCGCGAATCACCGAAAAACAACAGGTGAAACAACGTCCATGTCAGCACCAGAATCGGCAGCACGCCCAGGGGCCCGTTCAGTCGCGTGCGGCTCGCGATCAATCCCGCACCCGACAGAATCAGCATCGCAAACCAAAATCCGTTCGCTACGCTGCGCAGGCTCTCCTCGAACGTCTGCGAGACGTAGAAGTCGCGACGATACGCGGCGTTCCAGTCCAGCGCAGTCGAATCGGCCTCGTACATCGCGCGAATCTTGATCCCGGCCAACTCTACCTCCCGCGTCGGATGTGTGAAGATGTAGCGCAGCCCCTGACGCAGCGCGAGGTTGCTCGTCTTCACCTCGTACTCACCCTGCGTCAGGCCGGCGCGGCTCGCTTGAGGCGGCTCCACTTCCGGAATATTCATCCGCCCGGTCGAGCCTGTGTGGTTGCCGATCCACAGATTCGGGCCGAAGTTCGTCGCGACGATCACCGGCGTGCCAATCTCGCGCTGATTCCGGGCAGCCCACGGCACTAACATGATGACGACTACCGCCGACGCCAGAATAGCCCAGCTCGCTGCCGGCCGCCATCGGAACCCGCACATCCCCCACACCACGACCGCCAGCGGCACCAGCAGCACCGCCTGCCCGCGCGTGAACACCGCCAGCCCCGTCACCACGCCGAACGCGATGATCAGCCCGCCCCGCCACGCGCGCACACGCGGCACCGCCAGCATCAGCAGCAGCGCCAGCGAAAACAGGAACGTAAACAGCGGCTCGGACAGCGTCAGCGACGTGAAAAAGATCTGCCCCGGCCACAGTGCCGTCGCGCCCGCTGCCACCAGTGCTGTCCGCCTGTCGAACAGCAACAGCCCGATGCCATAGACCACCACGACCGTCAGTAGCGACAACACAAGATTGGCGCCGGCCGTCTGCCACACGCCCTCGCCGAAGATCCTGAACACCGTGCCGAGGAACGCCGGATAACCCGGTGGCCATGCCGCCGTCGGAGTGCCGGAGAACGGATTCAGATAACCCTCGCCCAGCGAGAAGAAATGTGCGGAGCCGCGATACCACGCTGTGTCGTCGAACCGTCCGTCCGTAGGATCGGGCCGGACATAAGAAATCCAGAGGAGTCGAAGAAGAAATGCGGTGAGGAGAATGAGACCGAGGCCGGAGAGGTGGCGCCGGATCTGTGTCATGTAGCTCGCGCGCTATTCTTGCTGGTGAAGCCTCACCGTATGCGGTGGGACAACCGTCAGGTGGCCGTCCTCCAGTTGTACCACATACAGCGTCCCGTCGAGGCTCTTTATCAGCCGCGCAAGATCATCAGTCGGCAACGCGCGTACGCTCACGTCATTGCCATAAAGTGCGCGCCCCACCGACGTCATCCACGTCGGCTGCCATAACGGATTCGACCATAACTCTTCATCGTCAATCACATAGATCGTCGTTCCCGGTGGCACCGTCTCATAGTTCGCGCGCAAGTCGTCGGTCAGCAATTGCCAGCGATCCGTCGCGCGCAGAAACGGCTCCGTCTGATGGATCGTCTGCCACGAGTACAGCCCGCCCACTGCGGCCAACGCCAGCGCGGCCAGCACATGCGCCGCTGGCCTGTACACCTTCACCGCGTAATGGTGGACGAACCCTGCGCACACCGCGACTAGGATCGCGAAAAACGGCGTCGCCATATAGCTGTAGCGCGTCGCCGTCCAGATCTTCCCCGGCACGTACGGCGCCACACCGATCACCATTCCCACGGCGGCGAAACGCGCGATGTTCGGTCCCCGCACGAAGAAGAAGATCGCGAAGCCGATCACCACCGAGCCCCACGCCCACTCCATCGCCGTCGGCTCCAGCCGGATTGCGCCCACCGGGTACGCCAGCCGCGACATGTAGATCCACGTCTCGCGCGGAATGTGCCAACCGGCGCCGTAGAACCCGCCATCCACGCCCTGGCATCCGCACCCGCTCAACCCGCTCACCAGCAGCGCCGCAGCGATCCCGAACGGGGCCATCTTCAGCGTGAAGTCCAGCAGATCCCGCCGCCGCGCCAGCGAGTACGTTGCGTAGTACACCAGCAGCACCGCGCCCAACACGACGCCGCCTTCGTTCGCCAGGAAGCCGAGTACAAATAGCGCCAGCGACGACCAGTACCACGCCGCTCGCCGCTCGCCCCCTGCAACGTAGCGGTGCAGCGTGTACAGCGATGAAATCAACAGGAACTGGCTGAACACGTGCGGGAACGCCGTGATGTACGTCACCGTATGCACTGCCGACGCCGACACCCCGAAGATCAGCGCTGCGCCCAGCGCCACGAACAGACGCTTCGTCAGCGACAGCACAAGCGTGTACAGGACCAGCACCGTGGCGATGTGCAGCGTCAGGTTGACGATGCGCCACGGCAGCGCATTGAAGCCGAATGTTTTGAATTCACCCCAGTACACCAGCATCGTCAGCGGCCGCCAGTTCGGAGTCAGGTCGCGCAGCAGCACGACGTCGCTCATGTACTTGGGAAACGAGCGCGTCTGGATGTCGCCCAGGACCAGGAAGTCGTCGCCGAAGAAGTAGTAGTGCATCGTCGGGACGTGGATGCCTACGATGAGGCCGACGATCACCAGCAGCGGCACGTGGCGCGCATAGGTTCGGAGAGTCGCCCATAGCGCGCGGCGATCGGGCCGCTCGACGAGCGTGACATGCGTGGCAGCTATGGCCATCTACCGCTGACTCCCCCAACCTCGAACGCAAAGGAGTAAACAGTCGTTCACCCGGACGTTCCGCCGATCGTAACATTGGCCCCCAGCCGCAGCAATGCAGGCGCGGGCGCGTTGTAAAGCCGCCCGCAGAAGCTCTATCTGTAGCCCTGGTGAGGAGCGCGGGCGTTCAGCCCGCGTCACTCGGCGTCAGAGGCCCCAAGACCTTCGCCCCGTCTCAAACCGCTCGCAGCAGTCGCCCCTGGCTGAGCCGCGTCCACCCCGCCCTTCGCTGGCGCAGTCAGCTCAGCCACCGTCATCTGCGGCTCCGCGCGTTCGACCAGCCCGAGCACCAGCGCAAGCGGCCGCGCGAGCAGCAGCGTCAGCGGCACGAAGCCCGCAACCGCCCACAGCACGATCCACCCGTCCCTCGCGCCCTCCGCGCTCATCGTGTGCGTGACCGAACGTAGCGGCTCGCTGACGATCAGCACCGTGTACGAGACCAGTCCCACCCACGCCAGCACACGCCCCGGTGCCGAGCCTTCCAGCCATCCCGGCGCCTTTGCGATGAGCGGCGCGAACATCAGCGCCAACCCCAACACGATCGCCGGCCCCTGCAACGCGGCCAGGGCCGTATCCGCCCCGATCAGACACGCCGCCACGAACAGCGCGCTGCCCATCGCCGTCGACGCCAGCCCAATCGGCGCGCGCGCAACACCGACCAGTGCCTGCGGCCGCCGCACGACCAGATAACCCAGCGTCATGCCCGCGCCGAACTCGAACAGCCGAAACGGCGCTCCCATCTCTACCCAACTCCGATGCTCGACGAGATCACCGGCCGCCATCATCATCCCACCCAGGGATGCCAGCGTCACGGCCAGCGTCATCGCCAGAAACAACCACGGCCCGGCGCGCTTGATCGCCGCCAACAGCAACGGGAACAGCAGGTAGTACTGCACGATCAGCAGCACGAACCATAACGATCCCTCCGGCGCGAACTGCCACTCATCACGGAAGATGCGCGGCGCCAGCAGCGCACCCGCGAACAGCTGATTGCCGTCGACGTTGATGTCGCCTGACTGCAAGTAGTCGATGTACCCCGCGCCGCCGTGCCGCTGCCACTGCACACACGCCAGCACCGCCGCGAACACCAGCGTGATCGCCAGCCCCGCCCAGTACGGGATCATCACCCGCCGTAGCCGCCGATACAGAAACGGCGCCACGCGCGCCCGAACCGGCTCGCGCCTCAGCGCCACAACCGTCAGCGAAAGGCCGCTGAGCAGCATGAACAGCGGCACGCCCAGGTATCCGACGCGAAAAAACGCATCGCTGATCGCCGTCAGCCCGCCGACGACGTCGCCTTCGCCCACGCGGTGCGGCACGGCGCGAAACGCATCGCCCTGCTGCGGGTAGACGTTGGGGTATCGCAGGTCCGACCAGAGGTGATACAGCACCACCCAGCAGATCGCGAAGCCGCGCATGATATCGAAGACGACAATCCGCCCGGTGCCTTCGCGGCCACGATCCGAGGATGCGTCGGGTTCCGCGGGAGCGCCGCCTTCTCGTAGCCCGCGTGTATCGCGACGGGCAGCCGCTGCCGCAGCCTGGCTACCCATCGATGCCACGTGCGCCTCCGTGCGCGCTCGCTCAGACGCCGAGCGTGTGATACCCGCCGCGATAGAACAGCAAGGGCCGCATCTCATCCACGACGCCCTCGCTCACGACGCGCCCGAGAAAGATTGAGTGGTCGCCGCCGTCCAGCACGGTCGCCACCCGGCACTCCAGGAACGCCAGGCAGTCTTCCAAAATCGGCGCGCCCGTCTCGCCCACCCGGAACGCCTGTCCGCGCAGGGTCCCCGTCTCGGGCTCACCCTTCTTCGCGAAGATGCGCGACACGCTCTCCTGATGTTCGCCGAGCACGTTGACCGTGAACACGCCGCCCGCATCCAGCACGCGATGCGTGTGCGTCGTCTTGTCGACGCAGATCAGCACCAACACCGGATCGAGTGACAGCGACGACACCGCATTCGCCGTCATGCCGTGCAGCTGATCGCCGGCCGCGGTCGTGATCACCGTCACGCCCGTCGCAAAATGCCCGATGATGCTGCGAAACTCCAACGGATCGACGCTCACCGGTTCCTCCCACGCCAAACCAGAAAATGCGCCGCCACTATAACATCGCTTGCCGCAGTGAAGGACGAAGGGCCCGCAATGAACAGCGTCGCTGCCGCACGGATAGTCGCCGACCCCCATGTAGCGGCGGGGCTCGCCCCGCCCGCGTGCGGCGCACGCCGCCGCGTTCGAGCACCACCCCGCACACGCCGCCCAATCACGGCCCTCGCAAAATTGAAATGGAGCGCGGGCGCCCCGCCCGTCCGTCCTCCCTCTCCGCCGGGCGGAGAGGGACGGGGTGACCTCCACCCCGCCGTCCTGCCCCACCACCCTTCGTGCTCTTCGTGGATCGTCCGACCCACCTTCGCGCCCCTTCGTGTCCTTCGTGGCTAACTGTGCTGCCCCGTCGGCTCCACCACGACGATCTCCTCCGCCGGCTTCACACTTCGGAACTGCACCAGCAACAGCACGTCGTACACGCTCTTCAGCGCACCCGCAATCACGAGCGGCCACCCGAACGTCGAGGCGCCCAGCATCGCACCCGCGAGCACCGGCCCGCCCGAAGACGAAACACTGCGCGCGACGCCGGTCACGCTCGCCGCCGCCGCGCGCTCGTCCTCGTCCACCACTGCCATCACATACGACTGCCTCGTCGGCACATCCATCTGCGAAAGCGACTGCCGCGCCAGCAGCATCGCCACAGCCAGCCAGACGTTCGGCATCAACGCCACCAGGATCAACAGGATGTTCGACGGCAGGTGTGTGAACACCATCGTGTTGATCAGACCGAAGCGATCCGCCACCCGCGCCGCCAGCAGGAACGAGAACGCCGTGAAGATCCCCGCCACAAAAAAGATCAGCGCCGCCTGGTCCACCGAGAGCCCATATCGATTGAACAGCCACAACGCCAGGATCGACTGCACGATGAACCCGCCCGCAAACGCGTCAATCGCAAACAGGCCCGACAACCGCAGCACCGTCCCGCGCGATCGATGCAGCGGCGCGTTCTGCGTCACGGTCTGCGATTCGACGGCCGGCGACAAGGTCCGGTACGCCGCGAGGTTCACCAGCGCCAGTGCGCCGTACAGCACGAACATCCCGCGCATCACGTCGAGCAGATCCCACCCAAGCCACCGATGCAGCCCCGCCGGCGCGCCCGCGAGCAGCGCGCCCAGCGCCGAAGCCAGCGCACCGAACAGGTTGTAGCGCGCGAACAGCCGCGTGCGCGCGCTCGCATCGACCGTTTGTGGAAGGATTGCTTGTTCGACCGGCAAGAACACGCTGACGTCGCCGGCGGAAGGGTTCAGTGTGCCGACAACGGCGATCAGCAGCACGGGCACGAAGCTGCTCGACGAAGCGAACGCAATGCCTGTTCCGGCCGCCAGCAGCGTCGCACCGAACAGCACTCGCCGCCTGCCCAACCGGTTCGTCACCGCCCCGACAATCAGCGTCGCTACCGCCGTCCCCAGCAGCGTCGCCGTTGCCACGGCGCCCACACGCACACCCGAGAACCCCAGCTGCGCCAGATAGCTCGCCAGCAACACGCTGACGAATCCATCCGAAAGCGAACGCACGGTCCGCGTAAACAGAAGAACCCGAGCGTCGCGACTCATCCCCATCGCCGCAGTGTAAAGGCGCACCAGCCGTGGCGCGGCCAGCACCCGCACGGAAACGACACGCGCGTATGGCACGGTCGGCGCACCGCGCGATGTAGGGGCGGACCTGCGTGTCCGCCCCTACCTGCGCACATCGCACCATCAACACGAACACCGTCCGAAACGCTCCGAACGCCGGGGGTGACGTGCGCGGCTGCTTCCATTGCGCCGGATGGTGAGGTGCCCCGCGCTACCTCCCGGCGTTTCGCACCAAGTGCGCGCGCAGCGCCTCGTTAAACAGCTCCGGCCGCTCGAGCTGCGGGCTATGCCCTGCTTCCGGCACCAACACCATCGTCGATCCGGCGGTCTCCGCATGCAGAAACGGCAGGCGCTTCGCCGCGGGTTCCAGCGCGCCAGCCAGCACGAGCGACGGCGTCGTGATCTCCTTCAATCGATCCGTCGTACCATCCCAGGTGGCGCATGCGTTCCAGCCTCCGGCGAGACCGTGGGGCGACATCCGCAGCGTCCGCGCTTTCTCGTACGCACGGCGGCCGGCTGGCATGTGCGGTGGGTCGGGCAGCATCTGCGGCATGGCGGCGACAGCGGCCATGCCCTGGTCCAAGGCCAGCTTGTTTCGCGCTTCGAACCAAGCAACGACTGCGGGGATGCTGCCTGTCTTGAAGTCCGAGCTGGTACCGAAGAGCGTCAGCGACAGCAGCCTGTCGCGGCTCCGCAGCGCGATCTCCTGCGCGACACCGCCGCCCATCGAATGGCCGACGAGGTGGTAGCGATCGAACCCGGCGTGCGCGACGATCGCTTCGATGTCGTCCGCCATCTGGCTGATCGTGTAGCTCGCGTGGTGATCCGGCCCCTCCGAGTCGCCGTGCCCGCGATGATCCATCACGAGCACGCGGTGCGTCTTCGAGAACTCGTCGATCTGGTCGAACCAGTCGCCAATGTCGCCCGTATACCCGTGCACGAGCACGAGCGGCTCGCCCGCCTGCGGTCCGTGCAACTGGTAGTGCATCGAGAAGCCGTTGATCATCGCGTGTGGCATGGCCGATCTCTCCGTTCATCATTCGCCACGTCCGCTTTGGTGCGGGAAGTGTAAGCGCATTTTGCACGCCATCACGGCAGTCCACCCGTGCACGCGGCGAACGCAACGCCTCTGTTCGAGGCATTCGCATCGAAGCACCTGAAGGCGCCGCGGACTCAGGTTGAGGATAGACTAGCGCGCCCGGCGGCCCGCCGCCGCCAGCGCGCCGCCCGTGACGAGCAGCGAGCACGCCAGTAACGCGAGCCAACTGTTCGCGCCCGACCTTTCGGGACCAAAGCCCGTATCCGGCGGACGTATCGAGCCGGCCGGGCCGTCGCCGTGCGGCTCGATGCCGACGGGGGTCGCTGTTGGCTCCAGGATGGGCGGATAGTCGTTCCCGCAGGTAGCGCTTTGCTCGGGCACAGTGAGGTCCAGCAGGTACGCCTCGACATAGCCGTCGATGCAACTGCTTCTGCCCGTAGCTGTGTGACCGTCGCCGTCATAGGTCAGCAGCACGGCGGATTCGAGTCCATCAGCCAGACCCACCGACCACTGATACGGCGTTGCGGGATCGCGCAGTCCCCCAATGACGAGGATGGGCGGCGCGCCGGTCGCCGCGTATGCGCCGGGTGTGCGTCGCGGTGCGCCCGGCCAGAACACGCAGGGCAGCGCGCCGTAGGCGCCGAGCTTGCCGAAATGCGGCGCGGCCGCGCTGGCCTCTGCCAACGCCGCCCTCCATTGCCCTTCTCCGCTGAAGCTCCAGAAATCCACGCAACCGATCGCGAGGAAGGCCTCGTACGGGTTGGTGTCGGGATCGCCGCTCAGGAGGGCACCGAAGCCCACGCCCGCCTGCTCATCAACCGCCTGGCGCATCGCCTCACCAAGGAGGAGCCAGCCCTCTTCGCGGCTGTACAGCGCCCCCGCGGTTGCATTCGCGATCTCGTCGCGGCCGATCGGGAATGACCAACCGGTCAACGGAGCCGTATCCGTGTCGACGAGCAAGCGATCGTAGGCGGCTCGGATATCCGGAGCCTTGAACGGACACGCCGGATCGGCTTCGCAATGTGCGAAGAACGACTCGAGCGCCAGCTCGAAGCCAAGGCTCTGCTGTACGACATCCTCTTGCGGCGTCAACGCGGGATCGAGTCCTGCGTCCAGCACAAGCGCGCGCACCCTCTCCGGAAAGAGTTCCGCGTAGGTGGCGCCCAGCAACGTGCCGTAGGAGAAGCCCAGGTAGGTCAGTTTGTCGTCGCCCAGCTTCTCGCGGATCAAATCCATATCGCGCGCCGCCGCTTCGGTGTTGACGTGCTGGATCAGTGCTTTGCTTCGGCGCTGGCAGTCGCGGCCCAGCTCCCTCGCGGAATTGATGGCGTGGTCGATCTCGAGGGGCGTGTCGGGTGAAGGGTCGACATCCTCGAAAACGTCAAAGTTGTCGACGCAGTCGACGGCGCTACTCTGTCCGACGCCGCGCGGATCGAAGCCGATGATGTCGAAGCGCTCGAGCAGGGCCTCTGGGAAGTCCTCGATGCTGTCCTGCAGCCCCGCGACTCCGGGGCCGCCCGGGCCGCCGAAGTTCACGAGAAGAGAGCCAATCTTGTTCTCGGGATCCGTAGCCTGGTGCCGGATCAGGGCCAGATGGATGTCGCCCGCAGCCGGTTTGGTGTGATCGAGCGGCACGCGCATCGTTCCGCAGTTGAAGACATCGAAGCAGTCTCGCCAGAGGATGTTGCTGCGCGCTTCCGCCCGCAGTTCCGGCGAGAGGGCAGCGGCGATGAGCACCAGCAGTCCCGCGCAGACGGCTATGTGACTTCTTCGCATAGCGCGAACGTATCACGTATCGACACTTCGATGCAACAGATTCGCCGAGCGAGTTCAGCATTACCCCGGGCACCGGGGGCGCAGGTTCCGCCTACTTGACGCTCGGCGTCAGGCCAGCTTGACGCCGCGCCGCAATGGCGACTTCGCCCGCGCCGTTTAGGCGTGTGAGCGGCGCCTGCCGCACAACTCGTCGAGGTGGCGCACATGGGCAACATTGTCAAGGCAACCGAAGACCGCAAGACGGCACCGCCGGTGCGCTGCCCGATCTGCGCGCATCCAAACACGGCGGGGCAGCACTGCCGCCACGTACGCTGGACGTTCGACCAGGGCGACCCGATGGACTTCGCCCGCTTTGCCATGGAAACGAGCCCGTATACCCAGGCGCGCGGCTTCGCGCTGCGCGACATCTCGCAGTTCTGGTGGGACGAACACGTCGAGTGGGTCGTCGACCAGGTGATGATCCACTTCGAAGCGATCGACGGACTCGTCTTCGGTGCGCTCTCCGACCTCGACCTGCTCTCCCACGACATATGGAAAGCCTTCCGCCCCGACCCGGTCCGCCCCCAGATGGCCCGCATCGACCCGGTGTAGGCGAGTTGGTCGGTCTTTCAGTCTTTCAGTCTTTCAGTCTTTCAGCTGGTCGGCGCATTGGTCCGTCAGCCGGTTGAGCGCGACTGAGCGACCGAGAGACTGAATGACTTGCCGCTTCTTGCCCGTAACATACCCCTCCCGTACATTGCCGATCGCTGTCCGGGCCAACCGCCGGGCGCTGCTTCGAAGCTACGACCCGCCTCCCGGCGGGTCTCCACGAACACACACGGGAGGCGCACATTGGCTCATCGACTTGAAGGTAAGGTCGCCATCGTCACGGGCGGCGGACGCGGCATCGGCCGGGGCGAATGCCTCGCACTCGCGGCCGAGGGCGCGCGAGTCGTCGTCAACGACTTCGGCGGCAGCACAGCGGGCACCGGCGCCGAGGCCGGTCCGGCCGACCAGGTCGTCGCCGAGATCAAGGCGATGGGCAGCGACGCGGTCGCGAACTACGACAACGTCGCCTCGTTCGAGGCCGGCGACAAGATGGTGCAGCAGGCGCTCGACAAGTTCGGCCGGCTGGACATCCTGGTCAACAACGCCGGCATCCTCCGCGACAAGATGCTCTTCAACATGACCGAAGAAGAGTGGGACATCGTCATCGCCGTCCACCTCAAGGGGCACTTCAACCTCAGCAAGCACGCCGCCGTTGTCTTCCGCCAGCAGCGCGGCGGCGTCTTCGTGCACACCGGCTCCGAGTCCGGCCTCGGCAACCGCGGCCAGGGCAACTACGCCGCGGCGAAGGAAGGCATCGTCGGCCTTTCGCGCTCGCTCGCGCGCGAAATGGGCGGGTACGGCGTGCGCTCGAACACGATCCGCCCGCGCGCCGGCACGCGCCTCGTCATCAGCGACGAGATGAAGGCCGCGGCATCGCGCGGTGGCGCGGCCGGCATGGGCATGGCCGGCCTTGAGGCGTTCGAGAAGGCGAACCCGCCGGACGGCGTCGCGCCGTTCGTCGTGTGGCTCTGCCGCGACGACGTCTCGGGCAACGTCAACGGCCGCGACTTCCTGGTCAGCGGCTCGGTGATCGGCCTCTACAGCCTGCCCGAGATCGTGAAGAAGCTCGACAACACGACAGGCAACGCGATCTGGAAGCAGGAAGACCTCGACAACCTCGTCCCCGCAAACGTCACGGGCGACCTCAAGAACATGTGGCCGAAGAAGGAAGAGAAGCCCGCGTAGTCAGGAAGCGGGACGCGAGAAACGCGAAACGGGAACCCCGGAGCGCACAACGCTCCGGGGTTCCATCGTGTCGAAAATCTCCGCTGTCGTCGCGCCTGCGTGGTGCACCGCATCCGTCGCGTCGCCCTCTGCTATTCGTGTTCCTTCGTGTCCTTCGTGGCTAGCGTGCCCGCGCTCGTGTCACGCGGCTCCGCGGACAACCCCACCCCCGACCGGCAAGCGCCGCGCAACGACCACCGCCAGCACCGCCGCACCGAACATCACCCCGAACACCGCGCCCACTGCCGGGCTCTCCCAGCCGCCGGATTCGCCAGCCGAGACGATCGCGCCACCGATGCCGATGCCGATCGCCGTACTCAGCACTTCGACGAGCTTGTGCGACGACGATATGAGCCCTTCCTGTCCGGCAGGCGCCGCTTCGAGCACGATGACCGAGAAGCTCGAGTACACGAGGCCGATCCCAAGCCCGGCACATCCCCAACCGATCGCCACAACCACGATCGGCACGGCCGGCCAGACAGCAAGCGCGGCGGCGGTGATCCCCACAGCCACAAGCGTGACGCCGGCCGGAATGATCGTCCGCCGCTCGAATCGATCCTCCAACCGTTCACGGATCCAGGCGCCTGCCGTCCAGGAGATCGTTGCCGACGTTAGTGCGATGCCCGCGACGAGCGGTGATTGGTGACGGAGCGTCGTGATCGTCAACGGGACGAATGCTTCGGTTCCGAAGAACGCCATGTTCACAAGCCCGTTGCCGGCGATCGCGGCTGCGATCCCGCTCCCGTGCAGCACGGCGTGCGGTACGAGGCGCCGGACCGCGACGAGCGACGCCGCGACGCCAGCCGCAACAAGCGTCGCCGCAACGAGTGGAGAACCGGTCGCAGGACTTGCGAGCGCGAGGCCAACGCCGAGTGTCAGCAGGGCGGCCGCGGCCGTTCGATGTGAAGATGCCGCCACAGCATCGGGCGCTCCCAGCCGGCGCAGCGCTGGCAGCACGAGCACGGCGGCAACGACGATGAGCGGCAGCAGGCCGAGAAACACGAGCCGCCAACTCGCGTACTCCGCGACGGCGCCTGCGATGACCGGGCCAATCAGCCCCGGCACGACCCAGGCGCTCGCCAGCACGGCGAACATCCGCGAGCGCATGGAGGACTCGTAGCCGCGCCCGATCGCAACGTAGGCGACGGAGGGTACGACGCCCGCGCCGAGACCCTGCACCGCACGCCCCGCCACGAGCGCGAGCATCGAAGGAGCAAGGCCGGCGATCGTCAAACCAGCAGCGAACAGTATGAGCCCAGCTACGAGCGGGCGAGCCGGGCCATGTCTGTCGCACTGCTCGCCGGCCCAGACGATGCCCACGATGCTGGTGAGCAAGAATGCGCTGAACGTCCAGCCGTAGTAGCGCAGCCCGCCCAGATCGCGCTGCGCCGCGGGCATCACCGTCGCAACAGCAAGCCCCTCGAATGCAACGAGCGTGATCACCAGCACGAGGCCAATCGTAAGCGCCCGCCGCTCCCGCGAAAGCAGATCGCCGCGCGCTCGCCCGCGGGAGCGTGCGCGAGCCGCCGCGGAATCCGGTTCTCGTTCGATCGCGATGGCCATCCGGCAACTCCACGTGGTCGCACTGCATTCACGCGACCTTCATGCTGAGTATGGCCGGATGCGCATCACGAGGGGATGAGCCCCTGGTGGTGAATGGTCTACATCGATCGGCGGAGCAACGCGTGGGATCCTTCGTGGTTCCCGGTCAGCCACGACCCTACGCCGTCTCTACGCCATTCCGCACGGCAAACAACGCCGCTTGCGTGCGGTCCGCAAGGCCGAGCTTCTGCAGGAGGTTGCTGACGTGCGTCTTCACCGTTTTCTCGGACAATACTAGTTCGCGCGCGATCTCCTTGTTTGCCAGCCCGCGCGCGATCAGCCGCAACACCTCCACCTCGCGCGCCGTCAGGCGCGCCAGCGCCGCGGAGCCCGGCGGCTCGGGGTGGCTGACGTGATCCATCAGCCGCCGCGCGACATCGGGATGCAGCAGCGGCTCGCCGTTACGCGCC
Source organism: uncultured Dehalococcoidia bacterium (assembly GCA_964458665.1). GTDB lineage: Bacteria > Chloroflexota > Dehalococcoidia > DSTF01 > JACRBR01 > JANXYW01. The sequence goes on from CAYWOO010000141.1 coordinate 39,604, forward strand.
ATCCGGATCGCCTTCGCGAGATCTTGCGGCGAAACGTCCTTCATCAAGTAGCCGCTCGCGCCGGCGCGGATCGCGGAGAAGATCTTCTCGTCTTCGGCATAGCTCGTGAGCACGATGATCTTCGCATCCGGATCGGCCGCCCGGATGCGGCGGATCGCTTCGATGCCGTCGAGCTGCGGCATCACGAGGTCCATCAGCACCACATCCGGGTGGAGGCTCGCGGCCTGCGCGACGGCGCTCACACCATCCGCCGCTTCGCCCGCGATTTCGATGTCGTCGTGCAGATC
>CAYWOO010000142.1:0-8350 GCA_964458665.1 uncultured Dehalococcoidia bacterium
CTTTTTGCGGTGCTGGCGGCGCTGCCGTTCGCGCGCGGGGTCGACAACGACTTCTGGTGGCACCTGCGCACGGGGCAGTTCATCTTCGACTCCGGCATACCGCGCCACGATCCGTTCTCATGGACCGCGTCGGACAAGCCCTGGGTGATGCACGAGTGGCTTTCCGAGGTGATCATCTATGCCGTCCAATCGGCGTTCGGCTACATCGGCAATATGGTGCTGTTTATCGGTGTGTCGCTGGCGTCGATCGCCATCTCGTACACGCTGGCGCGGCGATTCGGCGCCGGCACGAAGGCGCTGACCGGGCTGCTCGTCGTATCAGCGCTTACGTTCACGATCTTCATCACGCCGCGGCCGCAGGTCTTCACCTGGCTCTTCTTCTCCATCTATCTGTACATCCTCGCCCGCCACAACGAGGGCGACCGCGTGCCGCTCTGGCCGCTTCCGGTGATCATGGCGTTCTGGGTGAACATGCACCTGGGGTTCTACTTCGGCCTGATGCTCGTCGGTTGCTGGATCGCGGCCGTGGCGTTCGACGCCGTTCGCGGCCGGGATGTGCCGATTCGAGCGCCGCTGATCGTTGCCATGGCCTGCGTGCTCGCGACGTGCGCGAACCCGAGCGGCCCGGCGATCCTGCTCTATCCATTCCGGTACGTCTTCGACTCGCAGGTGACCAACGAGATGGTGGCTGAGTGGCAGCGCCCGGACATCACGTGGACGCGCCACTGGCCTATCTACCTGACTGCGATCCTGCTCGTTGTGTCGCTGATCTCGCGCACGCGGCCGCGTCCGTTCCTGGCGCTCGTATCCGTCGCGGTCGCCGTGCTGAGCATGCAAGCGGTGCGAAACGCGCCCTTTGCGGCGCTGGTGCTGCTGCCGGTAGCCGGCTCCGCGCTGGCCGCAAGGTGGCCGGCCGCGAGCAGCTCGCGCGATTCCGGCGTGCGCGTGCCACTCGGCGCGGCAGCGGCGATGGTGGCATCGATCGCACTGATCGTCGGGCCGGTGTCGCTCTCCATCGCCGGCACGGGCGTGTCGTTGGGCCCGCCCAGCCATGAAGGCTATCCCTCGGCCGGCGCCGAGTACGTCCGCGAACATTTCGCAGGTCGTCGGATGTTCAACGACTACAACTCCGGCGGCTACTTGATCTATAAGCTCTATCCCGACGTCCCGGTATTCGTGGATGGTCGTACCGACTTCTACGGCAACGATCTGCTGAAGGATTACGTGCACATCGACCGCGGGGAGCCCGGTTGGGACGAACTGCTGACGAAGTACGGTGTGGAGGTCGTGTTGATCGACAAGGAGCTACCGCTGGCGAAAGTGCTTTCGGCGGATGCTGCCTGGCACCAGCAGTTCGCCGGTGAGACAGAGGTCGTGTATACGCGGCGGTAGCTTCAACCTCGAAGGACAGGGAGAGCCTGAAGGTCTGGGGCTGCACCGCGTCGGTCCGGCTTTGCCGGACTCACGATATACAGGGCGGCTGTGATCCATGCCGCGCGCAGTGCCGGCGATTGGGGCATTGGACTTGATGGTGGGCGATGCAGGACTCGAACCTGCGACCCTCTCGGTGTAAGCGAGATGCTCTGACCAACTGAGCTAATCGCCCCGGAGCGACTCTGGGGAGCGGTGCATCGTAGCCAGCCGCCGGAAACGGGGTCAAGCGTGCAGACGGCGATCCCTACGGGTTTGCCCCTGGCCCGCGGATAAACTCTGCGTTTCACATACCGAACATTCCCCTATGGGCGCCATCACTCCCAGCTTCGAAGCTGCCTTCCGCACGGCCGCGCGCCTCGGGCCCGAACGAACGGCCTTTTCGCGCCTGCGCCGCCGCGTCGAAAGTTTCCTCGATACCGGCGACATCGCCTTCGAGCGAAACTATCTCGTCGTACGACCGGCGATCGCCATCGCCGTGATGCTAGCGGTCGTACTCCCCAGTGGGAGCCTTCCAGGCCGCGACGGGGTGGTTCGCGCGTGCGGTATTGCCGTCGCCTACAACTTCTTCCTGGCCTACCTGATTGCAAAGCGGCGGTTGCACTTGATGCGTGCCACCGCGCTCTTTCTCGACAATAGCACGATCATTTCGGCATCGGTCTTCGTCTTCATGCGTATGGGGCAGGCCGGCTACGAATCGGATCTCTGGCTGATCTACATCACGCTCATCGTATCGAGCAGCCTCTACTACGGGCCGATAGGGTCCCTGTTCTTCACGACGCTGTGGACCAGCCTCTTTGTCTTTGTGTCGCTCAGCTTCTATTCGGGCGATTCGTACTTCCGCGCGCAGCTGCCGATGCGGCTGGTCTTCTTTCTGCTGACAGGCTTCGTCGGGATCTCGCTTTCGGCCGAGCTGAGAAAGGGCAGGCAACACCTGGAGCAGAAGACAAGACAGACGTTGCAGATGCTGGCGCAGATCGTTGAGGCGCGCGATACGGACGCGGGCGTGCACCTACAGCACATCCAGCACTACTCCCGCGCGCTGGCGCTGCGGCTGGGTCTGGAGGAAGCAGAGGCGAACGAGGTCGCGTACGCCGGCATGATCCACGACGTCGGCAAGGCGAACGTGCCGGACGCCATCTTGAAGAAGCCCGGTCCGCTCACTCCCGAGGAGCGGCGTGAAATCGGAAAGCACACGCGGTGGGGCGATGCATTGCTCTCGGAGAACGGCGAGTTTCGGGCGGCGCGTGAAGTCGCTCGCGCGCACCACGAACGCTGGGATGGCACGGGGTATCCCGACGGTCTGGCGGGCGAGGACATCCCCCTAGCGGCGCGCATCGTCGCGGTGTGCGACGTGTATGATGCGCTGATCAGCGAGCGGCCTTACAAGAAGGCGTGGCCGCAGGGCGATGCCATCGCCGAGATTCGGCGGATGGCCGGAACGCATCTGGATCCAGCTATCGTCGAAGCGTTCCTCAACCTTTACGCCACGAACGTGCTGCGCGACCTCGACGCCGAAATGGCGCTGCAGCCGCACCCGGCGCCCGGCGTGGCCGGCGACCACCTAACGCTCGCCGCCTGATCCCACGGCCCATTCCGGCCTTCCATCTTCCACATTCCTCCACATTGATCCATTTCTCGAGCCGCGGCGGTACAATCGCCGCACGCGCCGCGATCTCGTGCGGTGCAGTCTGAGCATGCACGTGGAGGATCGTGATGGACAAGCAATCAACGCTGACTGAACTGCAGGGTGCATTCGACGAGTTGCTCGCGGTAGTGAAGGGACTCGATGAACGGGCGATGAGCCGCGTCTTCTACGGCGAGTGGGCGATCAAGGACATCGTCGCGCACATCGCGGGCTGGCATCACCAGATGACCACCGCCATGGAGCGCATGGCGCGCGGCGAGAAGCCGACGCCTGAGGGTGTCGATTTCTCCGACGCGGACGGATGGAACGCACGCTTCGCAGCCGCCATGCGCACGCAAAGCGCGTCGACCGTCGTCGCCGACTTCCAGCAGTCGTTCGCGACGTACAAGCGCGCGGCCGCAGCCATCGGCGACGACCGCTACGGCGAAGGCAAGACGATCAACAAGCTGCTCGAAGGCAGCGGCTACGGCCACTATCGCGAGCACCTGCCCGCGATCAAGGAGTTCGCATCGAAGGCTGCCGCCTGACGGCGTATCGTACAGGGACGCGGGAGGTGCTGGGATGGTCACGACGTACGAGCGTCACGTAGACGAACTGCTGGAGAGCCTGGGCCCGAAGGAGTGGGTGCTCGCGGAGATGATGAGCCTTGGGCAAGACTTTGATGCGTTTTATCGCTATCGCGACGAACTGCTCGATACGCGTCGCGGCGACTGGGCAGCGGTGTATCACGATGAACTGATCTGCGTCATGTACGGGCCGCAGGAGATCAATGCGGAGTTGGAGCGGCGCGGCATTCCGATCTGGCGGGCCGTGGTTCACGTGATTGACGACGTTCCGCGGGGGACAGTTCCGCGGCGCTACTTCGTTTGATTCGCGGATGGTTCTTAAGCCGCAGGCCGATGATAACCGTAGAGGTCGTCGTACCATGGACACCGGCCTCGGGACGGACGCGCACGAGCGTCGCTCGCATCGACTTTCACGTTGATACCGGAGCAGACGTGACGACCATTGGACGGCTCGTTCTCACGCGTGATCTCGGCGTGCCGATCAGCGTTGCAGAGCCAGGGCTTCCCACCATCGGTATCGGCGCTTCACTGGAGAGCCTTGTCATGCCCGGCTTTCTCTTCTTCGACCATGAAGATGGGACTCGATCAGTTCGGGACTTCGAATTTGTAGTCCCGCTTGTAGAGAATGACGCGCAGGCGGAACTCTGCGTCCTCGGCCTCGACGTGCTTCTCCGCGGCCGCCTCACGCGCGATCGCAGCGCTGTGACGCTCGATCCGCCGGTCGTGCCGCCTCCGGCCTGACGCCGACCCGATGCTCGCCGCGCGCGCCGTGGATCGTGCCGTCGCGCCACGCTACACTCGCCGCATGATCAAGAAGGTGCACCATGTGGGCGTGGTTGTGCGCGATATGGAGCAGGCGATGCGCTTCTATCGCGACATGCTGGGCCTCCCCATCTACAAGATGCAGGTGATCGAGGAGCAGGGCGTCAAGGCGGCGCTGCTCACCGTCGGCAACAGCGAGATCGAGTTGCTGGAGCCGATCGTCACGGACAACGGCATCGCGCGCTACCTCGAGCGCAAGGGCGAGGGGTTGCACCACATCTGCTTCGAGTCGGACGACGTGGAACGCGAACTGACCGAACTCAAGACGCGCGGCACCGAGATGATCGACCAGCAGACGCGCATCGGCATCGCCGGGCGGATCTGCTTCCTGCACCCCAGCGCCATGGACGGCGCGCTCATCGAGCTGTGCCAGCCGATCGATGACGACGACACGATCATTGCTGCGACGGAGCGCGGCTGATGACCGAATTCACGCTCGATCACGCGGTCATCGCCGTGCGCGATCTGGATGCGGCGACCGCCGATTACACGGCGCTCCTCGGCCGCGAGCCTTCGTGGCGCGGCGAACACCCGAAGTACGGCACGAAGAACACGCTGTTCCGCATCGACAACACCTACATCGAGCTGCTCTCACTCAGCGGAGGCAAGGGGGACAAGCGCTGGGCCGGCGAGCTGTCGCGCTTCTTCCAGCATCACGGCGAAGGCCTCTACGCCCTCGCCTTGGGCACATGGAACGTCGCCGACGCCGTGCGCGAGCTTCGCGATAACGGCCTTGAGGTGATGGACCCGGCCGACGGCGAGGGCGTCGACCTCATCTCGGGCGCGCGGCGAGCGTGGCGCAACGCCTGGGTTCCACTAAAGGCGATGAACGGCGCGCGCGTCTTTTTCATCGAGCACAAGTCGCTGGCCGACGCGCTGCCTGTCGCGCCGATTGCCGCTGATGCGGCGGCGGGCGCGGCCGCGCCGTCCGGGTTCGTGAAGCGGATGGACCACGCGGTGGTGCTGTCCGCCGATATGGAGGCGTCGCGGCACGTATGGGGCGACGTCGTCGGCGCGCGGTTGGCGCTGGACCGCACGTTCCCGGAGCGCAACACGCGTATCCTCTTCTTCCGACTGGCCGACATTACGATCGAGATCAGCGGCGGCGCTGTGCAGAGCAAAGAGGGCGTGGGCAAACCCGACCGCATGTGGGGCATCGCGTGGGGCGTCGATAGCGTCGAGGCGGCGTGCGCGCGGCTGGCGGCGGCCGGCATCGAGACGTCCGGGCCGCGGCCGGGCATCAAGCCGGGCACGATGATCGCGACGGTGAAGGGGCCGCAGGCGCACGGCGTGGCGACGCTGTTGATCGAACACACGCCGGAATCGTTCCGGCCGGAGTCGCGCGAGGCGCACGGCGAGGCGTTCGACAACGCACCGCAGGCGCGCGCGTTCAACGCTGTCGGGCTGGACCACGTCGTGTTCGCGACGCCGGACCTGGACGCGACGGCGGCGAAGTGGGCGGCGACGCTGGGGCTGACGGTGAGCGAGACGGCTACGGTCGATGCGGCGGGCTTTCGCATGGCGAAGCTCCCTGCGGGCAATGCGTTCGTCGAGCTGATCACGCCGGTCGATACGGAGGGCCGCGTCGCGCGGCTGCTGGCCGACCGCGGGCAGGGCATGTTCTCGATGTCGATTGAGGTCGATGACCTGGACGCGGCGGTGCGCGACCTGCGCGCGAAGGGTGTGCTGGTCTCCGACCCGGCGCCGGGCGCCTGGCCGGGCACGCGCACGGCGCAGGTGAACCGCCAGGCCGCGAACGGCGTCTCGCTGCAACTGCTGCAGCGCTCGTAGGGGCCGCCGGAACCACGAAGGACACGAAGGGGCACGAAGCCTACGGCCCGTAGGGACGGTTGGGACTCGGGGGTCTTTGATTGTGTTTGTGTTCGCGCGTTAGTGAGCGCGGAAAGCGTTCAGACGGCAAGGCGGAGGTCGGCGGTGATGGGGAGGGTGAAAGGCTTACCCTCGGAGGCTCGCTGGCGGAAGAACAAGACTTCGAGGTTTTCGATCTCGCCCGTACTGGGACTGAAGCGGGCGACTACGCCAGCGGCGATCTCGTCAGACTCTTGCTCGGCGTAGGGCGAACAGGTGTCGACGTACAGCGGTCGGACTCCTGGGGGGTTGGGATATACTGCGGCTATGAAGACGGCGAAGCAAGAGGTTTTGGATCTGCTTGAGACGCTGCCGGGTGATGTGTCGATGGACACGCTTCTGGAGCAGATCCGCTTCAAGGCAAAGATCCTGCGCAGCCTGGAGCAGGCCGATCGCGGCGAAGTGGTGCCGCACGAGGAGGTCATGGAGGACCTGAATCGTTGGCTGGAATCACTTGGACATCCCTCGCTCGCCGCGACCTCGAAGAGATAACGGCGTACATCGCCAAAGACTCGCCCGACTACGCTCCTCAATTCGCACGCAAGATCGCTGAGGCCGCGCTGCGGCTCGCGGAGTTCCCGTTGTCGGGACGGCGTGTGCCCGACCTCGGCATCGCGCGCGTGCGCGAGGTCGTCTTTCAGAACTACCGGATCATCTATGAAGCGCGGACGGAGGGCGTGGTGATCCTCGCTGTGATGCATGGGGCGAGGGATTTCTCGACCATGGCGGAGCGGCGGGGGTGGAATCTCAGTTAGGTGCTGCGCATCGGGGGGACGTTCTGGTGCGAGCGCGGGCGCAACGGGTTGCGCCCCTACAGGTGTCGCTGGTTTGGTGTTGGTTTGCGGACGGTGTTCGCAGAACGCGGCAAGGGCATTCTACGGAATGCCCCTACGTGGGACGATGTCGCTACGAGGGCCGGCCGGAGCTGGCCTGACCGCGGGCCTCGCGAATGTCGCGCTGGAGTGCGTCACGATCGACGCCGATAAAAGCGTGTGCAGCGGCTGCAAGTCCTTGCAGTGCCCGCTGGGGCTCGTAGCCGGTCCAGGGGTCATCGGCCAGGCCGTGGCTCAGGGCTGCGTAGTCGTCGGGACTCAGCAGGACGGCTACGGCCTCGCCTTCGCGCTCGAGCACGCGTGGTTCGCCATCCGCGATCACACCTCGTACGACGCGGACGATGTCGGCGTCGCTTTCGAGCTTGATTCGCGTGGGTTCGTTCATGGTGGTCGAGCCCTCTCAGGGATTCATCGGCTGGACGCTTGCTGTCGCGCGCATCCGGCCCCAGTTGTGTAAGTGTACAACGATGCGGAGAACGTCAAGCACGCCGCTGGCGGCGTCTCGCATGGGGGGGCGGGCGCTGCTATGATCGGGCCATGAGCGACGAGAAGATTCGGGTGCTGATTGCCAAGCCGGGGTTGGACGGGCACGACCGCGGGGCGAAGGTGGTGGCGCGGGCGTTGCGGGACGCCGGGATGGAGGTCATCTATACGGGCATCCGCCAGACGCCCGAGATGATCGCCGAGGCGGCGCTGCAGGAGGACGTCGATGTCATCGGGCTGAGCATCCTGTCCGGCGCGCACATGGAGCTGTTTCCTCGGGTGGTGAAGGCGCTGCGCGACCGTCAGATTGCGCCGGATGAGGTGCTGTTGTTCGCGGGCGGCATCATCCCGGACGCGGACATCGAGCCGCTGAAGGCGACCGGCTTCCAGGCGATCTTCGGCCCGGGGACGTCGACGGAAGACATCATCAAGTTCGTCCGCGAGTGGGCGGCGACGCGCCCGGCTCGCGCTACGTAATGGACCCCTCACCCGGCCTTCGGCCACCCTCTCCCTCAAGGGGAGAGGGATGCGTTAAGAGGGACGGCGGCGCAGTCCGAGCGCGGGCGCAACGGGTTGCGCACCTACAGGGAATCGCGCCCAGCCGTCAGTTGCCATGCCCACAGTAGAGGACCTTGTTGAGCGGCTACTTGGTGGGAATCGGCGGGCGCTTTCGCGGTTGCTGACGTTGATTGAGAACG
>CAYWOO010000143.1:0-5646 GCA_964458665.1 uncultured Dehalococcoidia bacterium
GGAAGCAGGCCATGCAGACGAGGTCCGGGGCGAGGGCGTCCAGCACGGCGAGGGCGGACGGGTGATCGAGCGGCCCCAGCTCGAAGACCGGCAGCCCGGTGGCCGTGGCGAGAGCGACCGCGTCCTCGGGCCCGAGCAGCGGGCGGCGGGGCGGCAGCGGGCCTCGCGCCTCCTCGCCGGGCACGCGGCGCGGCACGATCAGCGCCTCCACGCGCGCACCGTGCTCGAGCAGCGCCGCGAGCGCCGCGCGTGAGAACGCGCCCCGCATGCCGAGGAGGACGAGCCGCGGCCGATCCGTCCCGCGTATACTTGCCTCAGGCACGGAGCTCACGAGGACATCATGGCCGACCGGACGGTCCGTTGCGCGAAGCTGGGTCTCGACCTGCCGGGGCTGGAGCAGCCCCCGTTCCCGAGCGACCTGGGCCGGCGCATCTTCGAGAGCGTCTCCCGGCGGGCCTGGGATCTATGGCAGGAGCGGGCAGCGGCGCTTGCGAGCGAGCGGCGCCTCAGCATGGGTCGGCCCGAGGATCGCAAGCTGCTCCTTCAGGAGATGGAGCGGTTCCTCTTCACGCCCGCGGCCGCGGAGGCGCCCGCAGAAGCCGGCGAAGGCACGGTCCTCTGCGTCAAGACCGGCAAGCGGCTGCCGGCACTGAAGAAACCGCCCTTCCCCGGGCCCCTGGGCCAGCGCATCTTCGAAAACGTTTCCGAGCCGGGCTTGAGGCTCTGGGAGGAGCAATCGACCATCCTCTTGAACCACCACAACCTCAACATGGCCGACCCGGAGGCGCGGCAGTTCCTGATGAAGCAGATGGAGGAGTTCTTCTTCGGCGAGGGCGCGCGGATGCCGGAGGACTGGGTGCCGCCCACCGCCGGCGGCAAGGGCGGAGGCAATGGCGGAGGCAAAGGGGCTCCCGCCCCGCAACGCAAGTAGCCCTCAGGGCACCGGCATGAGCGCGCCGAACGGTCCGCGCGTCCTTCTCCTCGGGTGCTACGAGCTCGGCCACCCGCCACTCGGGCTCGCCTGGCCGCTGGCGGCGCTGCGGGAGGCGGGACTCGACGTTCGCGCCGTGGACCTCTCTGTCCAGCCGTTCCCCGCGGCGGACGCGGCCGCCGCCTCGCTGGTGCTCGTGTCGGTCCCCATGCACACCGCGCTGCGCCTGGGGGTGAAGGCCGCGGCCCGCGTGCGCGACTTGAACCCCCGCGCGCACGTCACGTTCTACGGCCACTATGCCTGGCTGAACGCGCAGCACCTGCTCGCCGCGCACGGGGACTCCGTGGTCGCCGGCGAGGTCGAGCCTGTGCTCGTCGCCCTCGCGCGCGCGATCCTGGCCGGCCGCGAACCCGCGGAGGTGCCGGACGTCTCCGTGCGCGGCCGCCTCCGCCGCCCGCACTTGAACCGCGTGCCGCTCCCCGTCCCCGACCACTCCGACGAGCTCCCCCTCGGCCGTTATGCGGGCTACGTCCAGGCCGGTCGCACCTTGCCCGCGGGCTACGTCGAGGCCAGCCGCGGCTGCAAGCACCTGTGCCGTCACTGCCCGGTCGTGCCTGTCTACCGCGGCCGGTTCTTTGCCGTGCCCGTGGCGACGGTGCTCGCCGACGCGCGCGTCCAGGTCGCGGCCGGCGCCCGCCACCTCACGTTCGGGGATCCCGACTTCCTGAACGGCCCCACCCATGCCCTGCGCGTCGCGCGTGCACTGCACGGCGAGCACCCGGACCTGACCTTCGACTTCACGGCCAAGGTCGAGCATCTGCTCCGCCATCGCTCGCTGCTGCCCGAGCTGGCCGCGCTCGGCTGCAGCTTCGTCGTCTCCGCCGTGGAGTCGCTCAGCGACCGCGTGCTCGCGCGCCTGCGCAAGCACCACACGGCCGCGGACGTGGAGGAGGTCCTGGAGGTCTTCGACCAGGCCGGCGTCGCCCTCCATGCCACGCTGGTCGCGTTCACGCCGTGGACGACCCTCGACGACTACCTCGCGCAGCTCGAATTCTTCCGCACGCGCGGCCTGGTACGCTGCGTGCCGCCCGTCCAGCTCTCCATCCGGCTGCTGGTCCCGCCGGGCTCGGCCCTGCTCGAGGAGCCCGATACGGCGGAGTGGGTGGGCGAGCTCGATCCCGAGAACTTCGTTCACCGCTGGCACCACCCGGACCCGCGCATGGACGCCCTTTACGAACATGTGGCCGCCCGCGTGGAGGAGGGAGAGTCGGCCGACGAGCCGGCGGAGGAGACGTGGGAGGCGGTGCGCGCGCTCGCCTTTGCCGCCGCCGGCCGCCCCCTCCCCGACGAGGCCATGCCGCCCGCCCTCCGGCCCGAGCCCCCACGCCTCACCGAGCACTGGTTCTGTTGAGCGGAGCCCACGCGAGGTCAGGTTGACCTCGTCGGCTCCTGAGCACAGGCGGAGGCGCGCCCGCCGACCGGACAAACGGCCGGCTTCGCGCCCCTCGGTCTCAGAAGTGAGTCACGCGGCCGTCGTGGAGCAGGTCGGCCGGCCGCGCCTTCGCCCGCACCGCCACCCTCACGTCCGCACCTCGAGCGCGATCTCGGCCGCCACCTCGAACCGCAGCCGCGAGTGGGCCTCGCGCAGCGCCGCTTCGACCTCCTCCGGGGTGTCCGCGCGCGCGAAGATGAACCCGAGGTAGCTGTCGCCCTCGGGCAATGGCGTGAGCGGATAGTTCAGCCGGGCGGTGATCTCGACGCCCTCGACCAGCGGCACCCCGCGCGCCTCCTCGACTCCGGAGACGGCGCGCAGCATGCCCGCGCGCGGGATCGGGATCATCATCACGCCCCCCGCCTTCGTGTCGCGTGACGCTTGCACGGGCAGACCCAAGGCGTGGCGCAGGACGACATCCTCGAGCGACAGCCCCGCCCCGAAACGGAGCGTCCGCGAGCACAGACCGCCGATGGTGCGCGCCGCGACCTCGACGAGCCAGGGCCCGCGATCGTTCCATCGCAGCTCGGCGTGGACGGGTCCTTCGCGCAGGCCCAGGGACGCGGCCGCCCACTCGGCGGCTCCCGCGAGCGCGTCCTGGATGGGTCTGGGCAGGCGCGAGGGCGTGACATAGAGGGTCTCCTCGAAGAAGGGCCCCTCGAGCGGGTCGGGCTTGTCGAACAGCGCCAGCACGCGCAGCCGGCCTTGCTCGAGCAGGCCTTCGAGCGCGACCTCCGCGCCGGGCACGTAGTCCTCGACGAGAGCCTCGTCGCAACGCTCCGCGGCCAGAATCCGGCCGAGCCGCGCCCAGCGCTCGGCGAGCTCTCCGGGGTCGTCCGCGCGCATGACGCCCCGGCTGCCCGAGAGCATCGTGGGCTTGAGCACGCAGGGGAAGGCGACCTCGGCCGCGATCCGCCACGGATCCTCGCCCGCGTAAAAGACCCGGAAGCGCGGCGAGGGCACGCCCGCCTCCGCGAAATGCTCGCGCATCAGGCGCTTGCTTCGGCTGGCTTCGGCCGCCCCCGGAGAGTTGTGAGGGAGCCCGAGGGCGGCGCTGGCCCGCGCCGCGAGCACCGTGCCGGAGTCGTCCAGCCCCACGAGGGCGTCGACGGGGTGGGCTTTCGCGTAGCGTCGGATGGCCTCGGTCGAGCGGACGAGATCACGGTAGTCGAGGGTCAGGGCGGCATCGCTCTGGCCGAGCAGGGGTGGGGGCACGTCCTGGCCGAAGACGACTTCGGCCCCCAGCCGCGCGGCCGCCTCGAGGAAGGCGGAGGCGCGGTAGCTGCGGTTGGCTGCCAGCAGGATCAGTCGCGGCGCGCGACCTTCGCGAGAGAAGGCGGACATTGGCCGCACTCTAGCACCATGACCGCGGGCCTACTCGTTCAGCGCGCCGGCCAAACGGCGGTCCTGGCGGCTGGGTCCGCGTGAAGGACCCGACCGAGATCGCGGCCCTCGACCGCTGGATCCGATGTACCGGATCGTTGCCTCGCGCACGCGCGAGATCGGCACGTTCCGCGCGCTCGGATTCTCGCGCCGCGCGATCCTTCTCTCGTTCATCGGCGAGTCGGCGCTCCTCGGCCTCACGGGCGGCGCCCTCGGATGCCTGCTCGCTTCGAGCTTGCACGGCTTCTCGACGAGCACCTCGAACCTGCAGAGCTTCAGCGAGGTCGCCTTCGCGTTCCGGATCACGCCGGGGATCGTCGCCTCCAGCATGGGCTTCGCGTTGGCGATGGGTGCCCTGGCCGGCCTGCTGCCCGCGGCGCGCGCCACCCGGCAGCCCATCGCGGCGGCCGTGAGGGAGGGCTGAGGTGTAGCATCGACGCCCGATGGCCCCGAGCGACGTGCGCAGGCATTCGTCAATGGGAGCCCTCCCGACGACGAGCCGCGCGGGGCTCGTTCTCCTGCTCGCGGCGGTGCTCGCGGCGCCTTGGCCGTACGGAAGCGTGGCCGACGTCTGGCGCCATCCGCTGGCCGCCGTCGTCTTCTTCGGCGCCGCGCTCGTCGGGCTGCGTACCGAACTGCGACCCGGCCTCGGCGCGGTCCTGCCGCTCGCCTGCCTCCCGCTCCTGCAGCTCGTGGTCGGCTCCTCGGCTCCGGCGCTGACGCTCGACGCCACGCTCGCGCTCTGGAGCCCGCTCGCAGCCTGGCTCGCGCTGCGGGCCCTCGGCGGGGGGCGGCGGGGTTCGCTGCTGGCCGCGGTGGTCGCGGGGTGCGGGCTGCTCCAGGCGGTCTTCGGCCTCGTGCAGGGCTCGCTGTCACCCCACGCGATCTACGGGCACTCGACGGCGTGGATGACGTCCGCGTTCGGCTCGTTCGTCAACCATAACCACTTCGCCGGGTACGTGGGGCCCTCTGCGCTGCTGTCGCTCGGGCTGTCGGCCGACCGCATCAGGCGCGACCGCGAGGTGAGCGGCCGGGCCCTGCTGTGGGCCGGCGCGGCGGCCATCATCGTCCTCGCCCACCTCGCGAGCCGCAGCCGCGGCGGCCTGCTGGGGCTCGCGGCGGGCCTGCTCGCTTTCGCTCTCCTCCGCACGAAGCAGCTCTCGCTGCGGCGCGGCGCGCTCGCGCTGGCTGGTGTCGGAGCCGTGCTGGCGGCGGCTTTCGCAGTCCTGCCGGCGGCGGCTCGCGAGCGGGTGATGGCCGCCGCGACCGACGGCTCGGCCGCCTACCGGCTGCGCCTGTCGGCCGCGTCGCTCCGGCTCGCGGCGGCGCACCCGCTGGCAGGGGCGGGGCTCGGCGCCTTCGAGGACGCGGTGACGGGCTACAAGCGCGGCGACGGGGACGTGCGCTCGACGCACGCCGAGAACGACGCGCTCGAGTTCGTGGCCGAGTCCGGGCTGCTCGGCCTCTCGCTGCTCGCGTTTTCCGTGCTCCGCCTCGCAGCCGGCGCGGGCCGCGACCCGCGCGCCTCGCCGCTCGCCGCAGGAGCGATCGCGGCCGCTCTCGGCCTCGGAGTCCACTCGCTGTGCGACTTCAACCTCCGCGTGCCGGCGACCGCCCTCGCCCTGGCCGCCGTGCTGGCCGTGGCCGCGCCCGCGCCCGCGGCCGCCGCAGCGCCTGGACGCGCCGCGCGGGCCGCGATCCCGGCCGCGTTCGCCGCTCTGGGACTCGTCGCCACGCTGGCGTCGGTCGCCGCGCTCGAAACAGCCCGCGCCGCGCGACTCGACGACCCCGTGGCACGCGTGTCGGCGCTCACGCGTGCGCTCGCGTGGAACCCGCTCGC
>CAYWOO010000144.1:0-14017 GCA_964458665.1 uncultured Dehalococcoidia bacterium
ACGCGCAAGGTCTACCTCGACGCGGCGCACCCCGCGCTGCTCACAGACACCGTCGGCTTCATCCAGAAGCTGCCGACGCAGCTCGTCGCCGCCTTCCGCGCTACGCTCGAAGAGCTGACCGACGCCACGATGCTGCTGCACGTCGTCGACATCACGCACCCCGACGCCGCGCACCAGAGCCAGACGGTCGAGGACACACTGCGCGCCCTCAAGCTCGATGGCAAGCCGCGCATCACCGTCCTCAACAAGATCGATCAGTTGCCGGACGCCGACGGCAACCCCGTGAAGTCGCTCGCGGAACTCGGCTCGTTCCAGGACTCGCTGACGGAGAACATTCCCGACGCTGTGCTCATCTCCGCCGAAAAGCGCTGGGGCATCGATCTGCTAAAGGCGCGCCTGATCGAGACGCTGGATCGTCAGGCAGTGGCGGCGGTTTCCATCTAGCGTTCGTCTCAGACGCGAATGCGCACAATGTCGTCGTAGGGGTACTCCGCAGAGTGCCCTCGTTCGCGCACGATGTTGTCGTCGCCAGCCTGGCGCGCAACCGCGCGTCCCTACGAGGGCGCGGTCGTGGCGCGTTCTGCCGCCCCTACGACATCGCGGAACCGCCGCACCGTCATTCGCAACGACTCCTCTGCGTCGAGGCCGTGGTTGCGGGCTAGCGTTACGATGCCGAACAGCAGCTCGCCGAGCTGTGCCGCTGTCGGCGCATCTGTCGATGATGTCAGATCGCGGAGCAGCTGCGTGATGGCGTCCGGCGACACGAGCGCCGGGCCGAGGCCCGCCTTCGTAGCGCGGCCCTGCACGGACTGCGCCTGTGCGAGCGCGGGCATCGCCTTGGGCACGGCGTCGAGCAGCGGCGCGCCGCCGCGCTCCTCCTTTTTCAGCACGTCCCAGTTACGGAGGACGTCCGCCGATCCCTCCACGCGCACGTCGCCGAATACGTGCGGATGGCGTCGCACGAGTTTCGCCGTGATCAATGCGATCACATCCTCGATCACGAACTCGTCGTCGTCCTCCGCGACCTGCGCTTGCAGCACCACCTGCATCAGCAGGTCGCCCAACTCTTCCGCCAGTTTGTGCGGCTCGCCGGCGTCGAGCGCGTCGAGCGCCTCGTAGGCCTCCTCCAGCAGGTAGCGCCTGAGCGTCTCGTGCGTCTGCTCCAGATCCCATGGGCAGCCGCCGTCCGGCGACCTGAGCCGCGCGACCACCGCACGCAGCCCCTCGAACGAGCGCACATTCTCGGTGAGGGCTACCGGCGGCAGGTACAGCGTGGCGAGGTGGTCGAACGCGTCCGCGTGGTCCACGCGCGTCAGTGTGGTTTCGATGATCGCGCCCGCTCCTGTGCCGGCGCCGCGCACGATGCGCACGGGATGCTCCGGCGGGTACGCGTTCAGCAGCGCCAGTTTCGCCTGCGAGGCGGCACGCCGGTCGTACACCTGCGCCACGACCGTCGGTCGCTCTGGCACCAGCATCCGACGGCCATCCAGCGACAGCGCGTCGAGAATCAGCAGCCCATCCGTCAACGGATCGAGGCCGAGCGCGGTCGCGATCGTGTCGACGAAGCTGACGCCGGCGATGATGCGCACCGTGACGCCCGCCTCGGGCGCTCGCAGCAGCAGCGAACGCACCGTCGCTTCGCCGAACAGCGGATGCCCCGGCACGGCGTACACCACGCCTTTCGGCCGCCCCGCCAGCGCCAGCACACGTGCGACGATCGCCTCGTACACGGCGTCGAACGACGACTCGTGCTCATAGACGTCGTCGAACGATGCGTATCGAGGACCGACGGGCAGGCCCGCGACGGTGGGGTGCCGTGCCGTACGCAGCCACACCTCGGGCGCCGCCGCGATCGCGGCGCGCGCTTCCACGGTGAGTAGTGAGGCGTCGCCGGGGCCAAGCCCGACAACGATGAGGTCGTGCATGCGGCCATTATCTACCCGGTTCGTCGCCCGCGGAAGTTGACGCGAGCAGAAAGCTGCCCTGATCGTGAGCCGCGATCAGGTTCGAGCCGGTAGCAACACACCACTGAACAGGAGTAAGCTCACGGAATGAGCGGCGCGGCCACCGACGGCATCCCTCCCGAGTTCCTTGACAAGCAGGATCCCGCTGATCACACTGCGGATGTCGTGGCGGCGGGGCGGCAGAGGGAGACCCACATGGGCTTCGCCCGCACGCTCGCAACGCTGCTCTTCATCGTCGCCCTTCCGGTCGCCATCATCACGACGAATATCCGTATGCTGGCGAACGCTCCGGTCGTGTACGACTACGCGTTCGATCGCTACGACTCCGAGGACGCGAGCGGCCTCTCTCGCGCCGATCTGAACTCGACGGCGCACGCGTTGAGGCAGTACTTCAACAACGGCGAGACGACCTTCTACCACACCGTGACGGAAGGCGGGCTGCCCGGCCCCGTCTTCAACGCTCGCGAGACACGGCACATGGAGGACGTCAAGCAGCTCTTCGTCTGGCTGAATCGCGTGCAAGAGTTGAGCGTCGTCCTCGTGCTCGCGTACGTCGTCGCGTTCTTCGTGTGGGCGCGCGATGGCGACGTCCGGCAGCTCGCCGGTCAGAGCCTGATCGGCCTCGGCCTCGGCGTGCTCGCCGTCGGCGCCGTCGGCGTCTTCGCGGCGTTCGGCTTCGAAGCGGCGTTCACGCGCTTCCACGAATTGTTCTTCTCCAACAACCTCTGGCAGCTCGATCCTGAGCGCGATCATCTCATTCAGATGTTCCCGGAGAACTTCTGGCGCGACATTACCATCGCACTCGGTGCGCTGTGCGCGGTTGAGGCGGTGCTGATCGGCGCCTTTGCCAGCATCTATCTGATGAGCACGCGCGGCGAGCGGCGCCGCCTCAGGACTGCCATCGATGTGAGCGCATCGCACACGCAGGCAGCTTGAGGGGCGAGCGCGAGATTGAGCGCGCTGTCGCCTTCCGCGATACTGCCAACGATATATGGCGAACCGAAGACTCAAGGTGCATTGCGTTGGCGTCGCTTTGTTCGGAGGAGCGGTGCTCGTGGCGCTTTTCTCTTCGTGCAACGCGTCCGTGTCGAGCGCTACGCACGTGAGCCGCGGCTGCCGCGAGGGCCACCGTGTCGCTCTGACGTTCGACGACGGTCCGAACGCGCCGTATACGGATTTGATCCTCGATATCCTCGAGTCGCGTCGTGCCCACGCAACATTCTTCGATGAGGGCCAGGCAGCGGAGGTCCACCCGCAGATTGTGCGTCGCGAACTGGCGCTTGGCATGGCGGTAGGCTCGCACTCGTACGCACACGCGAAGGAGCTCCAGACATTGTCGCGCGCGGACTTCGCCAAAGATCTGCGGCAGGCGGAAGGCGTGTTGGCGCCACTGCTGGGGTACAAACCGGCGCTGTACCGCGCGCCGTACGGCCACACGAGTCCGCACATGCTCGACGAGCTGCACGCCGAGGGCTACCTCTCGATCGGATGGGATGTCGATTCTACCGACTGGCGCGGCGCAACGGTCGATGCGGTTGTGAGCAGCGTCCTCGACAACGTCCACCCCGGAGCGATCGTGCTGATGCACGACGGCGGCCTGGGAGGAGGCAATCCGGATCGCTCGATCACGATCGCTGCCCTGCCGCGCATCATCGACGGCTTGCGCGAGCGCGGCTACGCGTTCGTGACAGTGCCCGAGATCACGGGCGCGCCGACGGTACTGGGCCACGGGCGGAGGCATGCGTGCTCAGCGAGTTGACGCTGCCACGTCCATCGACGGAGATCGGCCGCGCTATTGGACGCTGGCACGTGCGCGCGCAGTACGCCGTTGCGGCGAGCGCGCTGATTGGAGTCGGGTTCCTCTGCGCGATCGTCTTGACGCGCGACTTCTATCTTGGCTCAGACTCTGCGAACAACTACGCGCACGTCTGGTATATCTCCGAGCAGCTGTTCCATCACGGCAGTGTGCAGCTTCACATGTCTAACCTCGAGTCGGGTGATGCGCTGACATTCCCGTACGCCATCGTTCCTTGGCTCATCGCCGCGGCTCCGTATGCGATCGTTGGCGATCGCGCGGTGACGCTCACGATGCTCGTCGGCTTCGGGCTGTACGGCTATGCCGCGGCGCGCGCCCGACCGGCGCTGCGCGATCCGCGGCTGCTCGCGATCATCTACATCAACACGTTCCTCATCGAGGGTCTCGTGTCGTTCCAGATGGCATTCATCTGGGCGTGCGTGTTCTTCTTTTTGTTCGTGGAGGCAGTCGATGCGCGGCGCTGGCCGCTGGTCGCTGTCTTCGCACTGCTCGCGGCGACCTCGCATCCGTTCGCGGGAGGCACGGCTGTCGGCGTGTATGCCGTCTTTGCTATGGTCAGGCGTCCTCGCGACATCGTTCCGCTGGGCATCGCCATTGTCGTCGCGGCCCTCATCCTGCTTCCCTATGCGTTCTATATTCATACGGCGCCCGCCGTCGATTCGACGAAGCGAGCGGATCTGCTCGGCACGCTGCGCTGGATCGCGCGCTATCGCGGCGCCGTGATTTTGGTGCCGATCATCGTGTCGGCCTTCGCGCCTGCGTTTCGCGCGACCTTCCTTGTCGTCTTTGCGGCGATGGCGCTCATGTTCGCGCAACGGTTCGAATCGAAGAAGGTCGACGCTGTGGGGCTCACGAACGCGTCGCATCCGTTCTACGGCGCCTTCATCGCATCGCCGCAATTCGACCGGCGCCTGCACTACCGCGTGCTGGAGCCGAACGACTGGGAGGACGGCGCATATCAACTCGTGCGCAACGGAGCGGTGCTGACGCAGGAGTTCTTCGACCAGAGCCAGTTTCGCCGATGGTGGGACTCGCCTGAGCAGTACACGTGCTTTCTTGGGGCGAAGCACGTCGACATCGTGCTGCTGGAGCGATCGTACCCGTGGAAGTTCTCGCAAAACGAGGACACTCGATTGCGCGAACTCGAACAGGGCGGGAAGGCGCGTGTGATCTTCACGGGCCGTGATCCGGAGGGGCGCGGTCCACAGTTCACAGCGTACGATGTCCGCGCCGCTCGCCAGGACCATGCACGGCTGGCCGATTGCGCGCTGTGACGGCGGCGTGACGCTACCGCCGCAGATCGATCGGAATATACGTGTACGGCACCGGGTCGCGCTCCACCGAGTGCAATCGCGTCAGCTCGTACTTCAGCCAGCTGTACGATTCGTCGAGCCACGCGAGCGGTGGGTTCAGTTCAGGCAGATCTCGCCGCGCCGCTTCCGCATGAAGCCGTGCCAAGACCGAGTTGAGTTCGGCGGTCAGTTCTGTGAGGCGGTCCATCGCATTGCCTCCTTGCATTGGGAGGGCCGCCACGATTATAGACCCGCGCCATGCCGCCTTGCTACTGGGCGAGTGCTAGAATCACGCAAATGTCCCCAAATCCGTATCGCGGTCTCCCGTCGGTCGATCGTCTGCTCGCCGATCCGCGCCTGCGTTCCGTCCCCAGCGATCTCGCGGCCACTGTGGCGCGCGAGGCGCTCGATGC
Source organism: uncultured Dehalococcoidia bacterium (assembly GCA_964458665.1). Classification (GTDB taxonomy): domain Bacteria; phylum Chloroflexota; class Dehalococcoidia; order DSTF01; family JACRBR01; genus JANXYW01. Next base: position 5,486 of record CAYWOO010000144.1, read on the forward strand.
CATGCGCGCTGGCATCGCAGCAGGCGATCCGGCCCCAACGTTCGACGCGATAGTGAGCGACATAACGGTGCGAATCGCAGCGCAATTACTGCCGCCGCTGCGCCCTCTCATCAACGCGACCGGTGTGATCATCCACACGAACCTCGGGCGGGCGCCGCTCGCCCGCGGGGCGATCGAGGCCATGGCGGCCGTCTCTGGCGGGTACAGCAATCTCGAATACGACATCGATACCGGCGCACGGGGCTCGCGCCACACGATCCTGGAACCGCTGCTCTGCCGCATCACGGGCGCAGAAGCGGCGATGGCCGTCAACAACAACGCGTCCGCCGTCCTGCTAGCACTTGCCGCGCTCGCTGCGGGCAAGGAGGTCGTCGTGTCGCGCGGGCAGCTCGTCGAGATCGGCGGCGGCTTCCGCATTCCCGACGTGATGCGTCAGTCGCGTGCGAAGCTCGTCGAGGTCGGCACGACGAATCGCACGCGCATCGCCGACTTCGAAGCGGCGATCACGCCGAAGACGGCAGCGATCATGCGCGTCCATCCCAGCAACTTCAAGGTCACGGGCTTCACCGAATCGCCGTCGATCGAGGATCTCGCGCAGCTCGCCCGCGATCGCGGCGTGATGCTTATTGACGACGTTGGCAGCGGCTGCCTGCTCGACGTGACGGCGTACGGGCTGGCGCCCGAACCGACGCCTCAGGCCTCGATCGCCGCTGGCGCCGATCTGGTCATGCTCTCCGGCGACAAGCTGCTGGGCGGGCCGCAGGGCGGGCTGATCGTCGGGCGGGCCGCCGTCGTTGATCGGCTGAAGCGTCATCCCCTCGCGCGCGTCGTTCGCATGGACAAGGGCAGCATCGCCGGCCTTGCCGCCACGCTGCGCATCTATTTGGAGGGTGGAGCGGTGGAGCGCATCCCCGTCTGGCGCATGATCGCCATGCCGCTCGCCGCGCTGGCTATTCGCGCCGCTGCCATCGAGGCGGCGATCGGCACGGCCGCACGGGTCAGGGATGGCCGTTCGATGATCGGAGGTGGCTCGCTGCCGGAGGAGAGTTTGCCAACGAAACTCGTCGCAATCACATCGCCGCGAGGCCGCAACGCGGCGACGCTGGCAGCGGGCCTGCGCCAGCGCGGCATCATCGCCCGCGTCGAAGACGGCCGCGTGCTGCTCGACCCGCGCACCATGGACCGTGCCGACGACGAACACGTGGCGCAGGCGTGCATTGAGGCGCTGGCCTGACGTTACGGGCCGCATCGGCTAGCATGAACGGTGCGGCGCTATCCCGCTATCAATTCGGAAGGCAGCTGAATGCAGCTCGAAGACCTCCATCTAGCCGCGAGCGCGATCAGCGCCGACGGACACAAGCTGGGTACAATCAGCCGTTTCGTCTTCAACAAGAACACCCTCAAGCTCACGCACATCGTCGTTGACACCGGCATCCTCCGCAGCGGAGAGCCGCTCTGGAAGGGCGGTTGGGGCCTTTCGCACGACCGTGTCATTCCTCTCGGCGTGCTGGAACGTGCGAACCATGACGAAGTCCGCATCACCATGACCGCTGACGAGTTCAAGGATCTCTCCGTCGACTACATCCAGGAGCGCTTCGAGCGGATGCCGGACGAGAAGCCCGGGTGGCCGGACGCGTCCGACATCCCGGCCGTCCTTGCGTCGATGCCGGGCGAACCGGGTCCGTATCTTCTCTACGAAGTGCGTGCGATCGACGCGGACGAAGTCGAAATCAAGAAGGATTCGCCTGTCTGGCGTCTCAATCCGCACAAGAAGATTGGCGAGGTCGACAGCCTCATCTACGACGACGAGACCAAGAGGGTTACCGACCTCGTCATCCGCCGCGGCCATTTCTTCACGAAGGACGTCGTGCTCCCGATGCGCTTCGTTGTCGAGGTCGTCGCCGACATCGTCCGCGTCGACATCGACGATGATGCGTTGCGTGGTCTGCCGGAGTTCACCGCGTAGCCGTTGTCACAGTCGAACAGGAGATCGCCCGCATGTCTGTCATGCGCACCACGCTGAACTTCTGGGACTGACATTGGAACCGCCGCGCCCGCCACTCCGCGCCCGTGACAGCCTGCTGCCGCTCGGCGCGCGTACATACGTGATGGCGATCCTCAACCTCACTACCGACTCGTTTTCCGGCGATGGCATGGGTGCTGATCTCGATGTCGCTGTTCGCCGCGCCGTTTCGGCCGCTGCTGAGGGAGCGGACATCATCGACGTTGGCGCAGAGAGCGCCCGTGCCGACGTGCCGGTGCGCGATGCCGATGAGGAGGCGCAGCTCGTCGGGGAAGCCGTCCGCCGTCTTGCCGGCGAGAGCGGTGTGCTCATCTCGGCTGACACGTACAAGCGCCCGGTGGCGGAAGCCGCCTTGCAAGCGGGTGCCTGCATCATCAACGACATTGGCGGCTTCATGTACGACACCGGCACCGCCGAGGCCGCGGCGAAGTACGGCGCTGCGCTGGTCATCAACTACACGTACGAGCGCCCGAAGATCCGTCCCGCCGAGCCGCCGCGCTACGGCGATCTGATCGGCGCGCACATCGCCTTCTTCCGCGACCGCATCGCGAAGGCCGAGGCGGCGGGCGTCGCGAGCGATGCGCTGATCCTCGATCCGGGCATCGCCTTCGGCAAGTCGCACGACGATGATCTCGAAGTGCTGCGCCGGCTCGGCGAGTTCCGCGCGCTTGGGCGCCCGCTTCTCGTCGCCGCGTCGCGCAAGCACTTCATCGGAAGCGTCACCGGCCTGCCGCCGGACCAACGCGACGAGGCGACCGCCGCCGTCACGGCGTTGAGCATCGCCTACGGCGCAGATATCGTCCGCGTCCATGACGTCCGCACAACCGTGCGCGCCGGCCGCGTCGCCGACGCGATCGTCCGCGCGCACCCCGGCGCCTACGCCGCAACGACGGAGTCATGGCCATGGTGGAGTGAGGCGCAACCAATCAGCGGCACGACCATCGAGCGAGACTGAAGTCCGAAATGCTGTAGGGGCGCAACCCGCTGCGCCCGCGCTCGCATTGCCTCGACGTATCGAAGAGCAAACCCGAACTACGGACGACTGACGACCTAAACGGCGTGAAAACTCCGCCATCAAGCGAGACTAAACCCCGAAATGCTGTAGGGGCGCCGCCCGCTGCGGCCGCGCTCGCATTGGCTCGACGTATCGAAGAGCAAACCCCGACGACCGACGACCGACGACTGACGACCTACACCGAGTGAAAACTCCCCTCCGCCGTCATCAGATGCCGCACGTCGTTCAGCGAGTACAGCGCACGGATGCCTTCCGCCCCGGCGACGATGTTCACCGACGTGTGTGCCGGGCGGAAGAACATGTCGTACTTCGAGCCGATGATATGGCCGACGTACGCGTTGATGACGCCGCCGTGGCAGGCGATCGCGATGCGCTCGGCCGGATGCGTCGCGATGATGCCCTCGATGGCGTTGATGACGCGCTTGCGGAACTCGTGGCTGGACTCGGAGAAGGGGTACACGTCCCAGCTCTTCTCGGTCACCATCCGTTGCCGTGTGCCCACCAGCGCCATGCGGCCGATGTACTCGAGCGGCGTCTTGTCCGGCGGCACATCGCGGAAGACGCCAACTTCTTGCAGATCGTCGACGATGATCGGCTCGAGCCGGTGGTGGCGCGCGATCTGGTCGCCGGTATCGCGCGCGCGTCGCAACGGGCTGGCGTACACGTGGTCGATGCGCAGCGTCGAAAGCGCCTCGCCGACCAGCCGCGCCTGCGTCCGCCCCAGATCGCTCAGCGGCGGGTCGATCATCTGCGAGACCGGGCCGGTCGTGTCGTAGTCCTGCTGGCCATGCCGCACGAGCAGCACCTCAGTGATGTCTTCCCGGCCGGAGAGAAACGCGATGTCGAACGGAGCCGGCATGCGCTGCCGCGCCGCCTGCTCGTCCACCGCCCGTGCCGCCGCCTCGTCCGCCTCGCGCTCGCCGTCAGCCATGCCACCTCCGGATCCTCTTCGTGTAGTTGTGGCTTCAGCTTAGCTCGGCGCGATTAACGCGCTGTTAAGGACAGGAGCCGCGCTGCGCCCACGAAGGCCTCCCCGGAATCCGGTCACCTCATCGCTACTTGATGGCCCACGTGATCCCTACTTCCACCGTAATGTCTAGCTCACCCGGCTGAATCGGCGTCGGCCCCCCGGAGTCCGGGGCTGCGATCGCGCCCTCTGCACTTCGCGTCTCGTAGTACACGGGCGCGTAGGGCGCGTAGGTGTTCTCATAAATGTTCATCGCCGCGCCGAGGCCGACGCCCGCCACCTGCGCCAACGTCTCGGCCTTGGACTTCGCGTCCGCGACGGCCTCCTCGCGCGCCTGCTTTTTCAGATCTTCGGGGTTGTCGATCGTGAACGCGAGCCCATCGATCGTCGTGTCGTTGCCGCCAGCCTTCACCGCGTCGTCGACGACCTGGCTGGTCTTGTTGATGTCGCGCAGCGTCACGTTCAGGATGTTCGTTACCTGGAACCCGCGCAGCTTCCGCTCGCCGTCGTTGTAGTCGTACTGCGGCTGGATGTTCAGCTGTTGCGTCTGCATGTCCTTGTCGGCGACGCCATTGTTCTTCAGCGACTTCACGATCCCGTCCAGCGAGACCGCCGCCTGATCGCGCGCCTTCTGCACCGTATCCGCCTCCGCTTTCACACCCAGCGTCAGTTTCGCCACATCCGGCTTGCCCAATACCTTCCCCTGGCCAGTCACGCTGATGCCCGTCTGCACCACGCCGCCTGTCGTCTCGATTCGCGTTGTCTTGTCGCCGCATCCCGCAGCCAGCACGCCCAGCGCTACCACTGCCCCGATGACGGCGAGGCTCCCCATGCTTCGGCGATTGATCATGATCCTGCTCCTCTTCGTCTCCACCAACTGATAGAGCGCCGCCAGCGCTCATGCTTCGCCTACCACGTGATCAGTTCGACGATGGCGGCCGTCGATTTGTTCCAATCGCTGTCAGTGGTACGAGATGCCAGTAGCCCGCCTGCCGCTGTTTCCACTGCCTCGCTGCCTTGCCGCTGCACCGTGGGCGTGGGCGTCGTAGACGAACTGTAGGGTATGGTCAACTCGGCGACAGGACTAGCGGCGGCGTCCGCCGTCGCGCCGCCGTCGGCGCCTCCGATCGGTCCCGGCGCCAGCGCCGCTACCGGCGAATCTGCGACGGGCGGAGCAGTGTCCGAATCCAGCTCCGGCGCCGATGAGTCTGCGAAACTCTTCGACATATTGGCGCTCCCCGCCGCCGACGTCGCGGGTGGCGCCGATGCGAGCTGCACCATCGATGAGGTGCCTCGCTCGTCACGAAGAGTTGCGTATGCGCCCACGATGGCGATCGTCACCAAGGCAGTAGCGATCGCACCCGGCGCCCACCGCGCGACGCCCGCCGCCAGGACCGTCCGCTCGGCACGGCGCTCGACATCAGCGGCGCGTAGCCGAAACGATCGTGTCGGCGCTGCTTCGGGCATGGCGCGCAGTGCGTCGCGCGTGGCGCGCAGCCCGTCCCGCACGCCGCGGCACGCGTCGCACGACGCGACGTGCTCGTCGAGACGCGCCGCAGCGGTCGCATCGAGGTGTCCGTCAAGGTGCGCAGAGAGCGCATTGACGTCAGGCTCGTGTCCGCGGAGGAATCGCAACAGCTTGTTCACACGTATCACCATCCGGAGCTCCGTACGCTGGGTACGGTCTCGATTGTATGACGCTACACGCTTCTCCGATGTTCCGCCGGCCCAAGTTCGTGCCGCAGCTTTTCCCGCCCGCGCGCGATCCGCGACTTGACGGTGCCCACCGACGTCTTCATGGCAGCGGCGATCTCCTCGTACGCGAACCCCTGCATATCGCACATGACGACGGCCAGCCGCTGGTCGGGCGGCAGGCGCAACAACGCCGCCTGCACGGTCCGCTGCTGTTCCCGGCGCATGGCCTCCGTTTCCGGCCCGGCAGCGGTGTCTGCTACATCGATTGGGTCGTCCCTGCCCGGCAGCGGCGCGTCCAGCGATACGGCCGGGCGGCGGCCGCGCCGCCGCAGTTCGTCCACGCACCCGTTCGAGGCGATGCGCATCAGCCAGGGCCGAAAGGCGCCCCCTTTGAAGCTAGCGATATGGCGATACGCCGACAAAAATGCGTCCTGCGTCGCATCTTCCGCGGGCGCGCCGCTGCCGAGCATACGAAAGCACAGGTTGTAGACGATGCGCTGGTGCAGGTCGACGAGTTCGTTGAAGGCGTCGAGATCACCGTCACGGGCGCGCCGGAGCAGCTCCGGCTCGTTGTCCGGACTGCGCGACTCGGGCCCCGGAGCAGCATGAGCGTTCAATCGCGCAGATTCTAACAGAGTCCAGCCGGTCGCCGTTCGGCAGCCACGTGATAGACTAGAGAGCTTATGCCCAACGATCCCGCCGACCCGGACGACGCTCCTTCGCCGTCGGTGGCGTTCGCGCCGCCTCCCGAGGCGCCAGCAGCTCCCATCGAGGCGCTAAGCGACGCCGCCGCTCGAACTGAAACGGCCGCGCCCGAAGCCGTAGGGACAGAGGCCGTAGGGGCGCACCTTCAGGTCCGTCCCCCGCTCGATTTGGAGCCAGCCGCCGAGATCGTGCAACGAGCGCTGCGATCATCGCTCTTGCCGCCAGAGCTCGCGTCGCCACGGCCCATCGACGTGTGGCCGCCGCCGGAGCCCGTCGACCCCTACGTCGACGTGCCGGCTTCTCTCGAGCTTTCCTATACGTCGGAGGACATCGGGCTCAGCCCGAACGCCTACGAGCGGACGTACCCGTACGAGGCGATCCAGAAGAAGAGGAACCGCAGCGCGGGCTCGCGCGTCCGCAAGGTCGGGCGCGAACTGGCCGAGACGGTGATCCTGGCGCTGCTCATCTTTTTCGCCGTGAAGGCCGTCGTGCAGAACTTCCGCGTCGAGGGCGCCAGCATGGAGCCGACGATGCACAACGACCAGTATCTGCTGGTCAATAAGGCATTGTACTTCCGCCTCAACCTGGACCGCGTGCACGATGTCCTGCCCTTCGTCCCGGGCGGCGACGACAGCGAGCATCATCTGTTCCGCGCGCCGCGCCGCGGCGACATCATCGTCTTCAAGTTTCCGCTCGACCCGAGCCGCGACTTCATCAAACGTGTCATCGGCATGCCCGGCGATACGGTGGAGGTGCGCGACGAGACGGTCTTCATCAACGGCAGCCCGCTGAAAGAGGACTACATCAAGGACAAGCCGAACTACACGTACGCGCCCAAGACCGTGCCGGCGGGCATGTACTACGTGCTAGGCGATAACCGGCGCAACAGTTTCGATTCTCACGCGTGGGGCAACAGCTGTAGCCCGCAACAGCTCTGCGACTTCGTGCCCGAAGAGAACATCATCGGCCAGGCCTGGGTGTCGTACTGGCCGTTCGACGAACTTGGCTTCATCTCCAACGAAGTCATCCACCCGCAAGCGCCGTAGCAGGACAGCGGATCATCCGACGTAGGGGCACGGCGCGCCGTGTCCTCTCCGATCCGCGTCCATCTCTCCGATAACGCCACCCACGCACGGCAAAGGGGCATTCCGCAGAATGCCCCCTGGTGCTGCAAATCGGTGCGTCGGATTACTCCTTCTCTACGGGGTACTGAACCTCGGTGACACTGGTTCCGCCCTCGGCATCGTGCCGGACGTAGACCTCCCGCGATGGGCCGGTGATGCTATAGCCGTTCGCTTCAATCCAGCGCAGCAGGGCCGGGTGTAGCTGCGTGAACTCGGCGAAGTCTCCGTGGTGGACGGCGGACGCGAACGTGCCGCCGGCAAGTTCGTACACCTTCACGCGATCGCTATCTCGCAGCACGCGCTGTATCGGCACCACGGCCTCTGCGTCTTCGTCCGTGTAGGTGTCCGCCGTCGTGTGCCAGAGCGCCATGCACGGCTCGAGGTCCTTGCCGCCGTGCGCGCGAATGTGGTCGTACGTTTGCTTATACGCGGCGCCGAGCACGTCGGGCACCATGTCGTTCTTGGGGATATGAACGCGGCAGGCAGCCACCAGCATGGGCGGTATCGTCTTGAGCGCGACGTCGTATTCAGGCATGTTGTCCTCCATTTCGATATCCCTCAGTCGGGCTTCAATGCGGGCCATCCGACCCTGGTCCTCCTTCAACTGATGCTCCGCTTCAGCCCGCTTGAGCATCAACATCCCGCGCAGCTGCTCGTGCGTGACGCCATCGTTCAACACACGTGCGATCTGCTCGAGCGAAAAGCCAAGATCTTTGAGGGCCAGCAATCGGTTGAGACGCGGAAGCTGCTCCACCGAGTAGTAGCGGTAGCCCGTCGAGCTATCCACGTGTGCTGGGGTGATCAGTCCCAGATCATCGTAGTAGCGCAACGTCTTCACGGGCAGCTGGCTGAGGCGGGCGAAGTCTCCGATCTTGAGCATGGCGCAACTGTACGGCCTCCCGCGGCGGGAGAGTCAAGCCGGTTTCCGAAATCGAGATCACTCGAAGGTCCGCGTGGCTCGAGATCACCGAAACGGACATAAACCTCGCACCGCGATCGATCG
>CAYWOO010000145.1:0-60187 GCA_964458665.1 uncultured Dehalococcoidia bacterium
GAAGTTAGATGTGGGAAGTTAGATGTTGGATACGGCGACGCAAAACCTCGAACATCCAACCTCTAACATCCAGAAATGGTGGGCCCGGCAGGATTTGAACCTGCGCGCCACCGGTTATGAGCCGGGTGCTGCCGCTGAGCTACGGGCCCGCGCGGGGATGATAGCAAGTTGGTCGTCGGTTGCTGGTCGCCAGTCTTCGGGGGCATCACTGAGCACACACGGCCACGGAGATCGCGGAGACTTGCGCCTGGGTGGCATTCGGCGCGGGCGAAGCCGCGCGTGACGTGCGTTGTTGGGCTCACTTTCCGCCGCGTCGGGAACTTCGCTCGGTCCGCTAAAACAGCGCGGTCGGGTTCACGGGGGATCCGGTGCCGCCGTCCAGCGGGAGGGGTGCGAAGGTCAACATGAATTCGTAGCGGTTCTCTTCGGCGCAGGCTTCTGCCAGTGGTTGGAGGAGGGCGTTGTCCAAGAGCGCGACGCCGTAGGCGAAGATCGCGCCGTGCATCGTCCACGTCATGCCGTACTCGTTGGGCGCCGCGTCCATGAGGTCCCAGGCGAGGACGGCGACATCGTGGTCGCGCACGAACGGAAGGCATGACGCGTGGAGGCCGGGGCTGGGCGGGCGGTAGCCGCTCCACGCGGGATGGGCCGCTTGCCACGCCTCGCGCCCGCTGTAGACGACGAGCGCATCTCCAGGCTCCAGAGCCACGCCCTGCGCCTTAGCGATCGCCTCCAGTTCGTTGCCATGCACCGGCTTCTCGATGGTGACCGAAGGTTCGCCACGAAACTTCGGGACATCCAGCAGCACGCCGCGCGTGGTGATGCCGTCACGCCAGTGGTCGATGGAGCCGAAGCGCGCGCCCTGGCTGGTAACCTCGACCTTTGGGTCGCGCCCGTTCCACATACCGGCCTCGTCCCAGACGTGGCAGAGTGCATCGACGTGCGTGGTGACGTAGCCGTGGTACGCGATACCGATGTGATCGACGACGGCAGTGTCGATAACCCGAAACCAGTGCGTGGCGGGCATGGGGTTGTTGCGGCCCGGCACCGTCGGGATATCGCGGCTGAGCGAGACACTCCGGCCCGTGCGGACGAGCGACGCAGCGCGCACACGCTTCTCGGGCGTGATGAGGTTGATGGCCCCCCGCTGGTCGTCGTCGCCCCAGCGGCCCCAGTTGTTGCGTTCGCGCAGGTACGACAGGGCCTCGGCTGCGGTTGGCGAAGGTTCGGCGGGCATGCGCTTGCTCCTTGGGCTGCTGTGGTCTGAGGGGCGGTCCCTCGTGGAGGCGATCCTAGCACGAGCGCCGCGCGAGCGGACCGGGCCGTCCGGGTGCGAGGGGCGTCAGGTTGCGGTTTCCGTACGCGAATACCGTTGACAGGACAGGAGCCGAAGCAGAGAATGAACGAGATTCAGTGTGGGAGTATGCCTGTGTCCACAGCGTCGGTCATCGAACGCACCCGCCGTACCGAGATCGCCAAAGCTGCACGTCGCGAGGAGATCCTGGTGGCGGCAAGGCGCATCTTCGCGGGCCAGGGCTTTCGCGGCACAACGATCGCAGACATCGCCGACGAGGCTGGCATCGCACTCGGGACCATCTACCTCTACTTCTCGTCGAAGGAGGATGTGTTCGCCGCACTGAGCGAGCAGTTCAGTGAGCTGGTCGTGGCGGCGATGCGCGACGTGCCCGACGCCGCGTCACTCGAGTCGACCATCCGGCAGCGCGTGGACAACGTATTCGCCATGTGCGCACAGAATCGCGACCTCATCCGGCTGGTGGTGTTGAATACGGATCCGGACAGCGCAGCGACGCACCGGATGCGCGAAGCGGAGGCGGAGCGCAGCGGCCCGATGACGGAGGCGATCCGGGAGGCGATGGTCGCTGGCTTCATCCGGGCTGGAGATCCCTGTATCATGGCGAAACTCGTCACCGGGTTGGTCAGCATCGCCGTGTATCAGGCGTTTGTGTTGGCGGACGGGCGAGACGCGGACAAGTACCGGACCGCGTGCGCGGACATGATCACCTCGTACATGACGCCGCAGCACCGGGACGGCGGCTAGCGGGAACCGGTATGCATGTCTGGCGGTAGTAAGAATGTGGAAATGACCGGCGCAGGGCAGTAAGGAGCGGGCGATGGCGAGCGTAGATCGATTTGCGGACCTAGAGCGGGTGGAGGAGCGGTCGGCGCGCAGCGCCAGTGCGGCGTGGCTCCTGGAGGCGACTACGTGGTTCTCCGTGGCCATCGCCGGGATCTTGGTCGTATTCGTCGGCCTGGCGGTCGATGCGTACCGGCACAATCACAACGCCGCGGAAGAGTCGCTGCTGAGCCTAGGCAATCCAGGGCATCTACTGGCGGCGATCGGACTGACCGTCACGTCGGCAGCGTTGCTGCTGGGTTTGAGCGTCGCGTCGCTGAAGGGTGTAGCGACGGCCGAAGCCGCGATCCGGCGGTTCGTGCCTGTGACGGCGGCCTGGGTGGCATTGGCAGTCATAGCGATCGGGTCGGTGACGTACATCGGCGCCTCGGGCGTGACGGTCGGCCACAGCCACGGCGCAGCCAGCAGCGTCGCTGCGGACACAACACATCAAGACGCCGCGGCCGCGGACGACGCCGCCGGCGTGGCGCAGGCTCTGAAGAGCCAGGGGATCGACACAGGCGGTGGAGGTACATCTGGCGGCTCGAACGGCGGGCAGGATCCGGCATCCGTACCCGGCGCGCTCACGCAGGGATCGAACGGAGAACCGAATGGCGGCCATCACGACCACGGCCAGCAGCCCACGTTCACGCAGCTCCAGACGCTTTCGCAGGACAAGCTGATGCCGCTGTTCCCGTCCGGGACGATGACATCGGCCGACTACCCGAAGTTCAAGGAGCAGGTGGACCAGACACGCCAAGTGGCGCTGAAGTTCAAGACGCCAGCGGATGCGCTTGCGGCCGGCTACGTGCGGACGACGAGCGACGTGCCCTATATGGGCCAACACTATCTGAACTACAACTATGTGAAGTCGGGGATCTTCGATCCGGAACACCCGCAGGGTCTGCTGTTCAGCAAGATCGATAGCGGTGAAGAGAAGCTGGTGGGCGTGTGGTTCCTGCTGATCCCTGGCCTCGGGGGCGTCACGCGCGACACCGAGCCGGGCGGCTTTGCGGGCGACCTCGACCTGTGGCACGCGCACACGGGCCTCTGCTTGACCGGGCTGAAGGGCGCGAGCGAGGGCGAGACACGGGAGAGCTGCAGCGCCAAGGGCGGCAACTTCACCGCGGACTTGCGCTGGATGATGCACGTGTGGGTTGCGACGGAGACGACCGAGAACCCTGAAGGCGTGTTCGCCTACTTGAACGGCGATCTGTTCAACAAGCAGCAGGCCGCCGCGAAGGCGACTGATGCTCCGAGCGGCGTCACTCCGTAGGGAGTTCGTAGTTCGTAGTCGGTAGTTTTGTAGCTTAGAGGGGCCCGCGCGGGCCCCTCTTCTGTTCCCGGTACAATAGTGGGCTATGGTGATTCGACGAGATGCGAAACCTGCGGGGCCGGCGAAGAAGCGCGCGACGCCAGCGAAGCCTCGCCCGGTCGCGCGCCCACGCACGTTCTGGGACGATCTGGCGGACATCGGGAGCTCGATACCCAAGGAAGATCTTGCGTTCCTGCCGCGCGACGCGGCGGAGCGCTTTGACGAGTACTTCGATGCCGGTGCGATGAAGCCATAGTGCGCCGCATCTTCATCGACACCGCACATCTGCTTGCCGTCTTCAGCTCACGTGACAATCTTCACCGCGCCGCTCTCGCGGCGACAGCAGGCCTCCTTGATGAAGGAGAGGTTCAGTTCGTCACGACGCATCTTGTCGTGTCCGAACTCCTCGCATCGCTGTCTCGTGGAGGGCCGTATGTGCGTACCCGCGCGGTTGACTACGTTGATGACCTCTTGCGCCAAGAAAACGTCTCAGTGGTCGAACTGAACGACGAGCGGTTCGCACGCGGGCTGCAGTTGTATCGCGATCGGCCGGACAGGTCGTACAGCCTCACAGACTGCGTTTCCATGACCGTGTGCCAGGACCTAGAGATCAGCGACGTGCTGACGGCGGATCACGATTTCGAGCAGGAAGGGTTCAACATCCTGCTGCGAGCGCGGCGATGACGGATTCGCTGATCGGCCGCGAGACGCCGGTGCACATCACGAAATACGACGGGTCGTATCACCGGCGCTGGCCAGGGCGGTTCGTGTTGCAGAAGGGGCCGCTGTCGCTCGTGTCGTTCGCGGTCGGTGACATCATCGCGCGGACGCCGGTCGCCGCCGACGATCCGCGGCAGTCACGGTCGCGCTGGCCGGGCGACCTCTATCTCTGGGATGACCGCTGGTACAACGTCTCGCGCATGCCGCGAGGCGGCCGCACGTGGTTCTATGTAAACATCGCGACGCCGGTCGAGTTCGATGGCGCGCAGTTCCACTGCATCGACCTGGACTTGGATGTTTCGTGGTTTGTGGGCGACGAACCGCGGGTTCTGGATGAGGACGAATTCCTCGCGCACAGCGCGTCCATGAGTTACCCTGCCGACGTTATCGAGCGTGCGCGCGCCGCCGTGGACGAGGTCCTCGGATTGATTGGGCAGCGCGCTTTTCCATTTGATCGGGCATGATTCGCGACGACCTGGCAGGGATGATCGAGTCGGCGGTACAGGCGGCTATGGAGGCCGGCGAGCTGCCACAGGTCGCGCTGCCGGAGTTGGTGATCGAGCGGCCTGCGAAGCTCGGACACGGCGACTATGCGACGAATCTGCCGATGCGGCTCGCGCGAGCGGCGCGCGCCAATCCACTGGATATTGCGAAGGCGATCGCCGCGCGTATTCCGCTTCAAGGCGGCATCAGCGCCGCCGAAGTGGCGCCGCCCGGCTTCATCAACTTCCGTCTCTCCGAGTCTTGGCTGGCCCAGCAGACGAACGCGATCGTCGCAGCGGGGCCGTCGTTCGGGAACATCGGCCTCGGCGCGAGCCAGAAGATCCAGGTGGAGTTCGTCAGCGCGAACCCGACCGGGCCGCTGACGGCGGGCAACGGTCGCGGCGCGGCGATCGGCAGTGTGCTGGCATCGGTGCTGGAAGCGGCAGGCTACGACGTCGAGCGCGAGTACCTGGTGAACGACGCCGGCACACAGACGGAAGTCTTTGGCCGGACGCTGGTGACGCGCTACCAGCAGCTGCTGGGCAAGAACGTCGAGATCCCCGCGGACGGCTACCCCGGCGAGTACATGATCGATCTCGCGAAGCGGATCCGCGATGAATCCGGCGACGCGTACGCCGATGCGACGATCGAATCGCCACCTACAGAGATGGTGCTGCGCGGCATCGACATGCTGGTCGAGGGCATCGAGCAGGATCTGCTGCGGCTAGGCGTGAAGTACGACGTCTGGTTCCGCGAGCGCTGGGTGTACGAGGGCGACAACGTCTACGAAGCGTCGATGAAGGCGCTGCGCGATCAGGGCTACCTGGTGGAAAAGGAGGGCGCGCTCTGGTTCGCCTCCACCGAGCTGGGCGAAGACAAGGACAACGTCGTCATCCGCAGCAGCGGCCGTCCGACGTACTTCGCGTCGGACATCGCGTATCACTACGACAAGTTCGTGGTGCGGAAGTTTGACCGCGTCATCGACGTCTGGGGCGCCGACCATCAGGGCCACGTCTCGCGCATGAAGGCGGCGGCGCAGGCGATCGGCGTGGCGCCGTCTCGGCTGGACATTCTGATCTATCAGCTCGTGAGCTTCCGCCGCGGCGAGGAGCTGGTGCGGCTCTCGAAGCGCTCCGGCAACATCGTGCTGATGCGTGACGTGGTGGATGAAGTCGGTGCGGATGCGGCGCGTTTCTTCTTCCTCTCGCGCTCCGCCGATAGCCAGATGGAGTTCGACCTGGAGCTGGCGAAGCGCCAATCGGCCGAAAACCCGGTGTTCTATGTGCAGTACGCCCACGCGCGCATCGCGGGCATCCTGGCGAAGGCGGAGGGGCGCGTCGCCGCGTTCGCGGCCGCCGATGTGGCGCTGCTGACCCATCCGATGGAGATGGCGCTGATCAAGAAGATGCTGGAGCTGCCCGAGCTGGTGCAGCAGATGGCACGCACGATGGAGCCGCACCACCTGCCGCACTACGCGGGCGAGCTGGCGACAACATTCCACGCCTTCTACACGGACTGCCGCGTGATCGATGAAGATAACGTGCCGTTGTCGCAGTCGCGGTTGAAGCTCTGTCTCGCGGCGAAGATTGTGCTGGCGCGCGCGCTGACGCTGATGGGGATGTCGACCCCGGAGCGGATGTAGCGCGCGTGTCGTCAGTCGTGGGCGATGATGGTCGGAACGCTGTAGGGGCGCAACCCGTTGCGCTCGCCCCCCGATCGGGAACTCATGCTCCGTAACTCAATGCAGATGCACGAAATGCCCAGGACGGATCTGAAGGTACGTCCCTACGGCCTCGGCCGGCCCTCCTTCGTTCGGTTACGCACCCTTGGCATGGTTGCGGCGCTCGTCGTACTTGCCCTCGGCTTGGCCGCATGTGGCGATGGCAGTGGCAGCGGGCCGCCGGCGGCGCTGATCGTGTACGAGTCGAAGACGATCGCGGACGGCGTAACGAACGTATGGACGATTGACCCAGCGTCCGGCGCAGCTACGCAGTTGACGCGGGGAACGGGATTCGATGGCAATCCCGGCTGGTCGCCGGATCATAAGCGCATCATCTTCAGCTCCGACCGCGACAACGCGGCCGGGAAGGCCGACCTCTACGTGATGAACGCCGAGGGCGGCGGCGTGCGGCGGCTGACCAGCACGGCCGGCGTGAACGAATGGAGCGCGAAGTTCAGCCCGGACGGCAAAAACATCGCGTACGGCGCCGACACCGGCGATGGGTGGTTTCTCGCCCTGATGGACGCCGACGGTTCGAATCAACAGCAGGTCGCCGGGCCCTACAAGCTCGCGGAGTTTCCGTCGTGGCGGCGCTCCGGTCCCCACGAGGTCTACTTCGCTGCGATCGAGCAGGGTCGCGATGATATGGACATCTACTCGTACGACATGGACACGCGCGAGGTGAAGACGCGCATCTCCACGCCCGCGGCCGATGTCTGTCCGCACTTCACGCACGACGGCAAGACCCTGACGTACGCGACCGCGCCTCCTGGCGAACCGAAGAACATCGACCTATTCGCGCACGACCTCTCATCCAGCGATACAAGTGGCGCCCTCGACACGCGGCTGACGGACGATCCGGGCATCGACGACTACGGCAACCCGTCGCCCGATGACGCGACCGTGGTGTTCCTCTCGGACCGCGAAGATCCGGCCGAAGGGTACGAGATCATCCCGAAGGCGGCGACGGCGCGCAACGCCGACCTGTACCTGATGGATCGGGACGGCAAAAACCAGCGCCGGCTCACGGATACGGCGGCATCGCGGGAGAATGTGCCGGACTGGTAGCCGCCCCTAGTGTCCGAAACCGCAACGCCGCATAATTCACGCGTGGACGTACCTCCTATCCAGTACGCGCGTACCAGCGATGGCATCAGCATCGCGTACGGCACCGTGGGGGAAGGCACGGGGCTCGTCTACATGCAGGGCATCCCCACGCGTCACTTCAGCTTGCTTTGGCGGCTCTCCGCCGATGATCGCCTGCTCGCGCAGATCGCCGCCGCGCGCGGGCGGCGTTGGGTCATGTTCGACCCGCGCGGCATGGGGTCATCGTCGGCGCCCGACGAGTTCTCGCTTGATGGTTTCGTCGCCGATCTGGAGGCAGTAACGGACAAGCTAGAGCTCACGCAATTCGATCTCGTAGCGGCGACGTACTCGAGCCCGATCGCCGTAACGTATGCCGTGAGGCATCCGGACCGCGTCTCCCATCTTGTCTTGCACTATCCGTTTCTGCGCAGCGCCGAGGCGCTCGACACGCCTGCGATGGCCGCCGTGCGGGCGCTACGCGAGCAGGATTGGACCGTGTTCGCCGACGCCTCAATGCACATCCTGTTTGGGAACCAGTCAGGCTCGGAGATGGCAAGGATTATGACGCAGGTCCAGAGGGCGGCGATCACACCCGAGCGGGGACGCAAGGTCCTTCGGCTGGTGGACCAGTTCGACATGACGGAACAGGCAACCCGCGTCGATGTGCCAACGCTCGTCATCACCGAGCCCGACCTGTTTATCGCGGAACACTACAGCCGCGCTGTGGCTGCGGCGATCCCCAATGCCCAATTCGTCCTTGCGGAGACGCGCGAACGCTTCGCTAACGAAACGTGGCGATTTATCGGCGCATCGCCGGGCGACACGCCAGCGCCGTTGACTGCCGGCACCGGCGATGCCGTTACGCTCACACCTCGAGAGCTTGAAGTGCTCGCCGTCCTCGTCGCCGGTCAGAGCAACCGCAAGATCGCGGAATCGCTCGTGCTCAGCGAGCGGACGGTCGCGCGCCACATCGCCAACATCTACGAGAAGACAGGTGTCCACGGCCGCGCCGAAATCACCGCCTACGCGCTGCGTCACAGGCTCGTGTAGCCCGGCGTAGCCTACACATTCCGTGCCATCCCATCGTCGCAAGTTGGTCAGAACAGCCGATAGGCAGCAGCCGCTTGCTCCCGCACAATCGCGAGTGCGGGGAGTCGCCGGACGTATGCGGCGATGCCGCCGGCGCTCGGCGGCTCCACCGCACATGCATCTAACAGCAGGAGGAGTGGGAACATGAGACAGCGTTCAGACAAGGGAGTCGCCTCGAACAGGTGGCTCAGGCTCGCAGCAGGCGGCATCTTGCTCGTCGCGGTGGCGGCATCATTCGCGTGTAGCGATGACGACGACAAGAAGACAGTCTCGGGTGGATCGACGCCCGCCGCAACAAAGGCGCCGGCGCTGAGCGCCGACGAGAAGGCCGTTCAGCAATGGTTCCTTGACGCGATCGAACGCTGGAACGCGAAGGACGTGGATGGCTTCGTTGCGAACTTCACCGATGAGGGGCTCGTTAGTTCGTTCGGCGAGGGCGAAGCCACGGCTGCGGACGTGAAGTCCCAGCTGGCGGAGTTCATCGGATCGGAGGCGCTTGGGAGCCCCACGTTCCTCGATACGTCCGTCACCGGTGACACCGCCACGATGGATGTCGTTTTCTCCTTTGGATCGGCGTTCACGCACAGCAAGTTCAGCCTGGTCAAGGTTGGCGCCGACTGGAAGCAGAATAAGGAAGAGGCCAACTTGGCCGTACCCGTGCCCGCCGGCACGACGCTGGTCCACATCGATGCGAACGAGTTCGCATTCGGCGTGGACACTAGCAAGATCAACGGGAAGTTCGCGTTCGAATTCGCCAACGTGGGCAAGCAGCACCATGAGATGGGGCTCGCCAAGATTCAGGCCGACGCAAATATCGACGATCTGCTGAAACTAGCTGCGGCTTCGCCCAACGGCGAGCCGCCCGACGGAGCCGAGTTCATCACGGGGACAGACGCAGATCCCGGGGACACAACCACGATCGTGTTCGCGAAGGCTCTCGAGCCAGGACGTTACCTCATGGTCTGCTTCGTGCCCGACGAGACGGAGGGCGAGAACGGCACGCCGCACGCGCTGAAGGGCATGGTCAAGGAGTTCACCGTCAAGTAGCGCGACAGCAGGGCGATCCCGCGTCGGACCGCCTTGCTGCTGTGACCACTGTGTTGCGAGGAGCGTATTAACATGCAGACGACATCACGTGGCTACGATTTGCACTACATCGTGGAGGGCAGCGGACATCCGCTTGTGCTGATCCCCGGGCTCACCCAATCGCTACAGCGTTGGGTGGACAGGGGCTACGTCGAGCACTTTGCACGGTCGTTGCGCGTCATCGCGGTGGACCCGCTGGGGCACGGCCTCAGCGACACGCCGCACACGGCCGACGCCTACCAGATGGCCGACTGCGCGCGCGATGTTCTGGCCGTGCTCGAAGCGGAGGGGGTGGGCGAGGCTCATATTTGGGGATACTCACGAGGCGCACGGATCGCGAACACGCTGGCGACCCTTCATCCTGAGCGTGTTACCTCGCTGATCATCGGCGGCCAACTGGCTTCAACGGTCGACCCGCGCATTCAGGCCATCTCCGACGATCGGGATCGCAAGTTGAGCGAAGCGCTCCGTACGCGCGACCTGGAGACGGCGCTGGCGATGTGGGGCGCAAATGATCCGACCTCGCGCGATACGCTGCTTGCCGGGAACGATCTGGACGCACTCGCTGCCGCCATCGACGGCGACCTGGGCAGCAGGCCGGATCTCGACTTCAGCGGGCTGCGGCGCGCCCCGCTGGCCTACGCCGGCGACGGTGAGCCGTTCTTGGCGCTGCTGCAACACACGGCGGCCTTGTCCAACGCCGAGTTTCACGTGATTCCGGACGCGAATCACCTGTCGACCTTCGCTTCGATGAAGAAGGTCGCGCCCATTGTGGACGGATATCTCGCCCGCCCGCTGTAGCGGCATGGGGCGGAGCGCCTCCGCATGAGGCGCTTTGCCCCATCCGATACCATAAGAGTCCATGACCAGTCGTGAAGATCGCATCAAGCTGCTGCATGAGGTTGCCGCGGAACGGATCCTCGTTATCGGGGGGCCGTACGGCACGTATCTGCACGGGCGCGATCTGACGCCCGAGGACTACGGCGGCCTCGCGCACGACGGCTGTCCGGAGCAGCTCAACGTGACGCGCCCCGACGTCATCGCCGACGCGCATCGCGGCTATCTCGAGGCTGGCGCCGACATCATCGCCACAAACACGTTTGGCGGCGGTTCGATCGTGCTGGCGGAATTCGACCTGGCCGACAAGGTGCGCGAGATCAACGAAGCTGCCGCCCGCCTTTCACGTACAGTAGCCGACTCCTACAGCTCGCCTGGCCGCCCGCGGTTCGTCGCCGGCAACTTGGGCCCGACGACGAAGTCGCTGTCCGTCACAGGCGGTGTCACCTTCGCCGAGATGGTGGACGTCTACCACGGCTGGGCCGAAGGCCTCGTGCTGGGCGGCGCTGATCTGCTGGCGCTCGAAACCGTGAACGACACGCGCACGGTCAAGGCGGCGCTGATCGCCATCGAGCGCGTGTTTGCCGAGCTGGGGTTCCGGCTGCCGGTGATGGTCTCAGCCACCATCGAGCTGACCGGCACGATGCTCGCCGGACAGACCGTCGATGCGCTTGCGGCGTCGCTGATGCATGCGGATCTGTTTGCCATCGGGCTCAACTGCTCGACCGGGCCGGAGTTCATGACGGACCACATGCGGACGCTGGCAGCGACGACCGAGTTCCGCATGTCGGTCTGGCCGAACGCCGGATTGCCCGATGAGGAAGGCCGCTACAAGGAGTCGCCGCAGCAGATGGCGACGGTGCTCGAACGCTTCGTCGATCAGGGTTGGCTGAACGTTCTTGGTGGCTGCTGCGGCACGAGCTTCGACCATACGCGCGCGTTCGCGCAGATGGTCGATGGCAAGCGCCCGCGCGTCCCGGCGAAGCATCGCCGCGCGCTCTACTCCGGCATCGACTTCGTCGAGGCGACGGACGATAATCGCCCGCTGATCATCGGCGAGCGGACAAACGAAGTCGGTTCGCGGAAGTTCAAGCGGCTGATCACGCAGGAGAAGTTCGAAGAGGCGAGCGAGATCGCGCGCCAGCAGGTGAAGAGCGGCGCGCAGATCATCGACGTCAACCTCCAGAACGCGGATCGCGATGAACTGCCTGATATCGACGCGTTTTACGAGCTGCTGGGCAAGAAGGTGCGCGCGCCGATCATGATCGACACGACCGATCCGGTCGCTCTCGAGCGATCGCTGACGTACTGCCAGGGCAAGTCGATCATCAACTCGATCAACCTCGAAGACGGGCTGGACAAGTTCGAGCGCGTGACGCCGCTAGCGCGTATGTACGGCGCGGCGCTCGTCGTCGGCTGCATCGACGAGGACAAGGAGCAAGCGCAGGCGATCACGCGCGAACGCAAAGTGGCGATCGCCCAGCGATCGTGGAAACTGCTGACCGAGGAGTACGGCATCCGCGCGGGCGACATCATCTTCGACCCGCTGGTGTTCCCGTGCGCGACGGGCGACAAGAACTACGTCGGTAGCGCCGTCGAGACGATCGAAGGTATCCGGCTGATCAAGGAAGCGCTGCCGGACGCGAAGACGATCCTCGGCATCAGCAACGTCTCCTTCGGCCTGCCCGAAGCCGGACGCGAGGTGCTGAACTCGGTGTTCCTGTACCACTGCACCAAGGCCGGACTTGACCTGGCGATCGTCAACAGCGAGAAGCTCGAACGATACGCATCGATACCGGACGACGAGCGGAAGCTGGCGGAAGATCTGCTATGGAATCGCGGCGACGATCCCGTCGCGGCGTTCGCGGCGCATTTCCGCGGCGCGCAGTCGCGCGTGAAAAAGGATGTCTCGCTGCTGCCGCTGGACGAAAGGCTGGCGAACTGCATCGTCGAAGGCACGAAGGAAGGGCTCGTCGCCGACCTGGAGCTCAAGCGCGCGGAGGCAACGCCGCTGGAGATCATCAACGGCCCGCTGATGAAGGGGATGGAGGAGGTCGGTCGGCTGTTCAACGCGAACGAGCTGATCGTGGCCGAGGTGCTGCAGAGCGCCGAGGCGATGAAGGCGGCCGTCACGCACCTGGAGCAGTACATGGAGAAGGCCGAGTCGAGCACGCGCGGCAAGGTGCTGCTCGCGACCGTGAAGGGCGACGTGCACGACATCGGCAAGAACCTGGTCGACATCATCCTGTCGAACAACGGCTATCGGGTCATCAACCTCGGCATCAAGATTCCGCCTGAGGTGCTGATCGAGGCCGCGCACGAGCACAAGCCGGACGCGATCGGCCTTTCGGGGCTGCTGGTGAAGTCGGCGCAGCAGATGGTGATCACGGCGGGCGACCTGCGGACGGCGGGCATCAACACGCCGCTGCTCGTCGGCGGCGCCGCGCTGTCCGATCGCTTCACGCGCGGCAAGATCGCGCTGGCGTATGACGCGACGGTCGTGTACTGCAACGATGCGATGAACGGGCTCGATACGCTGAACAAGCTGATGGATCCGGATGCGCGCGCGCAGCTCGAGGCGGATCTGCTCGAGCGACCGCTGACCGAGCGCCTGCGCACGCCGCAGGAAGATCTGCCACCGGAGACGCAGGAGCGCAGCGCGCGCATCCGTCTGGACGTGCCGACGCTGCCTGTGCCGGATCTGGATCGCCACGTCGAAACGATCGCGGACCTCGACGAGATCTGGAGCTACATCAATCCGCAGATGCTCTTCGGCCGCCACCTGGGCTTTCGCGGCCGCTTCACCGACGCGCTCGCCGCCGGCGACGTGAAGGCGCTCGAGCTGGAGCGGAATGTCGAGAAGGTGAAGGCGGAAGCGCGCGAGAAGATGACCGCGAAGGCCGTGTGGCAGTTCTTCGAGGCGGAGCCCGACGGCAACAAGCTGCATATCTTCGAGCCCGGTGAAGTCGTGCCGGTCGAAACGTTCGTGTTCCCGCGCCAACGCAGGGCGGACGGCATGGCGCTCAGCGACCTCGCGCTGCCGCCGCAGCGCGACGCGCGCGGCCGCGCGATCGCGCGCGATCACATCGCGATGTTCGTGACGACGGCCGGCGCCGGCATCCGCGAGCTGGCGGAAGAAGCGAAGCTGGCGGGCGAGTACCTGCGCTCGTACGCGCTGATGGCGCTGGCGCTGGAGACGGCGGAAGCGACGGCTGAGTGGGTGCACGCGCGCATCCGTACGCTGTGGGGCTTCCCGGATCCGGCCGATCTGCCGCGGAAAGAGCTGTTCCAGGCGCGCTATCGCGGCAAGCGCTACTCGTTCGGCTACCCGGCGTGTCCCGACCTCAACCAGCAGGCAGGCCTCTTCCGCCTGCTCCGCCCGGACGAGGTCGGCGTCGACCTGACGGAAGGCTTCATGATGGAGCCTGAGGCGTCCGTCTCGGCGATGGTCTTCGCGCACCCCGATGCGGCGTACTTCGGCACGGGGCCGGGCGATGAGGATGCTGACTAGCGAGTTATTTGCGGTCTTATGAGTTCTTGTGATAGCTTATGAGCACTTATGATCACTCATGAATCGGACGAACCTGAATACTGCACCATCGCCGAGGCGGCGCAGTTGCTGCGCGTCAGCAAACCGACCGTTGCGCGGTGGATTGATTCCGGGCGCCTTCCGGCGGTGCGAGTAGGGCCGCGGTTGATCCGAATTCGACGAGTTGATCTGCGTCAGATCGATCGGCCGGTTTGTGCCCGTCGTCCGATGACGCGTGATGAACTCGAGCCCTACATCCTTTCGCGCCCCGCGCCGACGCGGTCAGAGGAAGAGTCGATGGCTCGCCTCAAAGAAATCAACAAGCGAATACGCGCTCGAAACGGCGGGAAGCCGCTCGGCTCGTCCGTGCCGCTCATCCACGAACAACGGAGATAGCGCGACGACGGCCACTGATTCCTGGACGTGTGTTGACGCGAGTGTAGCCGTCAAGTGGTTGCTCGATGAGGTCGACCGCGATCGCGCATTCAGGCTGCGGAGGGACGTGCAGCGATCCGGTGGGTTGCTTGTCGCACCGCCGCACTTCTCTGCCGAGGCGTCCAGTGCGATCTACAAACGTTTCCAACAAGGACATCTCTCGCTCGACGATGCGCTCATTCTTGTCGAAGAGTCGGAAAACCTGCCCGTCGAGAGGATGTCCCCACCAAGACTGCCCGTTCGCGCGTTCGAGATAGCTGCTCAGTTTGAGTTGAAGTGGATCTACGACGCCTTCTATGTCGCGCTGGCGGAGATCGTCGGCTGCGATTTGTGGACGGCGGATGAGGTACTGCACGCCGCGGTCAGCGGCGCGCACACGAACGTGCGGTTGTTGTCGGAGTATCCGCTTGACTGACGATCTCTGCTCGTGGTCGGCGACGCGCCTCGCAAAGATGATCCGCGAGCGCGAGGTCTCGTCCTTCGAAGTCGTCGACGTGCATCTTGCGCGCATCGAACGTGTGAATCCGAAGCTCAACGCCGTCGTCCAGATCGCGCCTGATGCGCGGGTACGAGCGCGTGATGCCGACGCGATACTCGCGCGCGGCCACGGTGTTGGTCCGATGCACGGCGTGCCCTTCACGGTGAAGGACTGGATCGAGACCGAAGACCTGATCTCTGCGGCGGGCTTCGCTGAGCGATCGCAGTTCGTACCGAAGCGCGATGCGACTGGCGTGGCGCGAATGCGCTCTGCGGGCGCGATTCTGCTCGGCAAGACGAACGTCAGCGATGGCGCGCCCGTCTACGCGCGCCCGAACAACCCGTACGACACGCAGCGATCGCCCGGCGGCAGCAGCAGCGGCGAGGCAGTGATCGTCGCCGCCGGCGGTTCGCCGCTCGGCCTCGGAAGCGACTCCGGCGGCAGCATCCGGCTGCCCGCAGCGTGGTGCGGCGTCGCCGGACTCAGGCCGACGAGCGGCCTTGTGCCGAACACCGGTCACTACCCCCGTATCGGCGCCATGCACGACCCGCGCACCGCCATCGGGCCGATCGCGCGCCGTGTCGAGGATCTCGCGCCGGCGCTGCGCATCATCGCCGGCGCCGATGGCCGCGACCCGGGCGTCGTGCCTATGCCGCTGGGCGAACCGTCGTCTGTGGACGTCGGTGCATTGCGCGTCGGCTGGTACACCGGCATGCCCGGGGTGTCGCCATCGCCCGCCGCATCTACAGCGGTGCATGCGGCGGCCGGGGCGCTTCGCCAGCTGGGAGCGGCGGTGCTGGAATGCACACCACCGCGGCTCGACGAGTCCATGCCCATCACGATCGCGTATTGGTCGCGCGTGCAGTCGAGTTCGCTCACCGAATGGAATCCCCCGCGGCCCAGCACGCTGACGGCGGACGAAGTCGAGCGCTCGATCTTCGAATGGGAGCGCCTCCGCGGGTCGATGCTGCGCTTCATGAATGACTATGACATCATCATCTGTCCCGCGACAACGGACGTGGCGCCGGAGCATCGCGCGCTCACAGGCCACGACTACGTGTACATGCTCCCGTACAGCCTGACCGGCTATCCCGTCGTCGTCGTGCGATGCGGCGACGATGGGGGGATGCCCATCGGTGTCCAAATCGTAGCCCGTCCGTGGCAGGATCACGTGGCGCTGGCTGCTGCGATGCGCATCGAAGACGCCCTCGGCGGATGGCAAGCCGCGGACACGCCGAACGACTGAGAGACTGAGGAACTGAAAGACCACCCGCCCATCCGCGCGGTCCTGTTCGATGTCGGCGGCCCGATCAACACCGAGATCGAGCACGAACGTCGCGTTGACGCCGCGATCCGCGCCGCGCTCGTACGCGAGGGCGTCGCCGCCAACGAGAAGCAGTACGCGGATGCGTGCGCGTGGGCAGTCGCGCACTTCGCGCCGGACGCGCACACGGCGATCATCTGGCGGCTCACCAATGGCGACAGGGAAATGTCCGAGCGAGTGTACGCGGCGTTCCGCGACGCTATCCACGAGTGGCCGGCGTTCGAGCTGCGCGAGGGCATCGGTGAGGTGCTTGCGTGGCTGCACGGGCGCGGGTTGCGCCTGGGGCTCGCGGCGAATCAGCCACATGCAACACTCGCCGTGCTCGATGATCACGGTATTGGCCAGTACTTCCACCATCGCGAAGTCTCCGGCACGCATGGGTTTCGCAAACCCGACCTGCGGCTGTTCTTGCGATGCTGCGAAGACCTGGGCGTCGCGCCGGAGGAGTGCATCATGGTGGGCGACCGCATCGACAACGATATCGCGCCCGCGCGCGTGCTTGGCATGCGCACCGTGCTGTTCCGCTCGGGGCGGCACGCGGCTCAGCAGCCGCGTTCGGCAGATGAGGTGCCGGATGCGGAGGCGCGCAACGTGGCTGAATTGCGGGTGGCGCTTGAGTCGATGCTGAATCACTCTGTAGACGTCGAGAGCGAGCATCACCTTACGTAGCGCGGGCTTTTCAGCCCGCGCGGTGTTCGGGAACGTGGCTGTCGGTGAAGGGTGGTGTTTGCTCTGGCTTGCCGCGAAGCGCTATCGCAGTTTCAACAGAGCCGCGGATCGAAGCCCGCGCGGGCTGGAAAGCCCACGCTACGAGACTCTAGAGAGTCGCCATCCCGTCCGCTCCAAACGTTGGCAGAGAGCTACAATGGCCGCAGCCAGACTCAGGATTCGCGAGCGGATCGAGTTGACATGAATCAGAACAAACGTACTTGACAGTGCTTTGGGTGGGCCGTATGATGGCCCGGTTGTAGAGCGTATGTTCTAAGTCTGGCAGGAGGCTTGGCGTGGCAAAGAATACAGAGAAGTCGCAGCCCCACGAACGCTCATCCGAGATGAGCACGGCGAAGAAGGATCAGGCGCTCGTCGATGCGCTGGCCGATATCGAGAAGCGATACGGGCGCGGCGCCATCATGAAGCTCGGCGATGCGAAGGACTTCGAGGTCGAGGTGATCTCGACGGGTTCGCTTGCCATCGATTTGGCGCTGGGCGTCGGCGGGCTGCCCCGCGGCCGCATCACGGAAATCTACGGCCCCGAAGGCGCCGGCAAATCGACGCTGGCGTACCACGTCGTGGCATCGGCGCAGAAGGCAGGCGGCGTCGCGGCCTACATCGATGTGGAGCACGCGCTCGACAAGGACCACGCGGAGTCGTGCGGGATCGACGTGGCGGAGCTGCTGATCTCGCAGCCGGATACGGGCGAGCAGGCATTGGAGATCTGCGACGCGCTGGTGCGCAGCAACGCAGTCGACGTCATCGTCGTCGATAGCGTCGCGGCGCTGGTACCGCGAGCGGAGATCGAAGGCGAGATGGGCGACTCGCTGCCGGGGTTGCAGGCGCGGCTGATGTCGCAAGCGCTGCGCAAGCTCACGGCGGTGATCTCGAAGTCGCGCGCGACGGTGATCTTCATCAACCAGCTGCGCGAGAAGATCGGCATCGTCTTCGGCAACCCGGAGACGACGCCAGGCGGTCGCGCACTGAAGTTCTACAGCTCGGTGCGCATCGAGCTACGGCGCACGGAATCGCTGAAGCAAGGCACCGACATCAGCGGCAACCGCGTGCGCGCGAAGATCGTCAAGAATAAGGTCGCGGCGCCGTTTCGCACGGCGGAATTCGACATTCTCTTCAGCGGCAAGCACCGCGGCATCAGCCGGGAGGGCGACATCGTCGATCTGGGCGTGGATGGCACCATCCTCAAGAAGATGGGCGCGTTCTTCAGCTACGGAGAATTGCGCCTCGGCCAGGGTCGCGAAGCCGCGAAGGAGTACCTGAGGCAGAACCCCGAGCTGGCGCGCGAGATCGAGGAATTGATCATCGCCGGAATACCGTCGTCGCGCCCGGAGCTGAGCACGAACGGCCACAAGGCCGCTGTCGCGGTGGCGGAAGCGGAGCCGGAGGAGTCGGAGGAGTCGGAGTAGCAGGACGCGCGAGAGCGACGGTGGGATGAGGGCACTGAAGATTGCTGAGGAAGGGGCGCACGTGATGTGCGCCCCTCTTGCGCCGAGAGGAAGGTCGGATGACGGCTTTGAGGAAGCCAACAGCGGCGGAACGGGCGAGTAGGAAAGACAGCGACCGCTGTAAGCTCTGCCGCGCCCCAATCGTTTGGGTGAAGCGCGACGGGAAATCAGTCCTATTCGATCTGGAGGGAGGCGATCATCGAGATCGATGTAGCCATCAGCGCTGCTGGACAAGTCTACGCCGGTGGGCGAGGGACGATCCGCGATTCCTGCGAGTGATCCTAGAGGATGACGAGACAGCCCTCGATGTGATTGCTAAAGATGAGCTGATTATGGCTGCGTTGAGGTCGCGGGCACGATGATCATCACCGCCGTCGAGTCGACGCGGAAACGGCGCGCGCGTGTCGATGTGTATGTCGACGGCGTGATGGCGTTCGATGTTGCGCGCGCGACGGCTGCGGCGCGGCGGCTGCGGCCCGGCGTGTCGATCGATGCTGCGGAGATCGAGACGATCGTTGCGGCGGATCGGCGGCGAGCGGCGCTTGAGACGGCGGCGGCCATGCTGGCACGGCGGCCTCACAGCGAGCGCGAAGTGCGGCGGCGGCTGGCGCAACGCACGTTCGACGCGCCGCTGATTGACGAGACGGTGGCGAGATTGCGCGAACTGCGGTTGCTGGACGACGCGGAGTTCGCGCGGGCGTGGACCGAATCGCGCGACCGGAGCAGCCCGCGCGGACGGCGGCTAATCGTCCAGGAGCTGCGTGCGGCCGGTGTCGCCGGGGCGACTGCACTCGAAGCGGCCACGGCGGTCTCAGACGAGGATGCGGCGTACCGAGTGGCGGAGAAGAAGGCGAGAGCGCTGATGTCCTGCGACTATCGCGCGTTCCACGACAAGCTGGGTGCGCACCTGCAACGGCGCGGCTTCGGTTGGGACGTTGCGCGCGCGACGGTCGATCGCTGCTGGCGAGGGCTCCAGCGCGCTGACGCGGATGCTGACGTCGAGTTCGCTGACGGCTGATGATCGCCGATGCGACGTGCGGTAGGCTAGGTGCGTGAGCATTCGCCCCGTATTCCGCATGATGCCGTTGTTGCTGGCCGCCACAGCGCTGGCCGTTGGATGCACGGGCGGCGGTGGCGCGACGAAGACGCCTGCAGCCCCCGGAGCTGTCCGCGAAAATCGTACGCCGGCGAGCGCCTTGTCGCCGGGCACGGTCGGCGGCAAGCCATCCAACGGATCGGGGTCGCTGATCATCGCGACGCTGACCGGCATGGTCGAGTACAACATAAAGAGCGGTACCCAGATGCCGCTGATCACGCCCGAGAGCGAGAACACCTTCCTTCTAGACCCCGCGGTCTCGCCCGACGGCAAGCGCCTCGTGTACATCGTCCAACCACCGCCGGATATTGTTGGGGGGAAGTACGATGCCGGCAGCGATCTGTGGGTGGCGAATCGCGACGGCAGCAACCCGCACGTGGTGTACACGCATGCCCAGGCGAACCAGCTCGTCCGTTTCCCGCAGTGGCAAGACGACGACAACATCCTTTTTGTTGCGCAGGAGATCGGCCTGGAGAACGGCGTCACAACGGTGTCGTACGTGCTAGAGCGCATCCCTGCCAGGGGTGGCGAGCGAGTCAAGGTGTTGAAGGACGTATTGGCGTTCGGACTCTCCCCCGACCGGGCGAAGTTGGCATACGCGCGCCTGACGCCGGTGACGGGCGAGACACTGAACGGCGCCAGTATCGACGGGACGAATAACGTGACGCTGATCGGCACTGAGGAGAACCTGGCGCCGTTCAACGGACCGCGGTACTCGCCCGACGGCAAAAAGATCGCGTTCTTGTCCGCGGACCAGACGGCGGCGCGGGCCATGTCGCCCGAATACGTGTCTGCCGCGCCTGCCGGTGATGTCCGCGGGCCGGCGCTCGACGGGCTGCCGGAGGATGTCTGGACGATCGATGCCGGCGGGGGCCAGCCGGTGCGCGTGGCGGACCTGAAGGAGGATCTGCCGGCGTTAGCCTGGAGCGGTGATGGCAAGCACATCTACGTGCTTGGCGCCGCCGGGCTGTACGACGTCCAGCTCGAAACGGGCGCCGTAAATCGATTGGGCGACGGGGCGTTCCACGGCCAGTTGGTGTGGGTGCCGTAGTTCCCTGGTTAGCAGTTGGCAATTAGCGGTTAGCGGTCAGCAGGCGCTGGAACGCGGGTTAGTTGTCGGGGCGTTGACGTGCAGCCCGCATCGGCAGACGGTGTTCGTGCGCTTGATTTGCGTGCCCGCGATTCTACGGCCCCTGCAGGCACAAGGTTGCCCCCCGTGCGATGGCGACGGAACAGAAGGCTGACAAGAGATGGAGTTCGTCCTCGACAATCGTCCGCGATAGCTCGCCGCTCACGGCTCGAATCAGGAGTTCGACCTCCTCACGCAGCGCGACGATCTCACTTTGCTCAAGCGAGTTTGACTTGTAATCCCAGACCCGCCTCAAGGTCGGAAAGCGACTGTCCGTGTCGATCCGCTCACTCACCGTGATCGACCCAAAAGCCGCATGCATCGAGATCCGCTGCTCCATCACGCCGTGTTCGTTCACCAGGAAGACATCGAGGCCATTGCCATGCATGCGAAGCTCACTGCCCATTCGCGCCGCCGATCGTAGGGCGATCTTACCGGTACCTTGTCGAGATCACTTGAGCTGCGCGAAATACCTGGATGCTGTTATCACACTGCCACTGGCATCCGCTATGACCGGGTAGAATTGGGTCGACTTTCCCGGTTTCTATGCGTCCCGATGATTCTACCCGCGTCGATCACGACGCCATAGTTCGCCTGTGGGTGTGATGGCGCGGCGTAGCGGCGACGATGGACACAGGTGGGCCGGCCGTGCCCACACGGCCACACGGCCACACCGGCCCATTCGGAACGCCGATTCGAGGAACCCAACTCGACGTAACGGAGGACGCCCCGGCGCATGCGACCGGGGCGTCGGTTTGCTTGACCGGCGGATCGGGGCGACCGTATGATGGCCTCGTAGCTCGTTAACGTACACGGAAGGGTTCGGGCTACGAGAGGGAGTTTCATCAACTAGACACCGGAAAGAGAGGCTACCAATGTCCGCCATCCTGGGCGTCGTGATCGGCGCCGTTGTGGGATTGGCGGTCGGGGCTCTTCTCGGCTACGCACTCAAGCGTAGTTCGACCAAAGATCTGGAGCTGGAGGCGCAGCAAGCAGCTGCCAGGCTCCTGAGCGACGCGCAACAGAAGGAAAAGGAGATCCTCCTCAGTGCAAAAGAGGAGGCAATTCAGGCTCGTGGACAGGCCGAACAAGAGGTCAAGACACGCCGGGACGAAGTCCTTCGGCTTGAACAGCGCGTTGCTAACCGGGAAGAGAACCTCGATCGCAAAGTAGACACGCTCGAACGTAGAGAGACGGCATTCGGCGAGAAGGAACAGCACATTGAAGCTGTTCGCGTCGAAATCGAAGAGCTTCGTAAGGCCAAAATCGCCGAAGTGGAACGCGTCTCCGGCATGACGGGACAGGAGGCGCGCGCCCTCCTGCTCCAGGAGCTAGAGCAGGAGATCCGCGACGAGGCGAACCGCATCGTCCGCACCCTCGAAGCTGAGGCGAAGGAGGAGGCAGACCGCCGCTCCCGGAGCATTCTCGCGACCACGATGCAGCGGCTGATGAACGACGTCGTCACCGAGACGACGGTGTCCGTCGTGCCGATCCCCAGCGACGACATGAAGGGGCGGATCATCGGCCGCGAGGGCCGCAATATCCGCGCGCTCGAGAACGCCACGGGCGTGGATCTGATCATCGATGACACGCCGGATGCGGTGACGCTGTCGGCGTTCGACCCCGTGCGGCGGGAGGTCGCCCGCGTCGCGCTGACGAAGCTGGTGCTCGACGGGCGCATCCATCCGACGCGCATCGAGGAAGTCGTCGAGAAGGCGAAAGAAGAAGTCGCAGCCAGCATCAAGACCGCGGGCGAGCAGGCGGCCATCGAGGCGGGATGCCCGGGTTTGCACCCCGAAATCCTGAAGACGCTGGGCCGGCTCAAGTACCGCACATCCTACGGCCAGAACCAGATCAAGCACGCCGTCGAGACATCGTTCATTGCGGCGATGATCGCGACGGAGGTGGGCGCCGACATCAACGTCTGCCGTCGCGGCGGCCTGCTGCACGACCTCGGCAAGGCGATCGACCACGAGATCGAGGGTACGCACGCGGCGCTCGGCGGCGAGTTGGCGAGGCGCTACAACGTCAGCCCGGCCGTCGTCCACTGCATCGAAGCGCACCACGAGGAGATCGAGGTCGAGTCGACCGAAGCGGTGATCGTGATGATCTCTGACGCGATCAGCGGCAGCCGGCCGGGCGCGCGGCGCGAGACCCTGGAGCTGTACATCAAGCGGCTCGAAGCGCTGGAGAGCATCGCCAACAGCTTCAAGGGCGTCGAGAAGTCGTTCGCCATCCAGGCCGGCCGCGAGATCCGCATCATTGTCAAGCCGGACGAGATCGACGACCTGGACTCGATGCGGCTGGCGCGCGACGTCAGCAAGAAGATCGAAGAGTCGATGGAGTACCCGGGTCAGATCAAGGTGACGGTCGTGCGGGAGACGCGCGCGAGCGAATACGCCCGCTAGGTCGGCGGTGATAGGTTGTAGGCTGTAGCGCGCGCCCGCACGGCGCGCGTTACGCTTTCCGGCAGGAGCCGGCGCTCGTCGAATTGACGCGATCGAAGCAGAAAGTACAGCGGTGCGAGTTCTCTGTATCGGGGACGTTGTGGGGAAGCCCGGCCGCAAGGCCGTGGCTGCGCTACTCCCCGGCCTTCGCCGCGAGTTGGGGCTCAATGTCGTCGTCGCGAACGGCGAGAACGCTGCCGCGGGACGCGGGCTGAGCGCGAGCACGGCGAAGGAGCTGTTCGCCGCGCAGGTCGACGTGATCACGTCCGGCAACCACATCTGGGCGCAGCCGGACATCATTCCGCACCTCGAAACCGACGCGCCCATCCTGCGACCAGCGAACTATCCGGCGGGCGCGCCCGGCCGCGGCATCTGCCGCTTCGGCGAGTTGACGGTGATCAACCTGATGGGCCGCACATTCATGTACGAAATCGATGATCCGTTCCGCACAGCCGACCGGCTGCTCGAATCTGTGGCGCCGGGATCACTCGTGCTGGTCGATATGCACGCGGAGGCGACGAGCGAGAAGGTTGCGTTGACTTGGTACCTCGACGGGCGCGTGTCGGCGGTCGTTGGGACGCACACGCACGTGCCGACGGCGGATGCGCGCATCTTTCCAGGCGGCACGGCGTTCGTCTGCGACCTGGGGATGTGCGGACCGCGCGATTCGGTGATCGGCGTCGATATCGAGCCGGTGATCAAGAAGTTTCTGACGGGCATGCCCGCGCGCTTCACGGTGGCGGAGAAGTCTCGCGTGTCCGTGTTCAATTCGGTGCTGATCGAACTCGACGACAGCACTGGCAAGGCGCGATCGATCGAGCGGGTGGACAGAGAGTGGAGCAACGATGAGCAAAGGTGACTTTCACACGCACAGCACCGCGTCGGACGGTCGGCTCACGCCGACCGAGCTGGTGGAGCTGGTAGCGCAGCAGGGCGTGACGTACCACGCGCTGACGGATCACGACTCGACGGAAGGGATCGCCGAAGCGCGCATCGCGGCGGCGAAGCACCCCGGCTACGTGCTGATCCCCGGCGTCGAAATGGGGTCCGACATCGATGGCCACGAAGTGCACATGCTGGGCCTCTACCTCGATCCGGCCGACGACAAACTTCAGGAGATCCTGGCCGAGCTGCGCGAAGGACGCGTGGCCCGCGGCAAGGGCATCGTCGAGAAGCTGCGCGCGATGGGCATCATGATCGAGTGGGACCGCGTGCAGGAGATCGCTGGTGAGGCGGCCGTCGGGCGGCCGCACGTGGCGCAGGCGCTGGTCGAAAAGGGCTACGTGAACAAGGTGGCCGATGCGTTCGACAAGTGGATCGGCCGCAACGGCCCGGCGTACGTCGACCGGCGCCGCATGTCGCCGGAAGAGTGCGTGCAGTGCATCGTCGAGCGCGGCGGTCTGGCGTGCTGGGCGCACCCTGCCGAGCTGGGCCGGAAGTGGGAGGATGTCGAGCCGATCCTGATCAGCCTGAAGGCGGCCGGCATGCGGGCGATCGAGGTCTACTACAAGAGCTACGGCGTCGAGACGATCGAGCGGCTGGTAGCGCTCGCGGACAAGCACGATCTGCTGCCTCTCGGTGGTAGCGACTATCACGGCATCTTCGGCAACGACGAGCGCCTGCCGGGCGATATCCCGCTGCCGGATTCGTCCGTCGACCGGCTGCTCGCGCTGGCGCGCACGCTGCCGAACCGCGCGTTGGTGGCGTAGCCATGCAGTGCGCGGCACACCCCAACGTCGAGACGGAGCTGAGCTGCGGCAGGTGCGAGAAGCCGATCTGTCCCCGCTGCCTCGTGCACTCGCCTGTCGGCGTGCGCTGCCGCGAGTGCGCGCAGGTACGGCGCATTCCCACGTACAACATGTCCAGCACGACGTTCGTCCGCGCGGGCGCTGCCGCCATCGCGGCCGGCGCGGGCATTGGCGGGGCGTGGGCGTTCTTCAACGTCATTTCGTACATCTTCTACGGTGTCATCGCCGGCCTCGCGATCGGCTACGCGATCGGCGAGCTGGTATCGCTAGCGACGAACCGGAAGGCGGGGCCGCCGCTTCAGGTGATCGCTGTGAGCGGCGTGGTAGTGGCGTACCTGGTGCGGACGGGGCTGCTGCTCGGCGTCGGGAGCTGGGGGCTGCACGATCTGCGGTCGGATCTGTTCGGACTGATCGTCGCCGCGCTGGCGGGGTTCATCGCTGCGGGGCGGTTGCGGTAATCCGAGGCATCTCGCCACGATACAGCGCGCGAAATGGCCGGCGCGGCTGATCATCGTCGAAGAGCGGCCTTACCGGAGCACGAACCAGAGGACGATGAGGCTAACGACGACCATCGTCGCCAACACGCTGATACGACGCAGCTCGTGGTAAGCATAGCTTGTATCCCGGCGGGCGAGCGCGCCGAGGTCGACATCGCGCCGCTTGCGTACACCCTGCTGCTGAATCGCGCGGACGGTCGTCGGCAGCTTGCCCGTGGGCGCCGGCCCTGCGGCCGCTGGCTTCGGCATCGGCGGCGCGAAGGCGGCGGTTGGCTGCTTCGAGGGTACCGCAGTGATGGCGGCGTCCGCGATCTCCGTCGCTTCGTCCAACTCGGCGTCGTCGACCGGCGAGACCTCGGTCGTGCCGCTTGAGGGGCGCAAATAGCTGCGGTCAGTGCGCTTCTTTGGGGCCTGAATGCGGCCGTCGCGGACGAGCGAGCGATTCTGTTTCGGCAAGTCGTTCCTGCTCCTGCCCGCGAGGCTCTCTGCCCGGCGGGCGCTCCCATTGGCCCCGCATTATAGCCGCGGCCTATCAGACTGACAACGCGGATCAGCCTATCCGATCCAACGTGACCGAAGCTGTCCCGTTGCAGGCCGCCGGACGTCAAGCCGGGGCCGTCCACGGCACAGCTCGCGAGTGGCCTCTGCGCCTTCGCCTCAGTAAGCGCCCTGAGCTTCGAAGACGCGGCGCGGGTTGTCGGTAGTCATCATCCGGACCTGGTCCTCCGGCACGCCCGCTTCGCGCAAGGATGGGATGACCACATCGGGGATGTGCAGATAGTTGTAGTCGGGCAGGGCTGCCCGCATCTCCGGCGGGTACCAGTCGATGTAGCACATGGTGTCGTGCGAGAGGACGATGTGGCCGGCGTGCCCGCGTTCGCACAGCTTGGCGATGGTGGCGACGCGCCGCTCCGTTGGGAGGATCTGGTGGAGGCCAAAGCGGTCCATGCCGATGTACGAGCCGGCGGCGATCAGGTTCTCGAGGTAGGCGATGTCCTCGGTGTCGCCGCAATGGCCGATGACGACGCGCCGCAGGTCGACGCCCTCTTCCGTGAAGATGCGTTGCTGGTCGAGCCCGCGCTCGGTCGCGGCGTGCGTGTGCGTAGAGATCGGCACGCCAGTCCGGCGGTGGGCGCGGGCGACGGCGCGCAGCGCCTTCTCGACGCCTTTCGTCACGCCCTGTTCATCTGTGGCGACCTTGAGGACCGCTGCTTTGACATCGGTGCCCTGAATGCCGGTTTCGATGTCGTGTACGAAGAGGCCGGCCATGTGGTCGACGTCTCGCGCCTGGAAGTAGCGCGGCAGTTCGTCGTAGGTGTAGAGGCCCGTGGCAGCGATGATCTGCATGCCGGACTGGCGCGCCGCGTCGCGCACGAACGCCACGTCGCGGCCGAGGCCGAGCACGGTGAGGTCGACCATCGTGGTCACGCCGTGTGTGTTCGCCGCTGAAAGATCGGCGACCGCCTGCTTCATGCGCGCCCCGCGATCCCAGAGGTGCGGGAAGTTCTGCATCACGCTTTCGGTCAGCACGAAGACGTGCTCGTGCATCAGCGTGAAGCCGAGCGCAGCGGTATCGATGGGGCCGGTGACGCTGTTGACGGTCGGCATGCGGGCCTCCTGTGTGCGTGATGATCGTCGGATTGTAGGCGGCGCGGACAGTTCGTGGTAGTGCCGCCTCTGGCCGCGCCTGTGATGTCACGCGATTCGCCCGACATGGTGCGTCGTGATATCGTGGCGCTGACCCACGTCCAGGCAGCATCGGAGATCGCGCATGACGAAGATCAAGGTGAAGAACCCGGTCGTCGAGCTTGACGGCGACGAGATGACGCGCGTGATCTGGGCGATGATCAAGAGCAAACTGATCTCGCCATACCTGGACATCGACCTCAAGTACTACGACCTCGGCATCGAGGCGCGCGACGCCACGGACGACCAGATCACGATCGATGCGGCGAACGCGATCAAGCAGTACGGCGTGGGCGTGAAGTGCGCGACGATTACGCCGGACGAGGCGCGGGTGAAGGAATTCGGCCTCAAGCAGATGTGGAAGTCGCCGAACGGCACGATCCGCAACATCCTGGACGGCACGATCTTTCGCGAGCCGATCGTCTGCGCGAACATTCCGCGCCTCGTGCGGACGTGGACGGCGCCGATCGTCATGGCGCGCCACGGCTACGGCGATCAGTACAAAGCGACGGACTTCGTCGTGCCCGGACCGGGCGAGCTGAGCATCACCTTCGCGCCGAGCGACGGATCAGCGCCGATCACACGCAAGGTGTTTGACTTTCCGGCAGGTGGCGTGGCCATGGCGATGTACAACCTCGACGAATCGATCCGCGGGTTCGCGCGGGCGTGCTTCAACTTCGGGCTGCAGCGCAAGTATCCTGTGTATCTTTCGACCAAGAACACGATCCTGAAAGCGTACGACGGCCGCTTCAAGGATCTGTTTCAGGAGGTGTTCGACGCCGAGTTCACGGGCCGGTACGCCGCCGCGAACCTGACGTACGAACACCGGCTGATCGATGACATGGTGGCGGCGGCGCTGAAGTGGCCGGGCGATTTCCTCTGGGCGGCAAAGAACTACGACGGCGACGTGCAGTCAGATAGCATCGCGCAAGGATTCGGGTCGCTGGGTTTGATGACATCCGTGCTGCTGAGCCCGGACGGGCGCACGGTGGAAGCCGAGGCGGCACACGGCACCGTCACGCGACACTTCCGGCAGCATCAGCGCGGCGAGCCGACATCGACGAACCCGATCGCGTCCGTCTTCGCGTGGACACGAGGACTGGCGTACCGCGGCGAATTCGATGCGACGCCCGACGTCGTGCGATTCGCGCGGGCGCTCGAGAAGGTGTGCGTCGATACGGTGGAGTCCGGCGACATGACGAAAGATCTGGCGCTGCTCGTCGGCCCGGAGCAGAAGTGGCTAACGACGGAGCAGTTCATGGACAAGCTGGCCGAGAACCTCGGCGCGGCGATCGTGGCCTAAGGCGACAACCCACGAAGAGCACGAAGAGAGCACCCAAGGGACCGATTGAGGCGCTACTGCGTCATGCTTGCCCATGGCATGAGCTGCGTGGAACTCAATCCGGCAGGGTGCTCCAAAACTCGCGCAAAAGCGGGATGAAGGTTGCGGGCTTGCGGGTGACGAAGTGGCTTTCGCCGGGGAGGTACGTGTATCGCGCGTAGGGGAACTTCGACGGAACGTCGCGACAGGTCTGGACCGCCAGCGGATCGTGCTCAGCGGCAAAGAACATCGTAGGCGGTCCGGACGGCGGCAGATGCTGATCGTCCATCGGCGCCTGACCTTCGGCCTCGCACGCGAACGCTTCCGCATCGCCGCTGAGGATTCGCTGCCGATTCGCGGCCGAGGCCTCTTCGCCGGGTAGGGTCGGCGTCCCCTCACTCGCGAGAAACGTCCCCTCCATGCCCTCCTCGCGCAGCATCTTCGCCCGCTTCAGCAAGCGGCCGATGGGACGCCCGAGCGGCTCCGCCATCGGATAGGCCCCGTTTGCCGAGAGCGAGCGGATGCGCGACGTATCGGCGTGCAGCAGCGCCAGCACAACCTGGCCGCCCATCGACTGACCGAACACATCGGCGCCCGTCGCTGACTCCGCTTCGAGCACGGCGATCGCATCCGTCGCGTTCTTGCGCCAGCCATATGCCGAAGCGTCGTGCGGCTTGTCGCTGCGGCCGTGCCCGCGCAGGTCGATCATGATCAGGCGGCGGTCCGCCGAGAGCGCAGCCACCCATCCGTACTCGTACCACGCCTCGAGCGTGCCGAACGCGCCCGTGATGAGCAGCAGAGGCCGGCCTTCGCTCTCGGTCTCGTAGTGGATTCGGACTCCGTCCGATGCGGTGATGTGCGGCATGGCTGATCCTCTCGGTGTTCGATCGGCAGCGTGAGCGGCGCTGGAAACCAAGACGCGGGCTGAAAAGCCCGCGCCACGTTGTTCCGTTCTGGGATGCGGGCGCACAGCCGTGCTCCCTACAGCGATTGGCGCGCTTAGCTCTCCCCGACGCGGTGGCAGGCGACCATGTGACCGCCGCCGACGTCGCGCCACTCCGGAATGACGGCGCGGCACTCGTCGATGGCGATGGGACAGCGCGTATGGAAGACGCAGCCGGGCGGCGGGCGCAGCGGGCTCGGTACGTCGCCCGTGAGGATGATGCGCTCGCGCGTCTTCTCGACAGCCGGATCCGGCACCGGCACGGCCGAGAGCAGCGCCTTGGTATACGGGTGCAGCGGGTTGTCGTAAAGCTCGTTGCGGTCGGCTAGCTCCATCATCTTGCCCAGGTACATGACGCCGACGCGGTCGCTGATGTGCCGGACGACGGAGAGGTCGTGCGCGATGAAGAGGTACGTGAGGCCGAACTGGTGCTGGAGATCCTCCATGAGGTTGATGATCTGCGCCTGGATCGATACGTCGAGCGCCGACACGGGCTCGTCGGCGACGATGAAGTCGGGCTCGACGGCGAGAGCGCGGGCGATGCCGATGCGCTGGCGCTGGCCGCCCGAGAACTCGTGCGGGTACCGGTTGGCGTAGTAGGGGTTGAGGCCGACGACGCGCATCAGGTCCTGGATGCGCTCTTTGCGGTTCTTGCTGCCCCTTGCGAGCCCATGGATCTGCAACGGCTCGCCGATGATCGAGCCAACGGACATACGCGGGTTGAGTGACGCGTACGGGTCCTGGAAGATCATCTGCATGCGGCGGCGCATCCGGCGCATCTCGCCCGCGCCGAGCTTCGTCAGCTCCGTGCCGCCGAAGTTGACCGTGCCTGCGGTCGGCTTGTAGAGCTGGAGGATGGCACGGCCGGTGGTCGATTTGCCGCAGCCGGACTCGCCGACGAGGCCGAGCGTCTCGCCCTTCTTCACTTCGAGCGAAAGGCCGTCGACGGCTTTCACATCAGCGATCTTGCGCTGGATGATCAGTCCGGCCGTGATGGGAAAGTACATCTTCAAACCCTGGACATTGACCAGGATGTCCGAGGCCGTTTCGACGCTGCCCGTGTCCATCGTTTGGCTTGTCATCAGTTGACCCCGCTCGTCGGAATTGGCGTCTGGATCGTTGGCATGACCCAACAAGCCGCTCGGTGCTTATCGCCGGCGGAGTCCAGCGGCGGTATCTCCGTGAGGCACTTGTCGATCTTGTACGCACAACGTGGCGCGAACGAGCAGCCAGCAGGGCGATGCACAAGATCCGGCGGCACGCCTTCGATGGGGATCAGGCGATCCTTCTTACCCTGGTCCAGGCGTGGCACCGACTTGAGAAGGCCGATGGTATACGGGTGCCGCGGGTTCGCGTACAGCTCGTCCGCGGACGCCGTTTCGACGACCTTGCCCGCATACATGACGTTCACGCGGTCGGCGTAGCGAGCAACCACGCCAAGGTTGTGGGTGATGACGACGACCGCCGTGCCGAGCTCGCGGCTGAGCCGCGCCATGATCTCCAGAATCTGCGCCTGGATCGTGACGTCGAGCGCGGTGGTCGGCTCGTCCGCGAGCAGCAGCTTCGGGTTGCACGAGAGCGCCATCGCGATCATCACACGTTGGCGCATGCCGCCGGAGAATTGATGCGGGTAGTCGTCGAGGCGGTTGCTGGCGGCGGGTATGCCGACCATGTCGAGCAGTTCGGCTGCGCGCCTGCGCGCCTGGTTGTTGTCCATTTTGAGGTGCAGCTCAAGC
Source organism: uncultured Dehalococcoidia bacterium (assembly GCA_964458665.1). GTDB lineage: Bacteria > Chloroflexota > Dehalococcoidia > DSTF01 > JACRBR01 > JANXYW01. The sequence continues at coordinate 31,014 of CAYWOO010000145.1, forward strand.
GCTTCGGTGAGCTGGCGGCCGATGGTGAGCACCGGATTCAGCGAGGTCATCGGCTCCTGAAAGACCATCGCGATGCGGTTGCCACGGATATGGCGGACCTCTTCCTCGGACATCTTGAGTATGTCGTGGCCCTCGAAGATGATTTCGCCGCCGACGATCTTGCCGGGTGGGTTGGGGATGAGGCGGAGGATGGAAAGGGCGCTGACGCTCTTGCCGCAGCCGGACTCGCCAACGAGTCCGAGGGTCTCGCCTTCTTCTACATCATACGTAACGCCGTCCACGGCGTGAACCACGCCCTCTTCGGTGTTGAACTGCGTCTGCAGGTTTTTTACCTGGAGCAGTGTGCCCATCGAACCTCCCTGATGTGGCGCGAATCGTGCCGTGCCCGGCGTCCGTTCCGTAATCTTCGCTGGTGGGGAAGAGGAGACTCGAACTCCTACGCCTTGCGGCACGTGATCCTAAATCACGCTCGTCTGCCAATTCCGACACTTCCCCCGGAGCCGCGGGCGTGCCTGCTTGCCCGGACACCTGAAGTGCAATGCCGGAACCCGGCCTCACCACGCAGTGGTCAAGTTATACACCCTTCCGCTGCGTGCAAGCTACCCATGTACGACAATCTCTACGCGGGTACGTACCTGAGGCCGGGCCGGGTGTCTTTCGCCGCGCCGGGCCATCGTGCACCATGCCGCGATGGACCTGGGAGTCGTGCTGCTCGTCTTGGCCGTGGTGCTGGTTGCCGCTACGGCGCAGTCCGTTGCCGGATTCGGCTTCGCCCTGGTGGCCGTGCCGTCATTCGCGGCCGTGCTGGACGTGCGCGATGCCGTCGTGCTGGCTTCGCTCTTGGGGCTGCTGAACAACGCCATCCTGACCCGCACAGCTTGGCAACACGTGCCGTGGGAGATCGTCGCGCCCATGCTGGCCGGGGCGTTCGTTGGCATGCCGATAGGGCTCGTGGTGCTGCTTCTGGCCCCTCAGGATGGTCTGCGCATGGGCGTGGGCGCTGCGACGCTGGTGATGGCGGTGGCGCTCGCGGCCGGCGTGCGCATCGGGAGGCGCAGTGTTGCGGGCGAGCTCGGAGCAGGGTTTGTGTCAGGGCTGCTGAATACGAGCGTCGGCGTCAACGGCCCGCCAATCGTGCTCTACCTCCAGAGCCGCGAGCACACGCAGGGCGAATTCCGCGCCGCGCTCTCCGTGTTCTTCGTCGTCTGCAACGCGATCACGCTCGCCGGGTTCTTCGCCACCGGTATCGTTTCCCGTGAGGCGCTGACGCTGTGGGCGGTCGCGCTGCCCGCGGTCGCGGCCGGCAGCCTGCTGGGTCACGGGCTGCTGCGGCGGGTCGAACCGGCGCTGTTCCGCCGCCTCGTCTTCGTGCTGCTGTCCGCGTCCGCGATCTCGGCCGTGGCGTCGTCGCTGGTCCGAATGCTGGCGTGACGGTGAGGGCGCGGCGCGAAGCATACTGCCACAGGATGTCAGCTTGATGGCTGTTTCGCCCTGGCTGTCGGTTGACAGCCTGGTGGCCGGACGCATATGATACGGGAACGTTTCGGCAACGAGCCGCGAGCGATCGCGAGGCGACGAGCAGCAATGCGACAGAGCGATATCAACAGTAACGTTTTCAGGGTGCGACTCGTCGCGCCCGGTGGGACGTACGTGGGTCGGATCAGTGTGTCCGGCGTGAGGCGAGAGTATTGAGTTAGCCGCGCGCCACCGCACTTGAAGTTCGACCCACACAGCAGATGCGCTGAGTGGGTTTTTTGTTGCCTGTCACGTAGCACGAGGTTCACCGCGGAGACGCGGATGGACGCGGAGTGGTTGAGAAGGGGTCAGAGTCATGACCAGTAGTAGTGAGTTTCAAGCAGCTGCGATCGTATCGTGGGCGGAGGCGGCAGCGCGCACCTCGCCGCCGCTGCGCGCGACGGGCGTGATGAAGTCGTTCGGCGGCGGCTTCGACCCGACGCGCGCCCTTCCGTGGAGGCGCAACGCGAAGCGCGAGGAGCCGCGCTGCGTCGTCGACAACGTATCGATCGAGATCCGGCGCGGCGAGATCTTCGGCGTCATCGGGGCGAATGGCTCCGGGAAGTCGACACTGATCCGCATCATCAGCACACTGCTGCTGCCGGATGCGGGCGAGGTGCGCGTGTTCGGGTTGGATGCGGTGCGCGATTCGATGCGGGTGCGGTCGCTGATCAACCGCGTGTCGGCGGATCCGTCGTTTTTCCGCACCATGACGGCGCTGGAGAACCTGCTGTTCTTCGGCCGCGTGTACGGTCTGACGCCGCGCGACGTGAAGGAGAAGACGCCGGAGATCCTGCGGCGCCTCGGCTTCGAATGGGAGCGGGCGCTGGAGCCGATGAGCCACCTCTCGCGCGGCCAGCAGCAGAAGGTGGCGGTAGCGCGATCGTTTCTGACATCGCCGTCGCTGATGCTGCTCGACGAGCCGACGACCGGCCTGGATCCGCGCAGCAAGCGCGACGTCCAGGGCTTCGTGCGCGAGGTGCAGCGCGACCACGATGCATCGATCCTGCTGACGACGCACGACATGGAGGAGGCGGAGTTGCTGTGCGACCGCATCGCCTTCATTTCGGGTGGACGTATCGTCGCCGAGGGTACACCCCTCGAGCTCCGGCAGAAGGTGGCGGCTGGCCGGCCGGTGGAGCACATCGACATGGAGGACGTGTTCATGGAATTAACAGGCCGCAGCGTCGAAGAGGATGAAGTCGTGGAGCCGGTGACTGCTGGTGCGTGATGCGGAACCGCAGATTTCGCATCACGCGCAGATTGGGTGACGGGAACCACGAAGGACACGAAGGGTGAAGAGGCGAGGGCGGAACATGCGTGGTGGACGGGCAAATCGACCTCATGCATCGCTAACAAAACCTCTGTGTCTCTGTGCCTCTGTGGTGAAAGAACGAGGGGAGTTGGGCAATGGTAAGTATCGCGGAGCAAGTGCGATTTCCGGCCCGGCCCGGACGGCCGGCGCTGGTTTGGGCGTTCATCGAGCGTCAGACCAATCTTTGGAAGCGCTACTGGGCGTGGGAGCTGGTGTGGCTGGTCTACGGCGTGGTCAACACGCTGGCAGTCACGCTGATCGCGAACCAGGTCGACCAGTCGAGCGTCGGAGCGAGCTTCGACGTTTCGCGGCTCGTGCTATTCCTGCTGATCGGCACGCTCGTCTGGGCGTATCTCTCGGCGGTACTGGACGACATTAGCCTGGTGATCTCGTGGGAGCGCTGGGAGGGGACGATCGAGCATACGCTCATGGCGCCGGTGGAGCGCTGGTTGCACCTGTCGGGCATGGTGCTGTTCGGCATCATGCACGCCATCGTGCGCACACTGATCATCTTTGCGATCGCGCTGCCGTTCTTCAGCGTGCAGTTGGGGCAAGCGGACTGGTTCGCGGCCGCGGTCGTGCTGCTCGTCGGCAGCCTCAGCGTGGCGGGGCTGGCGATCCTGGCTGGCATCCTGCCGATGCTCTATCCGGAGCGCGGGCAGCAGATGTCGATGATGATCCAGGCGTTCGTGCTGCTGGTGTCGGGCGTCTACTACGAGGTCGGCGTGCTGCCGTCGTGGCTGCGGTTGTTCGCGTACATCTCGCCGGCAACGTACATCCTGGACGGCATCCGCGGCGCGATCATCGACGGCGACAGCCTGATTGATGTGTGGCGCCAGCTCGCGGCATTGGCGGCGTTCGGCGCGGTGCTGATCCCGGGCGGGCTGGCGCTGTTCGCCGCCGCCGAGCGCTGGGCGAAGAAAACGGGTCGGCTGAAACGGCAGGGGTAGCTGTGGAGCGGGAGGTTGGAAGCTGGAGGTATAGTGGATATGCGATGGTAACGAAGAAAAGCAATAGTCCAACACGGCGGACGACTGCCAAGCGCGGTGCGAAAGCTCGCCCGGCAGGGGAATCGATCTTCGAGCGACTTGCCCGAATTGGCGAAGCTGTGCCCCTCGAGGATTGGGATCGACTTCCGCGCGATTCAGCGAAGAATTTCGATCACTATGCGCACGGCTCGCCGCGCGAAGACTAGGTGGCATCGATATTCGTCGACACCGGGTATCACGTTGCGCTGATTGATACACGCGACCACCTTCACGCAGTTGCGGTGGCTCGCGGAGAGGCTCTCCGGCATAGTGGCGCGGCGTTCGTCACGACGGAACCCGTGTTGGTCGAATTCCTCACATATCTCTCGGGCGGAGGCGACCACGTTCGCCGGGCTGCCGTACAGTACGTCGAAGACCTGAGCGGCTCCTCCGAATTCACGATTGTGCCGCACAGCAGTACTCTCTTTCGTACAGGCCTCGATCTCTATCGCGCGCGGCCGGACAAGAGCTACAGCATGACGGACTGCATGTCGATGGTCGTGTGCCGGGAGCGCGCCATCGTTGACGTGCTGACGTATGATCGCGATTTCGAGCAGGAGGGCTTCGTGGCGATGCTGCGGGGCGCGTGACCGGGAGGCGAGATCATGGCGCTAGCGCTCGTGCCGGATGAGATCGATGCGTACGCGTCTGCACACACAACGGCAGTATCGCCGTTGCTGCAGGAGCTGGCCGCAGCGACGCAGGAGCGGTTCGGCGAGCGCGCGGGGATGCTTTCCGGCCAGGTGCCGGGGACGCTGTTGCAGATGCTGATCTTCGCCTCGGGCGCGAAACGCGTGCTGGAGATCGGCATGTTCACCGGGTACAGCGCGCAGATGATGGCGGCGGCGCTGCCCGATGATGGCCGCGTGACGACATGCGATGTCGACCCGAAGGCGATCGCGACGGCGAAGGAGTTCTTCGCGCGCAGCTCCGTCGGCCACAAGATCGAGGTGCGTGAGGGACCGGCGCTCGAGACGATGAAGTCGCTGGAGCCCGGCTTTGGCCTCATCTTCATCGATGCCGACAAGGGCAACTACATCAACTACTACGAGGCCGCGCTACCGCTGCTTGCGCCGCGTGGCATCATCGCCGTCGACAACGTGCTGTGGAGCGGCCGCGTCCTCGATCCGCAAGACGACGACAGCCACGCGATGGTCGCCTTCAACCACCACGTGCGCGATGATCCGCGCGTCGAGCAGGTGATGCTGACGGTGCGCGACGGGATCACGCTGATCCGGCGCGTGTAGCGCCACGGTTTCGCTGCATCCGCGCCACTCCGAGTGCCGCGAGCGCGGCGCAGCGTACGTGAATTCGGCTGCACGCTATCAGGGCGGTCGATCCTACTCGCCCGGCCCTCCACGCACGCACCATCGCTTTCCCGTCAACGTCACGGTTTTGGCCAGCGTAGTCGAGGTCTCGACTGCCGCCGTATCGACGGTGTAGGCATTGGCCGTGGTCACTGGATCCGTGGTGCGCGTCCAATACTCGCCCGTGATTCCGACGAAGGGATGGCCCGTCGGAAGCTCGCCGGTACTGGCAAACGTGTACAGGCTGAGTAGCTCCGCAAGCGTCGCTAGGCGCCACCCGAGATTGACGAACGACTGACCGTAACGTGCGCACAGATTCACAGCCGTCAGCCAGCTCGATGTCGACGCGTCCGGTGTCGTTTGCCATTGAAGTCCGGTCTCGCGATTCGGCCGTGTGCCGTCCACCGAAAATCCGCTCGGGAGCGCAATCCGTCAAGTTCCGAATATCTCCCGCTTCCCGTTTCCCGCCTCTCGCCGCTACCCGCTCCCCTCCAGCGCGCGCTCCTCCAGCCAGCGCCGGAACTCCGCCTCCGGATCCTCCACGCCGAGATTGTCCGCGGCGCGGCGGCGGCTGTGGATGCCGGCCGTGATCAGCGCCTGTTCGTCGGCGACGAGGCGGCTGCGGTCGAGCGGGAGGACGCTGCCCCAGACGATGCGCGAGCGGTACGGCGCGTAGCTGGCGCCGTCCGAGGCGTACTGCTCGAGGATGCGCAGGATCATCTCGTTGCGCTTGCGGTAGGCGGCGCCGCGGATCAGCCGCTTGCGCGCGACCTTCTTCAGCAGCGGGTCCAGCTCGACGTTGAGCGCGATGCCCGAGAGGCCGGCGCGATTCTCGCCGAACGCCGTGCGCGGCGACTCGCCGAGGTCGTGAAGCGTGCGGTAGATGAGGTCGACGTAGTCCGCATGCAGCTTGACGCCGCCGCCTTGCAGCAGGTCGAGCAGGTAGGCGCGAGCGCGCTCCGGCAGCTCCCACACCGCGCCGGGCATGACGGCGATGTCGGCGGACTCCGTGACGTTCTCCAACACGGCGATCGGGTTGCCGCTCAGCTCCAGGATCATCGAGAGCTGCGTCAGCGCGCGGTTCAGTTCGCGCACGGGCTCCTTGATCACGGGCAGGTCGCTGGCGCCCCAGAACTTCTTCGGCTCGCGGATGTTCGGGTAGATGACGAACGGGATGAACCCGTACGGATTGTCGCGCTGGTCGATGCGCGCGCCGTCCGCCCACAGCTCGAACTGGTCCGCCGTCCACACTTCGACGATCTCGACCTGCGCCTGCTGCGTACCTGTCAGCCGCCGTGCATTCTTCGGCTGCACGCTCGAAGAGTCGCCGCGGAGACCGTACATCGTGCGCGCGGACTCGGCATCAAGCGCGTAGCGGCTGGCGACGCGCCAGATGCGCGAGACATCGTCGCCGGCCCACCAGGCGAAGAGTCCTTGCACATCGGGCGCCGTGATGCGGACGCGGCGCTCGACGGCGTCCCACGTCACCTTGTACGCGCCATCGCCGAGGATTGCCGCGTCGATCTCGGTATCAAAGTCGAGCTGGTCGAGCTGGTTCGCGTCGTACACCTGCGCCAACGCACGCTCCGTCGCCCGCGCACGACCGCTTGCTTCGGGCGAATCGTCCGCGGCATCGACGGCGAAGTTCAGCCCGGAGATCAGGTACGACGTCGTCTTGTCGACGATCGCCTTCGCGTAGTTGAAGACGAGCCGGCGGTTCTTCTGGCGTGTCGTCGATGCCGGCCACTGGTCGCCGGCGTAGAACGCGAGGTTCTCACCGTACCGTCGCAGGCGGTCGGTGTCAGCGAGCGAAGCTGTTGAGGAAGGGTCGTGGTGTCGGGCATGGTGGGTTCTCCTTCTTCGTGCACACGGCAAGTCGTGCCGCATCGCACGCGGGCGCAACTGGTTGCCCCCTTACAGCGACGCGGTCGATCGGATCCCGTTTCCCGCATCCCGTTTCTTGCCTCCAACCTCCATGCCCGCGCGCTGCTCGCTCAGGATGCGGAAGATGCTACGCCGGGTGAGGCCGTACGTCCGCGCGAGTGCATTGATCGGCGCTCGATGGCGTTTGCGGAGGAGGGCGATCTCGCGGTCGCGCGCTTCCGTCAGCAGACGTCGGAGACCGCCGGGCGGCGCATCGTAACGGCAGCGGGCGAGCGGGCACTGGAGGCAACTCGAGAAGAGGTCACAGCCGGTGTCCGGGTACGGCGCATTCTCGGGCAGCATGTCGCGACGTACGAGCGGCAGCGTTGGCGTCGCGGTGGCGCGCAGTCGCACGAGCGGATGCGGCCGCGCGATGCGGTGTGGGCGTTGCGGCGTGTCTTGTTCGTCCTCTCTTCGTAATGCGACCATCGCGTTCCTCCTTCGCTCGCCTCTGGCTTTCGTTCGCTCTTCCAGCTCTCAGGTTCTGGCTTCGCCATCTCGCGGTTTGCTTTCCGTGTCTCGCCTCCAACATCGAGCTATTCCCGCACGCGGCCCGATGCTTTGCGCGGCGCTGCATCGCGCGAAGCGCGGACGGTCAGCGCTGCGCTGATGATGTAGTCGTCGTGGCCGTCGTTTGCATCGACGAAGAAGTTCATCGTGCGGTTGGCGCGAAACGTCGCCCGTGCTGCCTCCGTCTGGCGCTGGAACTCGCGATATTCGACAGAACCATCGCCGCGGTAGAGCTTGAGGCGGCCGCCATTGATCGCGCCGAGCAGGTCGAAGCCCATCTCCGACTTGCTGGCGGCCGTGAACTTGACTTGATCGACGCGCGCTTGGCCGAGCGCGACGGCGATCATGCGCGCGGCGGTCTCGCCGAGACCGGTGGCATCGACGGCGACGCGGCGCACGCGCCACACGTCGCGCAGCAGATCGATCAAGCCGGGCAGGAGCGATTCGTGCGGCGCGCCGGTCCACGCGTAGTGCTGGACGATGTCGACGCGCGGCTCCCGCACGATCGCAGCGGCGTCCGGATAGACGAGGCGCGCGATCGTGAGCACGGTGCTGTCGTGTCGCGACGCGGCGGATCGATCAGGTGAGTCCGGAGTGGGAGCAAGGGGTTGCGCCCGTTCAACGTCGCCGCCGCCCGCCCCGTCAATTCCGGCACCAACCTTCCATCCAAGCCCCTCTCCCCTTGTGGGAGAGGGGTGGCCGAAGGCCGGGGAGAGGGCCTCGTCCGCACCCCCGGCTAGATCAAGGCCGGCGACGTACGCCTCGCCCGCTACGGGCTGCGACTGCCGACCGTGCGTGCCACCGAGCAAGGCGCGCTGCGTGTGCGAGAACAGACGTCCGCCGCCGGGCACCGGTTTCAGGCAGTACTGTGTCAGGTACGTCGGGTGCGTCTCGCCGAGGCGTTGGCGTTCGCCCTCGACGTAGTCGGCGTAGGCCGGCACATAGCGCGCGATCGTCTGCCAGTCGTACGCGAAGTGGCGCCTGATGCCGTCGCGGCGCTCCGCCTCGAGGTTCGCCTGCTTCGCGCGTTCGAGCAGCGTCGTGTCGTCCCACGTCGTGCCGTAGTAGACGGTGGTGGCGTTCGTGGTCGCCGCCATCGGGCGGAACTCACGGTCGAACTTCTCCGGATCGACGTCCTGCGCCTCGTCGACTTCGAGCAACAGGCCGGCCGTGTGGCCGACGACGTTCGCGCCGGGTTCAGCCGAGAGGAAGATGACGCGCGCACGCCCGAGGAGGATCGTGTTCGTTTCTCTCCGCGAGCCGCGTGCGAGGCCGGCCTGCTCGATGCAGCGCCAGAGACGGCGCATGCTGAGGCGGAGCTGTGGCGCGAATGTCGGCGCGCACTTCACCGCATCGAGCGGGCGGTTGGCGAAGCGGCTCAGCAGCAGCAGCTCGATCTGCGCGGAAAGTTCATTCTTGCCGCCCTGCCGGGCGATCTCGATCGTGATCGTGTGGCCGATGCCGCCGTACACGGACGCCAGCACGGCGCGACCGGCCTCGCGCTGGTACGGCCGCAGCGGCGGAAGGCCGATCCGTGGCGGCGTTCGCTGCGTGACTCGCTCAACCGTGTCGTTCGTCATCTCACGCCACCAATCGCAGCACGAGTTGCGTTACGACAGCGCCGGCAACGACGAACAGCAGCCCGTTGATGCGGGCGCGCACCTCGGCGACATCGCGCTCGACCGTCCGGAGGCGTTCGGCGACGAGGACGCGGAACGCCGGCGCGCTCATCGCCTCGATCTCGCCAATCGCCTGCTCGGCGTCGTCCCCGGCACGGCGCCAGCGGAGGATGAAACGGCGGACCGCGCCTTCCAGTTGTTTCGGAGGTTCGTTGTTGGCGGCGGTCATGCGGTGATCTCCCGTTGTTGCTGCACTGCGCGTAGCGGACACGCTGGCCCGCCGCTACGGTGCGAGTTGTTCGGTGAGCGCGTCTACCGTCGCGGCGAGCGCATTCGCGCGATCGTTCGTGCGTTTGCCGCCGATTCGATAGCGGATGGAAGCGGCCCTGGCGAGCGACTCGATGCTTCTCTGCAAGAGCACGCTGTCTTCGCTATGCGCGTCCAGGTGCTCTCGAAGTCGGATACGTAAGATCGCTACTTCCTCATCGATGTCTTGCACGGCCAGCGCCTTGCGCAACGCCGCCTCGTCGACGACCTTCCCGTAGAACAGACGACGAGGCTCGCCGCGTGCGGCCGGTTCTTCATCGTGCTGCGTCATCGGCGCCCTCCTCGTCGGAAATCAGCGCGAGGATGTCGTCGATGGCGCCGGGCGGAAGCGAGCGCGCGGCGGTGGCGAGTGCGTCGAGGAGCAGCAACGCGGCAAGCTCCCAGTTGTTGCGGCGGATAGCAATGGCGAGCGCGCTGTTGGCGGGCGCCTCGGCGTTGCGGCGTCTTGGTGTTCGCGTCATCGTTGCGCCCTCCGGAGGATCAGCGCCGAGAGCAGCAGCGTGCCGGCAAGGAGGACTGCTCGGGATGCGAGCCAGGGCGCCGGAGCGAAAAACGGATCGGTCGGTCCGCCGAGGCGGTGCGATGTGTAGAGCGCCTGCGCGAATGCGGCCTGCGCTGCCACGCCTGCGTTAAGCGTGGCAAGCGTCACCGCGGCGAGGCGGCGTCCGCGCTGGGCGCCGTGCAGCCAGTGCTGCAGCAGCCATGCGGTGTTGAAGGCTCCGGCAACGGTGGTCGCGCCATCGACTGCGAACGCGAGTGCGGCGGAGGTATCCATCTGGCCTTTCCACGTCGTGCAGGGCGGCGACCCCGCTGCTTGGCGCGGTGTGAGGAGCGGCATCGCCACGGCGTTCCTTGTCGAAACGGCAGTGATAGATTCGAGTGGGTGCGAGCAGAATAGAACAGATGTTCGTATTCAGCAAGGATGCGCCGTCACCCCCAGGCCGATGGATGTCGATACATGCACGTGGGAACGCGCGATCAGTGGGAGCCTCGGCCAGCGGGTCGAACGGCGTTGCGGCTCGCCGAGGGTTTGCGTCGCCGGATGTCCATCGCCCGATTCGAGCCGGGCGAAACGATCGTGCGGCAGGGTGAGCCGACGCGCCGGCTCTTTCTCATCGCATCGGGCAGCGTGCTGGTGTTGCTGGGGAAGGGCGAGCAGGTGCAGCAGGTCGCGCGCCTGCAGCGTGGCGCCTGGATCGGCGAGACCGCGCTGCTGACAGGGAGCGCCTCGTCGACCACGGTGGTCGCCGAGAGCGACGTGCGCGTGCTGACCGTCAGCCACGAAGACTTTCTCGAGGCAGCGAAGACGGATCCGTCGGTGTTCCGCGAGATCGCGACGGAGCTGGCCGGACGCCTTCGTTCCAGTAACGACCTGCTTGAAGGCGGGCGCGCACACCGCACCGTGGCATTGCTTCATGACGAAGCGCACGGCGACGAGGCGGCAGCCGTCGTGCGCGCCTGCGAGCGGTGGTCGACCGAACCGTTCGTCGCCATCGGCGGTGGAAGCGCGCCACACTCGGTAGCGGATTATGCGGCTGACTCGACGCGGCTTTCCGGCGTGCGGCGGCGGATCGAAGCCCGCGTGTTGGTGCGCATCGAGATGGACGGCGCCAGTGACGACGATCTGGCGGCGCTGCTACGGGCGCTCGGGGAGTTCGCGCCGCTGGTGATCCTCGCGGGGCGCGCGATTGCGCCTGCCGCGGCATCGCACGTGACAGAGACGATCTTGCTCGTGGCGAATGACGCACCTGCGTCGGACCAGACGAGGGGACACGTCTCGAGGAACTCGTACCGCATCGGACGTGGATTCGATCCACACGCGGTGGCGCGGCGGATCTGCCGCCAGCGCATCGGGCTGGCGCTGGGAGGTGGCGCGGCGCGTGGGTTCGCGCATTTGGGCGTGCTACAAGCGCTGAACGAGGCAGCGATGCCGGTCGACGTGCTGGTCGGAGCCAGCATCGGCGCGGCCGTGGCGGCCGGCGTCGCGACGGGACAGCCACTGGACGTGCTGGGCGCCACGATCGAGTCGCTCGGGCGATGGGCGGTGGTGCCGCACATCCTGCCGGGACACAGCATCTTCACCGGTACATTTCTCGAGATGCAGCTGCGGCGGCGTTTCCCGCAGCGGCGCATCGAAGACCTCGGACGCTCACTCGGCATCGCGGCGGTGGATTTCGATACGGCAGAGGAGGTCGTCTTCACGTCGGGCGAGCTGCTGCCGGCGCTGATGGCGAGCATGGCGATACCGGGCATCTACTCGCCAGTGCGCCACGGCGGACGGCTCCTCGTCGATGGCGCGCTGGTGTCGCCGGTGCCGGTGCGCGCGTGCCGCGACCTGGGCGCGGACATCGTCGTGTCGTCGCGGATCCGCGTGGAGGCGGACGCGCAGGCGGTGTCGCGCGCGGAGCGGAAGCGCCTGCCGTGGCTGCCGGAAACGATCTCGCAGGCGCTCGACATCATGCGCGACCATATCGCTTCGGAGAGCGTCGAGGGCGTCGATATCGCGATCGAAACGGCGATCCCGCGTCCGTGGGCGCGGCTGTTCGACTTCAGCCACCGCGCCGAAGTGCAGCGCGCCGGCTACGTGGCAGCGCGCGACGCGCTAGCGTCGGTGCGCACCGCGGTGCTGGGGCTCCGCCGCGCAGCCTAGGCCCGGCCCGAGGATGGACGGTGGACGATAGACGATGGATCGCTCGTCTGGTGTCACTTCGCGGTGCCAGTCACATTTCACCTTCCTGATCCATCGTCGGCCGCCCGGGCTTGCGCTACTCTGCCGGGGTCGAACGCAGCGCACGTGAGTGGAGGCCGCATGACCCGCATGTTCGAGATCGCTGATCGGTACGTGGAAGAGTTCGCCGCTCTCGATCCGAACGCCGCTACGGCGTCTGGCATCGTGGGCCACGAAGCGGAGATGACGGACTACTCGCCGGATGGCAGCGCCGCCATCGCCGCGCTCGACAGGCGCACCATCGTCGAGCTCGCCGCGGCGGCCGCAAGTGACGAACGCGAACGCATTGCCCGCGACGTGATGACCGAACGGCTAGGCGTCCGCGTGGACGCCTACGACGCGGGTGAGAGTTATCGCTCGCTGCGCATCATCGGCAGCCCGATGCAGGGCATCCGTAATGGCTTCGACCAGATGCCGCGCGGGACGCAGCAGGACTGGCAGAACATCGCGACGCGGCTGCTCCTGGTGCCGGGTGCCCTCACGGGATTTCGAGCGACGCTGCTTGAGGGGCTGCGACGCGGGATGCCGGCGGCGCGCCGGCAGGCGCGGGAGTGCGCCCGCCAGGCGTCCGTCTGGAGCGGACAGAGCGGCCCTTCGTTCTTCAGCACGCTGCTGGATGCGTACGACGCTATCCCAACCATGACGTCGAATGCACTGCGCACGGATATCGAGTCGGGCGTGCGCGCGTCCGAGGGCGCGTACGCCGAGATGCGCGCGTTCCTGGAGCGTGACTACCTGCCGCAGGCGACGGAGCGCGATGCGGCCGGGCGCGAGCGATACCAACTTACCTCGCGGCAGTTCAACGGCTGCGAACTCGATCTGGACGCGACGTACGCATGGGGCTGGGACGAACTGTACCGCATCGAGCGCGATATGGCGGCGACAGCGGCAAAGATCATGCCCGGCGGCTCCATCGACGACGTGCAACACCTGCTCGATACGGATCCGGCGCGCGCGATCATCGGCGTGGACGCGCATCGAGCGTGGCTGCAAGAGGTGCACGATCGTGCGCTGGACGAGTTGGATGGCACGCACTTCGATATCGATCCGCGGATCAAGCGCGTTGAAGTGATGGTGCCGCCGGCGGGCGGTGCGCTGGCGCCCTATTACAGCGGGCCGTCCGAGAACTTCGCTCGCCCCGGCCGCACATGGTGGCCATCGGGCACGCGCACGACGTTCGCGAAGTGGACCGATGTCTCGACGGCATACCACGAAGGCGTGCCGGGGCATCATCTCCAGATCGGCACGATTCGCTGTCTCGGCGATACGCTCTCGCGCTACCAGCGGAGCCTGACCTTCGTGTCCGGCTACGGGGAAGGTTGGGCGCTGTACGCGGAGCGGCTCATGGGCGAGCTGGGATACCTGGACGAGCCGGAGTACGAGCTGGGCATGCTGAGCGCGCAGGCGCTGCGTTGCGTGCGCGTGATCATCGATATCGGCATGCACCTGCAACTAAAGATCCCGGCGACGGAGCGCTTTCATCCGGGTGAGACGTGGGACCACGCCCTGGGGCTGGCGTTCGCGCAGGAGCGCAGCCGGCAGGACAAGGAACTGATGGTCAGCGAACTGCTCCGCTATCTCGGCTGGCCGGCGCAAGCGATTAGCTACAAGGTGGGCGAGCGAGCATGGCTCGACGCGCGCGAAGCGGCGAAGCAGCGGCAGGGCGCGTCGTTCGACCTGAAGTGCTTCCACACCACGGCGCTCGGGCTGGGGCCGATGGGGCTCGGTCAGCTGGCGCAAGAGATCGCGCGTTGCGTGTAGCGTGCCGCGATTTGTCGCGGGCCGACGCGGGCGTACAATGACGGTCGCGCTCGCGCGCATCGCGAATTACTGAAAGGACTGCACGATGATCGCCGCCACGCTGACACGCACCACGGTCGTCACCAAGCCGGAAGAGTTCGACACGCGGCGCGATGCGCTGCTCGTGCGGCTGCTGCCGTACCTCCAGCGGCAGCCGGGGTTTCTATCGCACGAACTGCGCCGCGACGGCGACGGCGGAGCAATGATCGAGACGACGACGTGGCGCGCTGAGGCGGATTGCCGCGCGTTCCTGCGTCAGGGCGCGGCGGCGATGGCCGCGACCTGGCTCGACGCGTTCTTCCCGACCGCACCGTACCCGAACGGCAACTGGATCCGCACGACGGCCGAGATTGTCGGCTGACGTGACGACCGATGCCGCGCAAGCGCCCGCGGAGAATCCGTTCGACAACGCGATCGAGCAGCTGAACGTCGTCGCCGATCGACTCAAGCTAGACGCCGGCATGCGGGATGTGCTGCGGCACTGCAAGCGTGAGTTCACCGTGAACTTCCCCGTGCAGATGGATGACGGCTCGATCCGCGTCTTCACGGGCTATCGCGTACACCACAATGAGGCGCGTGGGCCCGTGAAGGGCGGACTGCGCTACAGCGCCAACGTCTCGCTCGATGAGGTGCGTGCGCTGTCGATGTGGATGACCTGGAAGTGCGCCGTCGTGGGCCTGCCGTACGGCGGGGCGAAGGGTGGCGTGATTGTCGACCCGCATTCGCTGAGCAAGCGGGAGCTGGAGCGCATGACGCGCCGCTTCGCCGCCGAGATCGGCATCCTCATCGGTCCAGACAAAGACGTGCCCGCGCCCGATATGGGGACGGACGGTCAGATCATGGCGTGGATCATGGACACGTACAGCATGATGCACGGGCACTCCGTGCCGGCCGTTGTCACAGGGAAGCCGGTGACGATCGGCGGCAGCAGCGGCCGGATCGAAGCGACGGGGCGCGGCGTCCTGTTTGTGACGCAAGAGGCGTGCCGCGACCGGGGCATCGAGCTGGCGGGCGCGCGGGTGGCGGTGCAGGGGTTTGGCAACGTCGGCAGCGTGGCCGCGAAGCTCCTTGACGAAGCCGGCGCGAAAATCGTGGCGATCAGCGACTCGAACGGCGGGCTGTTCAACGCTGACGGCCTCGGCGATATCGATCAGCTCCTGGCGATGAAGCATGATGCGGGCTTCATTCCCGACGGCGCGCGCGGCACACGCATCACGAACACCGAGTTGCTCGAACTACCCGTCGATATCCTCATCCCCGCTGCGTTGGAAGGCCAGCTCCACGGCGGCAACGCATCGCGCGTGCAGGCGCCGATGGTCATCGAAGCGGCGAACGGGCCGACGACGCCGGAGGCCGACCGTATCCTCAACGCGAAGGGCGTGTATCTCGTGCCGGACATCCTCGCGAACGCAGGGGGCGTCATCGTGTCGTACTTCGAGTGGGTGCAGGACCTCCAGTCGTTCTTCTGGGAGGAGGACGAGGTCAACGCGAAGCTGAAGAGGATCATCGATCGCGCGTTCCGCGAGGTCGCAGCGATCCGCGACGAGCACGCGTGCACGATGCGCGAGGCGGCGTACATCCTGGCCGTGCGGCGCGTGGTGGAAGCGACAGAAGTGCGAGGCATCTTTCCCTAGCGGGTGCGCTGCGCGTCCGTGATTGACGTCCAGCGGTTCCTATATACTGTACGCACCATGGCGATTCGAAAACCCGCTGCACCGAAGCGCGTCACGCGGCGTAAGCCGAAGCCGGAGCCGACGATCTGGGAGAAGATCGAGGCGCGAGGGAAGCGCATGCCGCTTGAGGACCTCGCCCAGTTCCCTACGGACGGTGCCCGCAACTTCGATCACTATTTGTACGGTTCACCGAAGCAGGATCAGGATTAGCTTCGGACATTAACCAACACCACCACCAACCCCGTTATCGGGCGATTTCGCCAGTCCTATATACTATGGACGCTATGGTGATTCGAAAGTCCTCCGCGCCGAAGCGCGCTACGGCGCGGCGCAAGCAGAAGGCGGATAAGCCGTTTTGGGAAAAGATTGCCGAGCGCGGGCGACGCATTCCACCTGAGGAGCTGGCAAACGTCCCCACGGATGGTGCGCGTAACTTGCACCACTATTTGTATGGCTCGCCCAAGCAGGATCCGGACTAGTTGCCGCCATTCTTCGCGGACGCCGTATATCTCATAGCACTCCTCTTTCCGAACGACGACTTGCACTCTCGAGCGATGGAGATCGCCGGTGCGCCCGGCGGGCAGTCGTTTGTCACGATAGACGCTGTCTTGGTGGAGCTGCTTGCCTACGCAGCTGAACGTGGGCCGCACATCCGGCGCCAGGCAGTTGGGTTGATCGACGACATGATCGTCGATCCGTCGTGGACGCTCATACGCCAAGTCCCGGATCACTTCGACCGCGCCTTCGACCTGTACCGCCGCCGCTTGGACAAGGGCTACAGTCTCACCGACTGCATGTCGATGGTCGTCTGCACCGACCTCGGCATCGCTGAGGTGCTGAGCCACGATCATCACTTCGAGCAGGAAGGGTTTGCGATCCTGCTGTAGCTGCCGCCAAGCGCGAGGCGCGCGCCACGGGTCGCACCTGATACGATCTACGCACACGATGACTGATGCGAACGCTCCGATAGGCATGTTCGACTCCGGCGCGGGCGGCCTCGCCGTGCTGACCGAGGTGCAGCGGCTGCTCCCGGGCGAGGATCTCGTGTACTACGCCGACACGGCGTACTTTCCCTACGGGCCGCGGCGCGCCGACGAGATCCGCGCCCGCGCTGAGGCCATCACCCGCGATCTGCTCACCCGCGGCGTGAAGCTGGTCGTCGTCGCGTGCAACACCGCGACGAGTGCCGCGATCGCGCACTTGCGCGCGACGTTCGATGTGCCGTTCGTGGGCATGGAGCCCGCGCTGAAGCCGGCGGCCGAACGCACGATCTCCGGGAAGGTGGCGCTGCTGGTCACACCGGGCACCGCGCGTGGCGAGAAGCTGGCGGCGCTGATCGACCGATACGGGGCCGAAGTGTCGGTACGGACGATCGAAGCGCCCGGGCTAGCCGAGCGCGTCGAGGCCGGCGACACGGATAGCGATGCCACGAGCGACCTTGTGCGGCGATATGTCGCACCCGTGCGCGATTCGGGTGCGGACGTGCTGGTCCTGGGCTGCACGCACTACGCCTTCCTGCGGAAGGCGATTGAGCGCGAGGCGGGAGACGCCGTCGCGGTCATCGAGCCGTCGGAGGCGGTAGCACGGCAGGTCAAGCGCGTATTGTCGGATCGGCGGCTACGGAACGCACGCGCGGAGGGCGGCGAGGTGCTGTACCTTTGCAGTGGCGACGAGAGTGCGTTCGCTGCGCTACGCGCTGCGTTGGGAGCGGGAAGCGAGATGCGGGAAGCGAGATGCGGGAAGCGGGATCGAGATGAACTTCCGCGATAAACTCGAGGCGGCGTGGACGCGCACCGACAGCATGCTGTGCATCGGCCTCGATCCGGATCTGACGCTGATGCCCGACGGCTACGGCCCGGACGATGTGGCTGCGTTCAACATCGCGATCATCGAGGCGACGAGCGACCTCGTGTGCGCGTACAAGCCCAACGTCGCGTTCTACGAAGCGCTCGGGCCGGAGCGGGGGTATGCGGCGCTGCGCACGACGCTCGCTGCCATCCCGCCACATGTCATCACGCTCGCCGATGCGAAGCGCGGTGACGTCGAGCACACGGCCCGCGCCTACGTGAAAGCGCTGTACGACGATCTCGGCTTCGACGCCGCGACCGTGAACCCGTATCTCGGGCTGGACTCGGTCGAGCCGTGGATAGAGCGCGCTGACAAGGCGGCGATCATCGTCTGCCGCACGTCGAATCCCGGCGCTCCGGACTTTCAGGATCTGGCAGTACAAGGCGAGAGCGGCACGCAGCCGTTATACGAAGTCGTAGCGGAGCGCGCGAGGTCGTGGGATCGTCACGGAAACGTCGGCCTCGTCGTGGGAGCGACGTACCCGGACGAGATGCGGCGGCTGCGCGCACTGTGCCCGGATACCCCGTTTCTTGTGCCCGGCATTGGCGCACAGCAGGGTTCGCTCGAGGCCGCAGTGCGTGCCGGCATCGATGCGCACGGACGCGGGCTGCTGGTCAGCTCCTCGCGCGGCGTCACAAACGCATCGAAGGGCGCAAACTTCGCGGTGGTCGCGCGCGCGGCAGCGACGAAGCTTCGAGACGAGATCCGCGCCTGCGCTTCTGCGGTGCGCGCGTAGCGACGGGCGGAACCACGAAGGATACGAAGGCGCACGAAGGGGTTAGCGGTGCGGGTGTAGCGACGGGCGGAACCACGAAGGACACGAAGGCGCACGAAGGGGTTAGGAAGAACTTCGAGCTCCGCTCGATCAGCAGCCGAGCGGGGCTATCCCACGTCGCCTCAACCTCGTATTCCACGCCAACTCTGCGAAACGCACCCCTCTCCACGTCGTGGAGAGGGGTGGCCGAAGGCCGGGGTGAGGTGCGCGTGCGCCGCGATGTGCTATTCCCGGCGGATAACTGCCGAGGGCGGCTGTCCAGCATCGCCTCAACCTCGTATTCCACGCCAACTCCGCGAAACGCTCCCCTCTCCACAGTGTGGAGAGGGGTGGCCGAAGGCCGGGGTGAGGTGCGCGTGCGCCACGATCTGCCGGTGCGGGCAGCTAACAGCCGAGCGGGCCTTTCCCACGTCGCCTCAACCGCGTATTCCAAGCCAACTCCGCGAAACGCTCCCCTCTCCACAGTGTGGAGAGGGGTGGCCGAAGGCCGGGGTGAGGCCCGCGCAGGTTCTCCGCATGACTGAAATTGTCGACTTCCGCATGGAAGATGTCGTGCGGCTGCGAAAGGCGCATCCTTGCGGTGGGCTCCAATGGGCGATTGTGCGGCTGGGGGCGGACATCGGGCTGAAGTGCTCGACGTGCGGGCATCGCGTGCTGCTCGATCGGCGGACGCTGGAGAAGCGGATGAAGGCGTTCGTGAGCCGCGGGCCTGAGCCGGACGCAGAGCAGGTGCGCATCGCGCTGGAGCGCGAAGGATGACGCAGGGGACGTCCGCCCGCTCCGCCATGCTGCGCATCTCCGCGCTCGTCGGCGAGCGCACGTTGTTCGAGAACGACGCGTACCGCAAGCTCTGGCTGGCGAAGCTGCTATCGCACATCCCAACGAACGCGACCGTCTACGCGATGTTGATCCTGGTCGTGAACGCGACGGGAAAGAGCTTCTTCAGCAGCCTCTTCGTTGTGGCCTACATCGCGCCGACGGCGCTGCTGGGTACCGTGTCCGGCGTGCTCGTCGACCGGATGCCGAAGGGCGTGGTGCTGGCGGGCACGAGCGCGATCCGCGCGGCGCTGTGCGTGTTGTTGGCGATATCGACCGACAACGTGGTCGTGATCTACGTGATTGCGGTGCTCTTCGCTGTCGGATCGCAGTTCGCCGGCCCGGCGGAAGGCTCGGCCCTACCTGCGATCGTCGAGCCCGAAGATCTGACGGCGGCGAACGCGCTGAACAATCTCGGCTCGCTGATCTCGCAAATAGCCGGACTGATGATTCTGCCGACGATCTTCCTGAAGACGATCGGGCCGGAGCCGCTGGCGATCGTCTGCGCCTGCATGTTCGCCGCTGCCGCGTTCAACTTCCTCCTCGTAGAAGGCCTCGGCGGGACCGTGACTTCGATGCCGGTATCGATCGAAGACACGCGCGAGCGGTTCGCCGAGGCCTGGCACCGGCTGACGGGAGACTCCGTCTCGTACATCAGCGTAGTGATTGTCGTGCTGACGAACACGATGGGGCTCGTCATCGCGACGCTGCTGCCGCGCTTCGCGAAAAACGTCCTGGACGTAAGCGCCGAGAACGTGATCTTCGTTGCGGCGCCGGCGGCGCTGGGCATCTGGCTGGCGATGCGTTTGGTGCGAGATCTCTCCAGCCGCGTTTCCGCGTGGTGGAGCGTGGGTGGATCGTTCGGCGCGATGACGGTGATCGTGCTGATGCTTGCCTTCGTGGGCCCCTTCGGCGATTCACTGCAAGACATAAATCCGGCCGGACTATTCGACCCCGGCCCCTTCGGCCAGTCCACAGCGCGTATTATGATCTCGTCAGTGCTCGGCGCGGCGTTGGCCTTCGCGTTCACGTTTGTGAACATCGTCGGCCGGTCGATCGTGAACGAGCGCATACCGAGGGAGATGCAAGGGCGTGTACTCGCCGCGCAGACCGTGTTGACCAACCTGGCGTCGATTCCGCCGATCCTTCTGACCGGCCTGCTGGCCGATGTCATCGGCGTTTCGCCCGTCTTCTTCCTCATCGCCGTCGCCGGCGCTGTACTCGCCGCCTACTACGCAGCCCGTAACCTCGCGATGCCGGCGAGGACGGCGCACTAGGTGACTGCGATCCGCAACACGCCGCGATCGCGGCCCCCGAAAGCGCGTCCCGTCCTCACCAACCGCAGCTTCCTGCTGCTGTGGCTCGCGCAGCTCATCTCGCAGTCTGCGCAAAACGCCATCCTGTTCACCCTGCTGGTCATCGTCACCAAGCTGACCAAGGGCGCGACGTTCACATCGATCCTCGTGTTGTCGTTCGTGATCCCATCGGTCGTCTTCGGCATCTTTTCCGGCGTCGTGGTGGATCTATGGAGCAAACGGCTCCTGCTCATCTACACGAACGTCGCGCGGATGCTGCTCGCGGTGTGCTTTCTGCTGGCGCGTGACCACGTCGGGCTGCTGATCCTGATCAGCATCTTCTTTGCGACGGCGAGCCAGTTCTTCGGGACGACGGACGCGGTAACCGTGCCCTCGGTGGTGCCGAACGACCAGCTGATGGCGGCGAACAGCATGTTCAGCATGGCGGTCACGGGATCGCAGCTGTTGGGCATGATCATCCTGGCGCCGATCCTGCTGCCCACCGTTGGCGAGGCGTGGCTGTTCGCCATCGCGACGACCATGTTCGGCATCTCGGTCGTGTGCGCCGTGCTGATGCCGCCGATCCGCGACGATGACGCCGCGCCTGACCGATCGATGCCGACGTTCCGCCAGCTGCGGAATGCGGCGGGCGACTACATGAACACCCTGCGCACGCTCTCGAAGGACGCCGTATCGACGCTGGCGCTGATCCACTACGCGACGGGCAGTTCGCTGGTGCTGCTGTTCGCGGTGCTCGTTCCACGCTATATGCAGGCGATCCTGAAGATCTCGCCTGACAAGGCCGTCACCATTTTCGCGCCGGTGGGCATCGGCGCAATCCTGGGGCTGCGCGCACTGCCGATGATCGCCGCGCGCATCGGCAAAAATCGCACGGTGATCGTCGGCATGGTCGGGCTGAGCCTCTCGGTGATCGCGATCGGCGCCGTCGATCCGATCGCGCGGCTGCTGAAGACCACCGAGGACTTCAACCCGTTTGGCAGCGATCGGGCGGGAGGCCTCTCGATCCTTGTCCTGTTGACGATGGCGTTTGCTGGACCGATGGGATTTGCCTACGCGCTGGTCAATGCGCCGGCACAGACCGTGCTGCACGAGCGCGCGCCGGCGGAGATGCGCGGACGCGTATTCGCGGCACAGGTGGTATTGGCAAACGCAGTGGGTATTTTGCCGCTCATCGCGGCCGGTTCGATTGCCGATATCTATGGTGTGAGCCCGGTGCTCTTTGCCATTGCGGCGGTGATGGCGGCGATCGCGGGGTTCAGCATCTATTTCGAGGTGAAGTGGTCCCGGGGCGATGTTCGCCCGCCGCCAGAGTTGATGAGCAGTCCGCCGCCATAGCACAGGGCGGCGCATCTGTCAGCTTTGACACCGTGATCGAGGCGTGCATAGACTGATCGCGATGGATGGAGGTTGGGCTGCGTGATTGAGTTGACGATCGAGAGCATCAGGGTGAGCCTGATGAACTACCAGAGGGTCGTGATCCTCCGGGACAAGTCGTCCGACCGCTACCTTCCTATCTGGATCGGCGCCGCCGAGGCAGACGCGATCGCCGTGCAACTGCAAGAAGTGGCCGTCGCGCGGCCGCTCACGCATGACCTCCTGCGGTCCGTCATCGACACCCTCGGCGCCCACGTCAACCACGTGATCGTCAACGACCTCTCGAACGACACCTTCTACGCGCGAATCGTGCTCGACGTGAACGGCGGCTCGATGGAGATCGATTCGCGCCCGAGCGACGCGATCGCGCTCGCCGTGCGTGCGAAGGTGCCGATCTTCGCCGATGAATCGGTGCTGGACAAGGCCGGCGTCATGCTGGACAAGGACGGCGAGACCGTGACGACCGGCGATCGCACGATGAAGGTGAACGCGGAAGAGATCGAGCGCATGTCAGCCTTCAAGGACTTCATCGAAAGCCTCGACCTGGACGACTTCGACAAGCGCAAGAGCTAGTCGGTGGAGCGCGGGTGCGCTTACTCCAGACTCGCGCCTAATAAGCCCGCTGTTGCCGCGTGCTATGCTTGGTACGCAGGGCGCAACGACCGCATGCACACGCATATGGCGCTGCGGGCCGAAACGAGCCCGCACGGTAGGGCAACTAAGAGACGAAGCTCCTCCTCGACTCTCAAGCAGCACTAGCGACCTGGACTCTTCTGCCTCTTCGACGACGAACGCCGACACAGCCGCGCGTGCTGTGCCGGTGAAAGGAACACAGTGAAGCTGGAAGTCGATCCGCGCGAGGCGGAGATCTTGCGAGAGATAGGTGCGCTGTTCGACCGCGTGCGCGCACTGCGGCAGCCCGCCGGCCGGTTGGACGGCGTCCAGATCAAGGCGCTCGAGGGCCAGTCGCGCGCGAAGTGGGAAGAGCTGCGGCTGTTGCGCGCAGGGCCGGCGGTCGCCGACCTCTCGTCGCCGCGTAGGCGCGGCCTGTACATTTGATCGTGTAGTGTCCGGAAGAGGGCCAGGCATGCGCGCATCGCGCCAGCCGATCGCCAGCCGCGGTGAGAATCGAGGATAAGGATGGCAGTCACGGAAGTGGACGGGGATCGCAGCCTTGGGATACGACACCAGCACGCGTGGCTCACATTGAACACGCTCCCGCGATTGCAGTCGGCCCACGACAGCATGCGGTGGGACGTCAGCAAGAGCCGGCTGCTCTCCGTAGACAAGTGCAGCATGTGCGACGAATTTCGCCTGGAATCCGTTCAGGAATGCAAGGCAGAGGACTGCCGTGCACACACTGTCTGCGAACGCCCCTATCGCTGAACCAACGTCAGCTGCCGGCAGGTGGCGCACTTGCCTGCTGTCCGTGAGCCAGACGCGGACGGAACCTCTCTCCCAGTCCTAACGGCTCCATCGGCTGTTCGGGCAGAAGCGCATCTCCGATGTCATCCGATCGCCCTAGGCGAGCGAGAGCAGCGCCGGTGAGCGGAACCCTGACCTTTCGCGGGGCAGACCCTCGCACGCGGCCACCGTGGGTGCCTGCACCTTCCCTCCTCGCTCCCGCCCGCCCGATACCCACGGGAGGAGCGAAATGCACGGATCGCACGTTGGTCGCGCGAAGCTCGTTGCGCGGCTCTCGCTCGTGGGAGCCATGCTGTGTCTGTTCGCCGGTATTGTGGCGAGCGGGTCAACACCGATCGCTCGTGCGGCGCCGTCAGGCGCGCTCACGATGAGCCCCGGCAACAGTTCCATCAACAACGGGGACGACATCTCCATCACGCTCGACGTCCAGGGCGGGACGAACGTGCACCGCGTGCTGTTGAACCTGACATTCAATCCGGTTGTTGTGCAGGTAGTGGATGCGAACTCCGGCGCTGGCGGCGTGCAGATCCTGCCCGGGGCGTTCCCCGGTACGACGATCGTCGGCAGCGTCCTGCAGAACGACGCCAACAACACGTCCGGCGCGATCACGTACGAGTACACGCTGAGCAGCGCATCGGCACAGACGACAGGCAACGGCACCGTGGCGACGGTGCTGTTTCACGCGATCGCCGCCGGAAACGCGAACATTCAGTGGACATCCGCGCAGTTCACCGACAACGCGTCGGCCAACAGCGCGCCCTCATCGAGTTCCGCGGCGACCCTGATGGTCGGGCAGTCGGTTGCCACGTCGACGCCCACGCTGACGGGTACCGCGACGAGTACGCCGACAGTGACGAGTACGCCGATGCCGACCGATACGCCCGTAGCGGGCGCGACCGAGACGCCGGCACCGACGGAGACGCCCGACGGCACCGGGACGCCAACAGGATCCGAAACGGCATCGCCAACGCGCTCGCCCAGCGCCGTCCCCACGCCGCCCGCCAGCTCCACGCCGACCGCGACGGGAATCGCCTCGGGTGCGACGGCGACGCCGCGCGTGACGGTCGTGGAAGACTCGAACAAAGGCAAGCCGCCGCAGTCGGGCGTGGATGCATCCGGCAAGACCCCGGCGCTTCCGGACGCGGGTAACAACGGACCAGGCGTCCAGTGGTGGCGCTGGGTCTTCTTCCTCGCCGCTCTGATGCTGGCCGTGGCTGGCTGGTTCTTCACATTCGCCATCCACTACGGCGACAGGGAGCCGATCCTCGTGGATCGCGGCGATCGCCGGCGTCGCAAGCGGTACTAGCGTCGTCCTTAGTTGGCAGTCGTCCGGTCATCGTCCATCGTACGCCGGCTCCGGCTACACGCTGAGCCTTTCGCAACGCGCCCATCGCCTTTCATCCTTCTAATCCGGGTACGCTGAGGCTCCACCCGAAATGAGGAGGCCCCATGAGCTTCAATCCGTTCGAACCCGCGTTCAAAGCTGACCCGTACGCCGTCTACGCCGAGTTGCGCGATCACGCGCCGGCCCCCGAACCAAACCTCAATTTCTGGCCGATCAGCCGCTACGACGACGTGAGCTACGTACTGAAGAATGCGGCGCTCTTCTCGTCCGCGGCGATGGGCGTCGGGCCGCTGGGTGCGGACGGCAAGGGGACGCGTTCGATCATCAGCTCCGATCCGCCCGACCACACGCAGCTGCGCGGACTGGTGAACCGCGCGTTCACGCCGCGCATGGTCGCCGGGATGGAGCCACGAATTCGCCAGATCACGTGCGACCTGCTCGCGCGCGTGGCCCCGTCCGGACGCATGGATGTCGTCGATGATCTGGCGATGCCGCTGCCCGTGACGATCATCGCCGAGATTCTCGGCGTGGAAGCATCGCGCCGCGACGACTTCAAACGCTGGTCGAACGCCGTGGTTGCCAATCCTGGCGCGCCCGCTGATGGCGACCGGGCACGCGATATCGCCGAGTTCCAGCAGTTCTTCGCCGATATCGTTGAGGAGCGCCGGCGCACGCCGAAAGACGATCTAGTCAGCGCGCTCGTACGGGCAGAGGGCGCGGACGAGACGCTGACCAACGACGAGATCATCGGGTTCGCAATGCTGTTGCTGATCGCCGGTAACGAGACCACAACCAACCTCATCGGCAATGCGATGCTCGCGTTGACGGAGCATCCCGACGAGCTGCGCAAGGTAGCCGACGATCCGTCCCTGATTCCGAGCATGGTAGAAGAAGCGCTGCGCTATGACTCGCCGGTGCAGTTTCTCTTCCGCATGACGACAGAGGAGGTCAACGTGGGCGGCGCCGTGATCCCGAAGGGCAGTGCGGTCGTCCCGATCTACGCCTCCGGCAACCGCGACGACCGCAAGTACGCGGACGCGGCGCGGTTCGACGTGACGCGCAACCCGCAGGGGCACCTCGCGTTCGGTCAGGGCATCCACTTCTGCCTCGGCGCCCCTCTGGCGCGCCTCGAGGCGCGCGTCGCGTTCGAAGAGCTACTCCACCTGCGCGGCCTCCAGCGCACAGGCGAGGCGGAGCGCATCGATTCGCTTTTCCTCCGCGGCCTCAAGCACCTCCCGCTAGCGTTCGACCCGGCGTAGCCGACGAAGCGGAACAAGGATTTCACGGATATCGCGGATTATTAGAACGCGGGACGATGGATCGAACGCGGAAATGCGCGATGTGGATGGAATGCCTGGGGGCCACACGGGGACCAATAACGAATCTAATCCGTGTAATCCGCGAAATCCTTGTTCCCGTAGCCCCTACGTCAGCGAAAACATTTCGATCGGCGCGATGAGGCCCTTGCGCTCGATCGGAGGCTTGCCCTTGGTGGCGAGGCGGAGATCGAAGCGGTTGAGGCAATCGTCGGCGTTTTGGTTTTGCACGCCGCAGACGTTGCACGGCTCTTTGTGGCAGTCGGCCGTCTGCTGATGCTTCAGCGTGCGCAGCCACTCCGCGCGCAGGTACGATTCCGTAACGCCGATGTTGATGTGCGACCACGGGAACGGATCCCACAGCCCCGGCGAGCGATAGGCGAAGAACGCCGGGTCGAGATCGGCCTTGGCCATCGCCCGCTGCCAGCGCGGCCAGTTGTAGTGCTCGTGCCAGGCGTCGAAGCGCGCGCCGTCCACCCACGCGTTGTAGATCGCTTTGCCGAGGCGGCGGTCGCCGCGTGAGAGCACCGCTTCGAGCACGCTGTGCTCCGGATCCTCCCACGTGAACGCCACGCCGGACTTCTTCAACGCATCGCGCAGGTACATGTGGCGTTGGTGCAGGATGTCCGGCTTCTCCTGCGATGCCCACTGGAACGGCGTGTGCGCTTTCGGGATGAAGTTCGACGTGCTCACGCGCACGCGCGCACGGCCGCCGTGGTGCCGGCGCCCGATCTCCCGCACCTTGCGCGCCAGCGTAACGATGCCCTCGATGTCTTCGTGCGTCTCGGTCGGTTGGCCGACCATGAAGTACATCTTCACGTTCGTCCAGCCCTGGCTGAACGCGTTCTCCGCCGCCTCGTACAGATTGTCGTCGGTCACGATCTTGTTGATCGTCATGCGGAGGCGCTCCGTGCCGGCCTCGGGCGCGAAGGTGATGCTGTGCTTGCCGCGCGTCGCGACGGCCTCCGCCACGCGCACCGAGAAGCTGTCGACGCGCATCGATGGCAGCGAGATCGTCAGCTTGTCGCCGAACTGCTCGCGCAGCCCATCGACGATCGGGATGATGCGTGAGTGGTCGGTGGTGCTGAGCGAGACGAGCGATAGCTCGTCGTAGCCCGTGTTGCGCTGAAGCGCGATCGCCGCTTCGAGCACTTCTTCCGGCGAGCGCTCGAGTCGCGGGCGGTAGATGATGCCCGCCTGGCAGAAGCGGCAGCCTTGCGTGCAGCCGCGCTGGATTTCGATCGCCATGCGGTCGTGTACCGTCTGCAGGAACGGTACGATCGGAGTCGTCAGCGTCGGCGGCAGCTCCTGAACGAAGCGCTTCGTGACGCGCGCCGGCAGCCCTTCGCGCGTCGGTGTGACGGACTTGATCGAGCCGTCCGCGTTGTACTCGGGCTTGTAGAATCGCGGCACGTAGATGCCCCAGATCTTCGCGAGCTGCGCGAGCATCTGCTCGCGGTTGCCGCGCCCCTGGCGCTTCCACTCGCGCACGAAGTCGACGACATCGACGATGGTCTCTTCGCCGTCGCCCAGCACGAAGACATCGACGAAGTCGGCCAGCGCATCGGGATTGAGCGCGCCCGAACCGCCGCAGATGACGAGCGGATGCGCGTCGGTGCGCTCCTCCGCCTTCACCGGGAGGCCCGCGAGATCGAGCATGTTGAGGATGTTGGTGTACGTGCCCTCGTAACTCAGCGAGAATCCGAGCACGTCGAAATCACGCACGCGATGGCGCGTCTCGAGGCTCCAGAGCGGCACGCCCTCGTTGCGCATCGCGTCTTCCATATCAGACCACGGCGCGAAGACGCGCTCGGCCAGCATGCCGTCGCGCCGGTTGATGATGTCGTAAAGGATGCCGAGGCCGAGGTTGGACATGCCGATGTCGTACAGGTCGGGGTACGCGAGCACGACGCGCACGTCGCAGCCGCCCCAATCCTTGACGGTGGAGTTCCACTCGCGCCCGTGTAGCGCGCGGGCTTCTGAACGCGGGCGAACAGAGATTCAAGATTCCGGAGTGCCGGCACGGTATGTCACCTCCCAGTGCGTTCTTATGGTAGCAGGTGGGGGTTGTTGACGACGATTTCACCAAGACGGAACGCAGGAACCGAGATCGGTTGGCTCGGGAGTTGAAGGCGGCAGCAATGTGATGACCGAAAAGTCGCACATCCCGTAACGCCGCAGAGGCGTACCGACACTAACGAGCGGAGGGTGCGTAGTGACATCACCTCGAATCGGGCGATCGGCGCTGTTCGTCGCGCGTGTGCTGATGGGTGCGTTCTTCCTGTACGAGGCCGCGAGCCAGGTCGCGAAGGGCTGGATCGGCGGTGACGGTCTGCGGAACATGATCGCGTCCGCGCTGCGCGACAACTCGATACCCGGACCGTACCGCAGCTTCCTCGAGAACGTGGTCATCGAGTACGACCAGTTCTTCACGCTGCTTGTGATTCCGGGCGAGGTCGCTGTCGGGCTGGCGCTGGTGCTGGGCATCGCGACGCGCTTTACCGCGCTCGTGGCGCTGCTCATGAACGTCAATTTCGCGATCATGAACGGCATTGTGACCGTCGGCGGCCTGTTCGACGTCCTGTTCATCGGATTGGAGCTCGTGCTGCTTACGTTTGCTGCCCGGCAGCTGCTTAGCATCGACGCAGCGCTGGCCAGGCGGGGCGTAGCTATGCCGTGGTTGACGGGTATCCCCCGTGAGAGCGAATCCGCCCCGGCTCAGTAGCTGCTCCTTGCTAGACAGGCTGGCGCTACCGGGTTAGGATCGCGTGGGGGATACGTTCGTTCGCTGCACCCGCCATGCCGCGATACCAGCCAGGGAACGCGCATGCGACTCCGTTTCGCGAGTCTGATCGCCGTCGTGCTGCTCGGTGCGGCGCTCCTCCCGCGCGGTGGCGCGTCGGCGCAGGCCACGGCCGTGCAACGCATCGCCCCCGTGTTGCAGGCGGTGTCGTTGAGCCAGCCGTCGTTCGATGTGCTGGTGACCGTCGAGTCCGTAACGAACCTCGGCGGCTACGAGACCCTGATCACCTTCGACAGCGCCGCCGTAAGCTTTGTCTCGGCGACGGACTCCACATTCCTGGGCAGCACGGGGCGGGCGGTATTCTGCCCGCCGGCGATCATCCAGCCGCTTGCGGGCACGATGCGGCTGCTGCGATTCGGGTGCGGCACGCTAGGCCCGCCGCCACCGCCCGGCGCCGATGGAGATGGCACG
>CAYWOO010000146.1:0-10364 GCA_964458665.1 uncultured Dehalococcoidia bacterium
GATGATCCACGATGCGCCCGTCGAAGCTACGGCGGCGAGACTGCCGAAGATGCCCTAGCCGCCTGGTGAAGGAAGCTGGATATGGCGACGCCCGAAGCCATCCGAGAGTTACTTGACAAGATGACCGCCGAGCGTGATGCACTCCTCGCGGAGGCCGAGGCGCTTACCGACGAGGCGGCTTCCTGGGCCTCGCCCGATGGCGAGGGCGAAGCGCAATGGTGCCCAAAGGAGCAGTTGGCGCACCTCGCGGAGATGGAGACGTCCTACCGTGCCTGGGTGCAGCAGGCGCTGGACGAGGACGAGCCCGACGTGACCGGCGTGCTGGGCAAGCGTCCGGCGATTCGCTTGACGCAGGCGCGCGACTGCACGGTCGGCGAACTCACGGCGCAGCTCCGCGACCAGCGCGCCACCACGCTCCAACTCATCGCCTCCATGACGCTGGATCAGTTCGAGCGGCGGGCGTCGCAGCCCATGTTCGGCAGCCTGACCGTGATGCAGTGGCTGCGTTCGTACTACCGTCACGACCGCATGCACCGCGACCAGATGGCTGGCCGCGATCCGTCGTACAAGCCGAAGTTCGTCGGCGGCGCAGAGCCCGATCAGCGCCGCGGCCCGCGGATTTAGACGGAGCGGTGAACGCTCAGCAGGGATCCGATCCTCGCCGCACAAGTCACGAGGTGGCACAGCATGAAGAAGCTCGAAGGCAAGGTCGCAATCATCACCGGCGCCAGCCGCGGCGTCGGACAGTACATGGCACGCGAGTTCGCGAAGGAGGGCTGCAACATCGTCGTGGCCGCGCGCACCGAGGCGGAGGGCCAGTCGAAGCTCGATGGCACCATCGCCGAGACCGCGGCGGAGCTCACCGCCATGGGCGTCCGCGCCATCCCTGTCCGTTGCGACGTGAGCGACGAAGACAGTGTCAACGCCATGGTGCAGCGCGCTGTCGATGAGTTCGGCCGCATCGACATCCTCGTAAACAACGCGGGCATCATGGCGCCCGCCAAGCTCATCGATATGCCGTTGAAGCGATGGGACCTGATGTGGCGCGTGAACGTGCGTGGCGCCATCGCCTGCGCGAAGGCGGCGCTGCCGCACATGATCGCGCAGCGCGACGGCGTCATCATCAACATCTCGTCGATCGCCGCCGACCAGGATCAGCCGGGCAACATCTCGTACATGCTCACAAAGCACGCGCTTCGCGAACTGAGCAAGGGCCTTGCTGCGGAAGAGAAGGCGCACAACATCCGCGTCTTCGCGCTTTCGCCGTACGGCTGGGTACCCACGCCCGGCACGCTGTTCTACCGCCTGGAAGAGTCCATGCCCGAAGTTGGCCCGACGCTGGAGCGGCCCGAAGCGATGGGTCTCGCCGCCATCTATCTTTGCGGCGAGGAAGGCAAGGAACTCAGCGGACAGCACTTCTACAGCCGCCATCTGCTTCGTGATCGCGTCAACAACGGCGTCGATCTCTACCAGGGTGATGCGGAGTTCCTGGCGCGGTACAAGTGAGCGACGATGCGCCACGGGATGAGCGCGCCGAGCGCCGCGACCGCCGCCGCACGGCGCGGCGCGAGGCCATGCGCAAGCACGGCGCCACCACAGGCGAGACGTACCGAAACGCCATATTGAAGCGACTGAAGAAGCACACCGGCAAGCACCGCTGAGCATCTGGAGCGATCCATTCTTCGGATGCCCTGTCCAATCAACGACTTCAGATACGCCTGGATCGGACCGATAGTCGCCATGTGAGGGTTTGCCCGCGTGGGGTATTTCCGCGCCAACTCCTGCGCCAACCCTAAAGCCGCCCCCTGCCGGGCCGATAAAGACGGTGTGAGGCCCCCTATGGGCGCCACAATTCGGCTCGCTGACAGAGGGGGATTCATGTTGAAGAAGCTAAACAGTGAACAGGGCTTTACGCTCACAGAGCTCCTGATCGTCGTCGCGATCTTGGGCATCTTGGTCGCCGTCGTGCTGCCGAACTTCGTAGGCCTGCTCGGCGGCGCGAAGACGAATGCCGGCTCTGCGGAGTTGAACATCGTCCAGACGTCGGTCGATGCCAAGCTGGCCAACACCAGTGCCGCGACGACCACGGCGATCACCACAGCGACGAGCGACATGACGACGGCTGCGGGCGGCTTCAGCCTGTCGCCAACGTACATGCGCAGCACCGCCACGCACGGCACGTACACGGTGGACACGACTGGCATGGTCACGCAGGCCACCTACCCGTAAGCGCGTGAGGCGCTCCCTGTTTCGCCAGGCGGCGGCGAAAGGCACGTGCAATGGACGCAACAGCAACACTACGCAAGCGCCTCGGCCACATGTTGGTCGAGGCGGGCTTGCTCTCTGAGGCGGGCGCGCAGCAGGCAGCGCAGGACGCCGCCGCCGCCGGCCGCCGCCTGGGCGAGTACGTCGTCGAGCGCGGTCTGATCACGGCCGACGCCCTGGCTATGACGCTCAGCCAGCAACTCGGCGTCCGTTTCCTCGATCTTCTGCGCGTGGAGATTCAGCCCGAGGCGACCCGCCTCATTCCTTCCGACTTCTGCCGCGACCACCAGTTGATCCCCGTCGAGACGGATGGTCACACGCTGCTCGTGGTCATGGCTGACCCGGGCAACATGCAGACGGTCGAAGAGCTGCGGTCGATGACCGGCCAGGAGATCAACCCCGCCGTCGGTATCCCCGAGGAGATCCGGCAAGCGATCAACCTGCAGTACCGCGTCAGTTCCGAGATCGAGCGCGAAATCGGCCTCGCGATGCCCGTCCAGCAGCAAAAGCAAGACCAGCCTGAGAAGCAGGACCTGGACCTGCAGCTCGGGCAAGCGCCTATCGTTCGCACGGCAGATCTGCTCCTCGCGCAGGCCGTGCGCGACCGCGCATCTGATATCCACCTGGAGCCCGAAGCAGACTCACTCCGTGTGCGTCTTCGCATTGACGGCGTCCTGCACGAGGCGATGCGTCTGCCGAAGGACATCCACGCCGCGCTGGTGTCGCGCTTCAAGGTGATGGCCGGCATGAACATCGCCGAGCGCCGCCGCCCGCAGGACGGGCAGATCAGCACCGAAGTGGAAGGCAAGCGCATCGATCTGCGCGCCGCTACGTCGGACTCCGCGCACGGCGAGATGATGGTGCTGCGCGTGCTCGACAAGAGCGTCTCGCTGATGTCCCTGCGGGAGTTGGGCTTCTCGCCCGTCGCCCTGGACCGCCACATCCGCCTGCTGAAGTCGCCGTTTGGCATGGTGCTCGTGAGCGGCCCTACGGGCTCGGGCAAGACGACCACGCTCTACGCGTCGGTGAACCAGCTCAACGATTCGGAGCGCAAGATCATCACCATCGAGGATCCCGTTGAGTACCAGTTTGATGGCATCAACCAGATCCAGGTGAATGAGAAAGCCGAGATAACGTTCGCTACAGGCCTGCGTTCGCTGATGCGGCTCGACCCGGATGTCATTCTCGTCGGCGAGGTGCGCGATGGCGAAACGGCGCGCATCGCGTGC
Source organism: uncultured Dehalococcoidia bacterium (assembly GCA_964458665.1). Taxonomy (GTDB): domain Bacteria; phylum Chloroflexota; class Dehalococcoidia; order DSTF01; family JACRBR01; genus JANXYW01. The sequence continues at coordinate 3,495 of CAYWOO010000146.1, forward strand.
CAGGCTGCATTGACTGGTCACCTCGTCCTGTCCTCCATCCACGCCAATGATGCGGTGGGCGTTCTTCTCCGGCTGACTGACCTCGGCATCGAACCGTTCCTTGCAGCGTCGTCGCTGATCGGCGTCGTCGCGCAGCGCATGGTGCGCCGTGTCTGTAGCTACTGCGCCGCGGACGCGCAGCCGAGCGCCGAAGAGCAGGCGATGTACGAGGCCGACATGGGTGAGCCGCTGGAGACGATGAAGCGCGGCGCAGGCTGCAACCTCTGCGCTGGCACCGGGTTTCTCGGACGAGTCGGCGTCTATGAAATCCTTTCGCTGAACGACGACATCCGCCGCCTGTTGCTGGCAAATGCATCCGGCGCCGCCATCCGCGATCAGGCAGTCGCCGACGGCATGGTGCCGATGCGGCGCGACGGCATGCAGAAGGCAAAGCAGGGGCTTGTGACGCCTGCTGAGATCCTTCGTAGCGTCTATTCGATCAACTAGGAGCGGCGGCGCATGGCGTTTCGATATGTGGCGATCGCGCCGGATGGCGAGCAGATTCACGGGGCGCTTGACGTGCCAACTGAGTCGCTAGCCGAGCGTGCGCTCTGGGACGCCAACTATCGGGTCATCAGCATTCGGGAAGACCGCAAGATGCCCAGCATGGAGCAGGTCTTTCCGAGCCTGTACTCCGTGAAGAAGCGCGCGCTGATCACGTTCTCACGCCAGCTCGCCACGCTCCTGGAGTCCGGTGTGCCGGTGATGCGCAGCCTGGAGCTGCTGGAACAGCAGACCACCTCGAAGCCGCTCGCGACCGCCATCCGTGGGATCTCCAAGGCGATTCGGGAAGGATCGACGTTCGCGTCCGCGATCGAAGCCTTTCCGGCTGTGTTCCCAACGTTGTACGCGCGCATGGTGGAGTTGGGCGAACGCACGGGCCACATCGAGGAGATGCTGCGTCAGCTCGCCACCTACATGGAGCGGGAGGAAGCCGTGGCGAAGCGCGTGAAGGGCGCGCTTGCATATCCCGCGTTCATGTGCGTCCTCGCGGCCGTGGTGGTCGTAATTCTGGTCACCACAGCGCTGCCGGCCCTGGTCGATCTCTTCGCGGAGTTCGAGGGCGACCTGCCGATCACGACCCGCATCCTCATCGCGATCACTCAGGTGAGCAAGGTGTACCGGACGCACATCCTCGCAGGCGGTGCGGCCATCGGCATTGGCGCTGCGTGGCTCTTCAGCCAGCCCATCGGCAAGCGCATCCTCGATCGCTTCTTGTTGACCGTGCCGGTGTTCAAGGCGATCACGATCAACGCCAACGCTGCGCGCTTCAGCCGTACGCTGGCGATCCTGCTTCGAGCGGGCCTGCCTCTCACCGAAATCATGGACATGCTCGTGAAAACCACCGAGAACGGGATCTTGCGACGTCACGTGGAGGATGTGCGGCGTCAGCTCATGGATGGCGAGGGGCTTTCGGCGCCCATGACCAAAGCCGGCTGCTATCCGCCTCTCCTCATCCAGATGGTGGCCGTAGGAGAGGAGACCGGCACGCTCGACGCCAACTTGGAGATCACGGCCGAGTTCTACACGAAGGAAGTTGACGAGAAGGTTGATGCGTTGACCGCGATGATGACTCCAGCCCTCACGATTGTGATGGGCGCCCTCGTCGGGTTCATCGCGCTTTCGCTGATCATGCCTATGTACCAATTGATCGGCCATGTCAACGATGCGGGCGCAGGGGCGGCGCCCCCGAAGTGAGGGCGCGCCTTCGCTCCGAGCGCGGCTTCGCGCTGATGGAGTCGTTGATCGCGGTCGCCATCCTGGGCATGACACTCATTGTGTTCATTAGCGGGCTCTCCACGGGCCTGCTTGCAACCGGCCAGGCCGATCGCCTCTCGACGGCGCATGAACTCGCACGCTCGCAGATGGAGTACACGAGGAACGACACATTCAATGCCGCGCCGTACACCTACGCCACGGTGACGCCGCCGGCGACGTATTCCGTGACTTCTATCGCAAGCACGATTAGCGGCGGCGACGCCAATGTCGAATCGATCACCGTGAGCGTGAGCAAGGACGGCATCGCTGTCTTCGCACTCGAAGGCTACAAGGTGAATCGATGAAGCTGCGTAGCGGTGAACGTGGTGTCGGCCTCGCCGAACTGCTGATCAGCCTCGCGATCACGGGCTCGATCCTGAGCGTGCTCGGCCTGACCCTCGTCGCCGTGCTGAAGAACACAGCGACCGGACGCGACCAGCAGAGCGCGACGCATCAGCTGCGCGGCGGCTTCTTCTGGGTCAATCAGGATACGCAGAGCGGCGTCGCCAGCCAGGCCAGCATCGCGGCAGGCGATGTGACCATGCAGTGGACCGACTACAGCACCGGATCTACGTATAGCAGCAGGCTGTTCCAGGTTGGCACCGAACTTCAGCGGACCCTGACCGTCAACGGCGTGCCCACCACCCGCACCATAGCGCGCAATCTCACGACGGGCGGATTCACGGCGGCGCAGGTTGGCAACGCGGTCTCATACACGATCATCGTTCAGAACGGCGCAACCACGCAGTCGCAGTCGGAAACCACCACGATGCGCGTGGCCGATACGCCCGTGACGCCGTTCCCCACCGTGACCTACACGGCGACACCGACGCCGACCGGCACGAGCCTTGCGACGAACACGCCTACGAACACGCCGACGAGTACGGCGACCGTGACGAACACGCCGACGAGCACGCCGACCGTGACGAGCACGCCGACGAATACGCCGACGAATACGACCACGAGTACGCCGACGCCAACGAGCACGAACACGCCCACGCCGACGGCGACGAACACGCCGGTACCGACCGCGACGAACACGCCGACAGCATGCATGGATACTGGATACCTGAGCCCTTCGGCGAACTCCGCCGACTCCGGAGGTGACGGGGATGGATTCGAGACCAACCCGGCAAACGCATACGCCGACGGCGGCGCTCACGCCGCGAATATCAAGGGCAACGGAGACCGCCACCGCTTCTACAACTACGGCGTCACCGTGCCGGGTGGCTGTAGCGTGACCGGGATTGTGGTGCGATCCGACTACTGGCTCAAGAATAACGGCGGGACGACCACGTACTCCGTCGAACTCTCGTGGAACGGCGGCGCCACGTGGACCGCGGCGAAGTCAGACTCATCCGAACCGATTGGCGAAACAGCGCTCCTTCTCGGCTCGAGTTCGGACAACTGGGGTCACACGTGGGCGGCATCGGATCTCAGCAACCCGAATTTCCGCATACGAGTGACGATGAATCTGGGCAATGCTGCGCAGGAGGTCTACCTGGACTGGATTGCAGTGCGGATGTACGGAAATTAGGAGCAGGGTGAGTTTCAGAGGCGTCGCAGCCATCCTTAGAGGAACCCGCGGGAGAGGAACCCGCGGGCAGGCGCTCCCGATCGCCATGGGAGCGCTGGCGCTCGGCGCGATCCTCATCACGCCGCTCTTGGCCGGCGCCGGTACGGCCTCGCAGGCGACGAATCTGGTCGGAATGCGCGCCAAAGAGCGCTACAGCATGGACGCCGGCGTCGAATGGTCAGGGTGGCGCCTACTATCGAATCCCCAGCTTACGGTCGTCACTTCGTTTACGGCAGTACCGCTCCAGCCGTTCCCGGCTACCGTGAACGGCTCGCCGTTTCCGGCGACGGACATTCGCTTTGTCACCGGGAGTGGAGCGGTCGAGGCGCAGAACCCTGCGTGGCAGGGCGGCGGTGGAGTGCAATGCTACACGTTCTCGGCGTCCGATGCGGGCACGCTCTCGGCCCGGATCACAGTGCCCTCGGGCACGGTGCAAGCCGCCGTGATCGCCTCGGCTGCTTCGTGCGCCCTTCCGGGCGGCACGCCTTCCGGCAACTCTCCCTACGGCGCGGACTTCGCGCTCGGCGCTGCCGGCACGTACAAGCTCGTGCTCTCCACGACCGCATCTTCGGGGACGGTACTGCTGAGCGTCCCCGCCGCCACGTACGAAGTGCGCTCCGTGGTCGGCAGCCGCAGCGTGGTCGCGCGCCTGGTTGCGGGCTATAGCGGCGTGAGGGTGGCTTCGTGGCAACTCAACTGACCCGCAAGAGTCCGCTGGCCATGCTCGAGGAGCGGATGCCGCTCTTCCTCTCCGCGCGCGTGATGATTGGCGCCCTTGCCTTCGTCGTCGCGTTGGGATTGTCGGGCCTGTTGGCCGGTAGGTACAACGCACAACGAGCGGAGGACGCCGCGCACATACGCTTCGCCGATGCGCAGGCCCTCGTCGCGCTTCCACCAGCGTCGACGGATTCAATCCAGGAAGACCTGGTGATCGTCCGCGACCAACTCGCAACCGCCGAGGCCGTTGCGTCGCCCGCCGCTGTTGCTGCGTCTGGCGATGCAACAACGACGCTCCTTGTGCGCACGGCTCAGACGGCAGGACTCACGGTCAAAGCGATCTCCGGCGTGCCTTCCGGTCAGACGAAGGTCGGCGACGCGATGTACGACACGCAGGGCGTGCGCGTCACCCTCGACGGAGGCATCGGTCAGATCACGCGCTTCCTCGATGCACTCAGCGTCGCGCAGCCTGCCCTTGTGCCATCCCTAACGACGATGACGCTCACCGATGCGGGCGCCAGCCGTGCGGAGATCGTCTTCACGTCGTTCAAGAAGGTCATCTTGCCGACGCCGGTTCCAGCCGCGACACCGAAGGGCAAAAAGACGTGAACGTGCGAAGGCTCCTGCGACAACCGCTGCTGACCGTCGCGTTCCATGAACGCGAGGTGCGCTGGACGATCGGGCGCCCCGGCGCTATCGCTTCGTCGGGTCGCGTGCCCCTCCCGCCCGGCATGGTGAATGACGGCCTCGTCGTCGATTCTGCGGCGGCAGGCATCGTGCTGCGCGAATCGGAAGGTTTCGCCGGTAACGGTCGGATGCAGGTCGCCATCGCACTTCCGGCCCAGCGTTCCGTTTTTCGCCAGCTCGAAATGCCCGACCTCGCCGGCAAGCAGTTCACCGAGCTTGTCGAGCGAGAAATTCGACGTGAGATGCCGATGCTTGCGGAAAACGCCTACGTTTCGTGGAAACGGACGGGCGAGCGTGACGGCAAGGCGCAAATCTTCGTAGTCGGCGTGGCCCGCGATGTGCTCGATTCGCATTCCGCCGCTGCCTGGGCAACCGGGTTGCACCCCCAGTCGGCAGACTTGCGCGTCATCGCGGCCGCTCGTGCCGTCGGGGCAGCCGACTCGATCATCGCGCACGTTGAGGATCAGGAGGTCGAACTCGGCATCTTCCGCGATGGTGTGCCGTGGATCATCCGCAACATCGCCATGACGTCACCGTGCGGTGATCAATCGTGGACCGACCAACTCATCGCGGAATTGGGCAGAACCCTGAAGTACTACCGCGACTCGCACCGCACCGACACGATGATCGATTCCGTGCCAGTGTCGTTCGTTGGTGGATCCGCACGCTTCGCCGTGTTGGCCGATGAGATCAGCGCTGAGACCGGACACGCGCTCGCCATGCCGCCCCTGCGTCTCAGCGTCACGCCAGAGCAGGAGACGTCCGCGTTCGCGTCGAACATCGGGCTCGTGCTCAAGGATCTGGCAGCATGAGCGCGATGAGGCTGAACGTTCGTGCGCTCAAGGTCAGGATGCGGACGAGGACCGCGCCGGTGCCCGATGCCTCACGCGTGATCGACATGAACCTGGTGCCGCGCGATCGGCGGCCGCTGGAGGTGGCACCCGGCGCCGCGTTCGTGGTCGTCTTGCTGCTGTCCTGTGTGCTGGCGATGGTGCCCCTGGCGCTGCGCGTCCACGACGCGCGATCGGCAGCATCGTCGATGGAGCAGCAAGCGGATGAAGCCGAACGCGGCGTCAAGGCCCTGCAACTCAACCTCACTCGACAGCGGGGCCTGCGCGGCGAGCTTGAAGACAGCAAGGCCAAGCTTGCCAAACTGCAGCAGGAGCAGCAGGCGTTCCAGGGCGGCACCCGGCCGCTGAGGGATGACCTGGCGATGCTGTTCGGTTACGGCTCGTTCCTGCCGAAAGGCGTCCGCGTAAGGGCTATCTCTGGCACCGACCGGACATTGAAGGTGGATGGCACGGCTCCCGGCCCGCTCGATGCAATCGCCTACGCCGAAACGCTCGTGAAGTCCGGCGGGTTTTCCGCGGCGCACATGACGTCGTTCGCCCCGGGCGCGAAGGACGCTGGCCTGTTCTCCGTCGAAGTCGCGAGGTGAGGTCGTGACGCTTGTGTACGCGGCTCTGTTCGGCCTCGCGTTCGGGAGCTTCGTCAACGCGGTCATCGAGCGTATCCCCCGCGGCGAGTCCTTGAACGGCCGCTCTCATTGTGATGGCTGTCGTCGGGCGCTCCGGGCATGGGAACTGATCCCGCTGTTGAGCTACCTGGCGCTGCGCGGCCGTTGCTCATCTTGCGGCGACGCGATCGGCCTTCGCACGCCGATGGTGGAAGGCTTGTGCGCAGCCGCCTTCGTTGCTTCGTTCTGGACGTTTGCCGCACCGGCTGCCGTCGCGGCGTCTGCCGGGTTTGTTGCCGTCGTTATCGCATTGGGAGTTGCGTTCGTAAAGAGAGAAGTGAGGTCATGACAGATATCCTGGTCGAATCACCGGCTTTGGGCGAGTTGCTAATGTGGATGGTGGAGTCCGGCGCATCCGACCTGCACCTTTCCCACGGCACGCCGCCCGTCTTCCGCCGGCACGGGGCGCTCGCGCCTGCGCCCGGGCTTTCCGCGATGACGTCGCAGGATCTTTGGCGCGCATTGGAGCTCATGACTAATGAGATCGATCGCGAGCGCCTCGAACAGGATCGCGAGCTGGACAAGGCGCTCGATCTGCCAGGCGTCGGGCGCTTCCGCGTCAACGTTGGCTTCGAGC
>CAYWOO010000147.1:0-24946 GCA_964458665.1 uncultured Dehalococcoidia bacterium
GGACAGGCGCAGCAGTTCTTCCGGACCGCGCCGTCGCGGCGGCTGCGGTGACTGCGAGAGCGCGGTCGATTGAAACCGCACGCCGATGATCACGAGGAGAGCCAGCAACGACCCGACGAGCCTTAGATACTTCATGGCGTCACAGGATGCGTGCACTTCGAGAATAGCGCGAAGGTCGAGTTCCGTGAAGCTACGATCCTCCATCCGCCTGTAGGCGTGGGGACTGAGCTCCGCCCTGCCGCTCGTCGTCTACCGGCTGCGCGAGCCCGCGCAGTAGTCGAGATCCCCTCGCGTCCCGCTCGCGCGAAGGCAGAGCAGGGCTGCGCCGAGCGCGACCATCGCTCCCGCAATGAGATCGAGCGTTCGCGGCCTCACGAGAGCCGCAGCAGCGATGCGAAGTAGCCGCGCGGATCGGCGAAAAGCGGCACATCCGCCCGGTTCCGCGGCAGGCCGCGCAGGAACTCGACGAGCGGCGCCACTTGGCCGCGCAACAGATACTGAGCGAAGGCCAGGTACACGGGTGGCGCGAAGTAGGTGCGCACGTCCGGATCGGCAGGCAGCTCGGCCGGGCCGAGCAGCGGCTCGAGCAGGTTGACGCCGGCGGCGAGACCCTGATGGATCGACCCCCACACGCGCGGGTTGACCTCGATCAGCACCGGCTCGCCGGCGGCGAGCTTGAACTCGAACATCGCGAAACCAGACCACGGTGCCTGTGCCAGCACGCGTTCGGCGATCACGCGCAGCCGCGGATCGTCGAGCCCCTCGCGGTACACGCTGGAGCCGCCGCTTGCCGGGAGCTCGGCGAGCCGCCGGTGCGTGGTGGCGGCCAGGATCTCGCCTGCGCGGGCGAAGCAGGCGAAACCCGCCGCCTCGCCGCGGATCCACTCCTCGAAGACGTAAGGCTCGTCGGCGGCGAAGCTCTCGAGGTCGCGCGGCTCGCGCAGATACACGACGCCGCGCGCCGAGGAAGCCGAGACCGGCTTCGCGACCGCTGGAAACTGGATCTCGGCGAGCGAGGCGTAGCGCCGTGGGAGCCTGAGGCCCAGCTCGCTGGCGAGCTGGTGAAAGGCGTCCTTCCGGTGCAGGCGGCGATAAGTCTCGAGGTCACCCCAATAGTCGAGCGCCCCGGCGAAGTCCGCGCTTCGCCGCAAGAGCGCGTCCATCTCGCCGCTCGTCACCGGAATCACGAGATCGATCTCGGCTTCGCGGACGATCGCCGCGAGCTCGCGGCTGTAGTCCTCGGGCCGACTCGGACCGTTCTGGAGCACGCGATGCTGGTCCGAGAAACGCGTGTGCAGAAGCCGCGAGGCCGGCCGGTGGTCGGCGGTCCACACCGACACGCGCGGGTAGAGCCGCTTGCAGTAGCGCGCGAGCACGGCGGCCTTGTAGCTCGTCGCGTCGCTGATCAAGATGCGCTGCGGCTCAGCCATCGGTCTTCCCGGGCGGGCTTCGCACGATGTCGTAGACCCTCTTCACGACCATCTTGATCCGGTTCTCGATCTCGTCGCGCACCGCCCGCCGCGACCACTCGCGCGGCGTCGCCGACCAGCGGTCCGGATGGACCAGCAGGCACAGGCGCCGGAGCTGCCGGCTCCGGAGCAGATCCCTGAGCTCGTCCGTCGTGTCGACGATCGCGCCCGGAGGGAACGCGGCGTGGTCGCGGATGTTGTAACGGTGCGGATGCCAGGTGCGGCCGGTGTCGCTGAAGTACGCCACGTCGCGATAGTCGACGTCGCGGTAGACCTCGCCGATCAATGCGAAGTCCCTCGGCTTGGCCTTCTTCCAGATGTCGCGGTTGTCCCAGGGCGAGAGCGGCGCGCCGTGCATGCTGGCCACGCGCACGTCGGCGTGGGCGCGCAAGCGGGCGAGCTCCTCCGCGAACAGCCTGAGCGCCGCGTCGATGCGGCCGAACGAGCGACCCAGCGTCTCGTAGTGGTAGCCGATCTCGTGGCCCTGGGCAACCAGCTCCAGGATCGCCTCGGGCCGGAATACCGAAGGCTTGGTGCGAAAGAAATAGGTCGCGGCCAGGCCGTGCGCCCTTTCGATCGCGCCCATCTCCACCGCGCGCCGCGCCGAGCTCTCCACGTCGTGGCGTAGCAGCACGAACCGCTCGGGGCGCGCCCCAGGCTGAGGCGCGAGATAGCCGCTCATGGTGAGGCCGGCGTAACCGGCTTCGCCCAGCGTGGCGCATAGCCGGCCGTAGGCCGGCAGCGTGAAGTCGCGCTCCTCGAAGCGCGCCGTCAAGGGCCGCGGCGCCGGCGTCGCGCGAAGTCGGTCACCAAGCGCGCGATGCGGGCCGACGCGCACCCACCTCCATACACGCTCGAAGCGGGACCGCGGCGTGGCAGCGCCTCGATCGCGCGCAGGCCGCGGACGATCTTCGCGCTGTCCGCTCCCACCAGACGATTCGCGCCGCCCTCGAGCGTTTCGACCCACTCGGTCGCGTCGCGCATCGTGAGACACGGCGTTCCGACGATGAAGGCCTCCTTTTGGAGGCCGCCCGAGTCGGTCAGCAGGCCGCGCGCGTCGCCCAGCAGACGCAGCATCGCGAGGTACGGCAGCGGCGGCAGGATCTCGATCGGGCCGCCCGGCACGATGCGCAGGCGGCGCAATCGCTCGCGCGTGCGCGGGTGCAGCGGCAGGATCACGGGTAAGGGCGCTCCCTGCAGCGCGCCCAGGATCGCGCGCAGCCGACCCTCGTCGTCGACGTTTTCCTGCCGATGGATCGTGGCCAGATAGAAGCTCCGCGGCGGATGTGTCGTGGGCGAGCGCAGCCGGCGCACCCGCGCCAGGCTCTCGAGCACCGCGTCCATCATCACGTCGCCCACGAGGTGCACGCCCTTGGTGATCCCTTCTGCCCGCAGGTTGCGGACGGCTGCGACGGTCGGGCAGAGCAGCATCGCCGAAACGTGGTCGGCGATCCGCCGGTTGATCTCCTCGGGCATGCGCATGTCGAAGCTGCGCAGGCCGGCCTCGACGTGCGCCACCGGTATCTGGAGCTTGACGGCGGCGAGAGCGGCGGCCAGCGTCGAGTTGGTGTCGCCGATCACGACCACCACCTCGGGCTTCTTCTCGAGCATCGCGGCTTCGAGGCGCTCGAGGATCAGCGCAGTCATCCGACCATGGCTGCCCGAGCCGACGCCGAGATGGACGTCGGGGCGAGGAATCCGAAGCTCCGCGAAGAAAGCGTCCGACATCTCCCGGTCGTAGTGCTGGCCGGTGTGGACCAGGATCTCTCGGGCATCGCGTCTGAGCGCCCGGGAGAGCGGCGCTATCTTGACGAACTGCGGGCGGGCGCCGACGACCGTCATCACGACGGGCCGTTTTCGAGGTCGCGGCATGGCTGTTTGGCCCGGGTCGGGGCGGGCGTTTAAACTCCTGAGGTTCTGAGCCGAGACGCGCGAACCCGCGCGGGCCCGCTGTCGCGTGCCATTATCCGACATGGAGTGAGTTCCCTACCAATGCCCGAGAATCGTTCCGTTCCGATGACCGACCTGAAGGCGCAGTACCAGCGTATCCAGAAGGATGTCGACGCCGCGATCGCGCGCGTGGTGGAATCCACCGCGTTCGTGCGCGGCGCGGACTGCGGCCAGTTCGAGAGGGAGTTCGCCGTCTATTGCGGCGTGACGGCCGCCTGCGGAGTCGCGAACGGCACCGACGCGCTGACGCTCGCGCTCAAGGCCTATGGCGTCGCGCCGGGCGACGAAGTGATTACGGTCGCGCACACCTTCATCGCGACCGGCGGCGCGATCCTGATCAACGGCGCCAAGCCGGTCTTCGTGGACGTCGATCCGGTGAGCTACACGATGGATCCCGAGAAGCTCGAGCAGGCGATCACGCCACGCACCAAGGTCATCGTACCCGTCCACATCTACGGCCATCCCGCCGACATGACCCGCATCCTGGAGATTGCCAACCGCCGCGGCTTGCCGGTGCTCGAGGACGCGGCGCAGGCGCACGGCGCGACGTGGCAGGGCCGGCGCGCCGGCAGCCTTGGCCATGCGGCCTGCTTCAGCTTCTATCCGGGCAAGAACCTGGGCGCCTACGGCGACGCCGGGATCGTCGTCTCGAACGACGAGGCGTACCTGGCCAAAGTGCGCCAACTCGCGAACCACGGCGGCGGCGCCAACAAGTACGACAACGTCGTGCCCGGGACCAACAGCCGCCTCGACACGCTGCAGGCCGCGGTGTTGCGGGTCAAGCTCTCCCACCTCGATGCCTGGAACGAGGAGCGGCGCGCGTGCGCGGAGCTCTACTCGAAGCTGCTGGCGGATATCCCGGGCATCGGCCTGCCGCGCGAGATACCCGGAGCGCGATCGGCCTGGCACCTGTACACGATTCGAGTCGAGGATCGCGCGGCCCTTCAGGCCGACCTGCACGAGCAGGGCATCGCGACGGCGATCCACTACCCGCGGCCCTTGCACTTGCAGCCCGCGATGGCGGCGGCTGGCGGCAAGCTGGGCGACCTGCCAGTGACCGAGAAGCTCGCGAACCAGGTGGTGTCGCTGCCGCTCTATCCCGAGCTGCCCCAGGCCACCGTCCGAGAGATCGCGTCGATGCTGCGCGCGTTCATCGGGGCGCCTGCTGCGCGTTGAGGCTGGAAGCGCGACCGACCAGCAGAACGATGCCGTGTGCCAGATAGACCCAGGCCAGGCTGAGCACCGGCACCTTGTAGCGGTTGAGTCCCAGCGTCAACGCGAACGGGGCGATGTACCAGACCCCGATCAGCAGCGGCACACCGGTCGGACTGGCCAGGAACGCGCGCGGGCGCGAGGCGATCGTGAGCAGCAATCCGGCGAAGGCCAAGCTGGCCATCGTCCGGTACCAGAGGTCCACCGCACGCATCGACCCGGGAAGCCGCGTGTCGGGCCCTCCGGCCCGGCGCGGGCTCGACGCTCCGAAGAAGACGTGTCGGAGCGGCTCGGGCCAGCGCGGCTGCCCCGGCTGGTCGGAGTCGTAGTAGAGGTAAGCGGCTGGGCCGAAGTTGCAGTGGGCGAACATCATCCGCACGCGTGCGACCACCAGCTCGAGATAACGCGTTGGATGATGGGCGATCCAGCCGAGCGCATAACGGGCCCGCAGCTCCGAGGCGCCGTAGATCCCCAGGTCCTTCGCGAGGGCGGCCGCCTCGGGATTCGAGTAGAAGCTCGCGTATTTCGCAGCCAGGCCTTTCCGGTGCGGTCCGCCCACCGGCAGCTCCTCGGGAATCGACGCGTACTCGTGGAGGTCGCCTCGCAGGCTGGGGTTGTTGCCGTACCAGACCTGTTCGGCGGCGCCCGGCGCCACGACCGTGAAGCGTCCGTAGTAGCGCTGGTGGAGCGCGGCCAGCGGCAACGCCACCAGCAGCGCCGTGATCTGCACCGCAGCGGCGAACGCGAACGCGTTTCGGAGGCCGCGTCGTTCGAGGAGCCGTTGCATCGCGACCAGCACGCCGATCGCGAGCGTGTTGGAACGAATGTAGGCGCCCAACCCTCCGACGATTCCGACTCGAAGCGCGTAGCCGGCCCCGCCGTCTCCTGCCACGAGCGCGAAGTACAGCGCGCAGATGAAGAGCGTCGCCAGCACCTCCGACGAGGTCACGTTGTTGAAGAACAGCTCCGACAGGCTGACCAGCGTCAGCGCCGATGTGAGTCGGGCCGTCGCGAGACCGAAGGCCTTCTCGGTCGCGAAGTAGAGCAGCGACACGGCGATCGAATGCAGGATTGCGTTGACGACGCCTATCACGTGCAGGCCGTCTCCCAAGACGCGGAACACGCCTGCGTAGAAGAGCTTTGGTCCCAGGTTGCTGATGCTGAGACCCGCCCCGCCGATCCACGGCCCGAGCCCCGCCAGGCTGCGCGCGGCCTGGTAGTCGCGCTCGTAGTCCGAGACCGGCGCGATCGGCATCAGCAGAGCGAACGCCACGCGCAGCAAGAGCGTGGCTGCGATCACGGCGGCGAGAAACCAGTGGCGGCGGGACAGCACGGGTCGTGGAGCCGCAAGTTAGCATCACGGCTCGTGCCGCACCATTCGCCCAGCGAGGTCGGCTGAGATGTGCGGCATCGCCGGGATCGCTGCAACCGACCCGCTGCTGCTGGAGCCGATCGGCGCGATGACGCGCGCCCTGCGCCATCGCGGGCCCGACGACGAAGGCTACGCGCTGATCGATTCGCAGCAAGGCGGCGTGGGGGTTTTCAGCGGCCCGGATTCGATACCGGAGATCGCACACCCCCGGCTGCCGGCGGCCATTCCGGCCGGCAGCGACTTGGCGCTGGGCCATCGCCGGCTCGCGATCATCGATCTCTCGCCGGCCGGCCACGGCCCGATGTCCTCGGCCGACGGCCGCCTCTGGATCACCTACAACGGCGAGATCTACAACTACCTCGAGCTACGCGAGGAGCTGCGCGGGCTGGGCCATGCGTTCCGCACCGAGAGCGACACCGAGGTGATTCTGGAGGCCTACGCCGCCTGGGGACGAGATTGCCTGCGGCGCTTCAACGGCATGTGGGCCTTCGCGATTTACGACGCGCGCCAGAAGCGGCTCTTCTGCGCGCGCGATCGCTTCGGCGTGAAGCCGTTCCACTACTTCTGGGACGGCGCTCTCTTCTGTTTCGCTTCGGAGATCAAAGGATTGCTAGCGCATCCGCGGGTGCCGCGCGAGCCGGAGCCGGCGTCGGTCGTCGGCTTCCTGGCGCGCGGGGCGCTCGACGAGAGCGAGCAGACGTTCGTCCGGGGCGTCCGCGGCCTGCCGGCCGCGCACTCGCTCACGCTGGATCTCAGGGCGCGGCGCCTGTCGGTCGAGCGCTACTACGCGCTACCCGAGCCCGTGGAACGGCCGATGACGACCGAGGCCTTCCGCGCGCTGCTGGAAGACGCCGTTCGGCTGCGCCTGCGCAGCGATGTCGACGTCGGGACGTGCCTCTCCGGCGGGCTCGACTCGTCTTCGCTGGTGGCGCTCACGGCGCGCTTGCGGGACGCGAACGCGCGCGGGCGCCACAGGTCGTTCAGCGTCGTCTACGCCGATCCCGGCCTTCGCGAAGGGCCGTTCGTCGATGCCGTCATCGCGGCCACGGGGGTCCACGGGACGCGCACCAGCGCCACGTCGGCCGACCTGCTCCGCGACGCCGAAGCGCTGGCCGCGGCGCAGGACGAGCCGATACCGTCGACGGGCCCGTACTCGCATTGGCGCGTAATGGCGCTCGCGCACCAGGCCGGCATCAAGGTGCTGCTCGACGGGCAAGGCGCGGACGAGGCGCTCGCCGGATATCACTATCACTTCGGCCCGTTCCTGACCGAGATTGCCGGCCGCCACGGAATCGGGCGCGCGATCCGCGAAGCATCGGCGGGCGCTTCGGTGACGAAGCGTTCGCTCGGCTTCTTCCTCGGCCTGCTCGCGTACCACGCCTTGCCATGGCCCAAGGCCCTGCGTGAGAGGACGCTTGGCCGCTTCACGACCCACGGCCATCTGCCGGCGCACGCCCTGGAGCCGGAGCTGCTCGCGCGAATCGGACGACTGCCCGGCGGCCGCCACGTGCGGCGCGCGACGCTCGAAGCCGAGCGCCGTGCCAATCTGGTCGCGACCAGCTTGCCGGCGCTACTGCGCTACGAAGACCGCAACTCGATGGCTTTCTCGATCGAGGCCCGCACCCCGTTCCTCGACTATCGTCTCGTCGAGGCGTCGCTGGCGCTGCCGGCGACGCAGTTGATCGCGGGAGGCTGGACCAAGCAGATCCTGCGCGAGGCGATGAAGGGTGTGCTGCCCGACAGCGTGCGGCTCCGGCGCGACAAGCTCGGTTTCTCGACACCCGAAACGCGCTGGTTGACCGAGCTTGCGGGTCCGATTCGAGAGTGGCTGAAGCCGCCGGGCTTCGTGTCGAGCTTGCTGCGCGCCGACGTGCTGCGCAGCTGGCTCGCGTCCAGCGATGCCGAGTTGGCGCGGCAGCGCGGACTCTGGCGGCTCGTGTCGGTGGAGCTGTGGCATCGCCATCTTCAGGGCTTCCGTGCGCCTGCCGCCTGAGTCGCGCTGCCCCCGCCATGCGACAGCGCTTTCGGTCGACGATACCGGCGGCGAGCCGAACGCTCTGCGTTGCGCCGATGGTTGTCGCTTCCCGGTCGTCGGGTCGATCCCACGCTTCGTGGACTCGGACGGCTACGCGAGCGCCTTCGGACTTCAATGGAAACACTACTCGCGGACACAGCTCGATTCGTACACGGGTACCACGGTCTCGCGCGACCGGCTGCTGCGCTGCCTCGGCGGCAGCTTCGCGCCGCTCAGCGGCGCGTCGGTACTCGAGGTCGGTTGCGGCGCGGGGCGTTTCACCGAGATCCTGCTGGATCAGGCCGAGCGCGTGCTCGCCTGCGACCTGTCGTCCGCCGTCGAGGCGAACCTGTCGAATTGCGGCGACCGCGCCGGATACTTCGTTTGTCAGGCCGACGTGCTGCAGCTGCCCCTCGAGCGCGGCGCCTTCGACGTCGTGCTCGCACTCGGCATGATCCAGCACACGCCCTCACCCGAGCGCACGATTCGAGCGCTCGCGCGGATGCTGAAACCCGGAGGCGCGCTGGTGCTCGACCACTACGCGCCGCTTGCCAACTCACTCCTGCGCGCAATCGGCGCGGTCACGCCTCGCCATCTGCTTCGTCACTTGTTCCTCAGGCTGTCGCCCGACGCGGCGCTGCGCGCGGCCAAGCGCCTGACCCGCACGATCTTGCCTTTGCACCGGGCCCTCTGGCGTCACGGCAGCGGCGCGCGTCGGGCCCGCTCGGTGTGGCGCCGCGTCTCTCCGGTCTTCGACTATTACGACCGTGGCTTCGGTCTCTCCGCGACCCAACTTGAGGAATGGGCCTTTCTCGACACGTTCGACGCGCTCACGGACAGGTACAAGCACCTGCGCACCTCGGAGGAGATCGCGCGAGCCCTGCGCGATGCGGGCCTCGAGGTCCTCGCGTGCGCCGGCGGCGGCAACGGCGTCGAAGCGCGCGCGCGCCGCCCGGTGGCCGCGCCGATCACCGCCTCGTGAAGCCTTCCGGCGTGCGCGTCGCCGTGGTAGCGCGCCTCGAAGACCACAAGCTTCGCTCCAAGCTGTTGCCCCTCGCCACGATGCCCGAGATCGAGGAACTGGCGCTGGTGCGGCGCACGCCTCTCGATTTGCCTGGCGTCCGTAGTCTCTGCCCCCCGCGGTCGATCGAGGGGATCACGCTCGTCGCCGAAGCGTGGCGCTTGCTGGCCCTGTTGAGACTGCTCCGCGGCTGGCCGCGCGAGTCGAGCTTCGTCGTCTCGTTCTTCCTGATGCCGCACGCGTTGCACGCCGAGGTCGCGCGGCGGCTCACGGGCGTGCGTACGATCCCGGTGGCGCTCAGCCAGGAGGACGTGGATCTCGCCATCCAGCATCCACTGCTGCGTGCGGCGACGCAGGCCGCTCATGCCGTCGGCGTGCGTGGCGCGCGATCGCGTGAGCGGCTGATCGCGGCAGGCATCGAGGCCGGACGCATCTTCGAGCCGCCCAACGTGCACGAGCTCGCGGGCTACGCGCCAGCGACCGAGGACGCGGCCGACCTCGACGTCGTGTTCGTCGGCGCGCTGGTGCCGGTCAAGCAGGTCGAGCTGCTGCTGCGCGCCCTGGCGATCGTCAGGCGGGTGCGCCCGTCGTTGCGCGCCGCGATCGTGGGCGAAGGCGAGCTACGCGCGCCGCTTCGTCGACTGGCTGGCGAGCTCGGGCTGGGCGGCAGCGTGGAATTCACCGGGGCCCGGCCCTATTCCGAGGTCGGCCGCTGGTTGCGGCGCGGCCGCTTGTTCGTGATGACCTCGAGGATGGAGGGTCTGCCGATGGCGATGATCGAGGCTCTGTCGTGCGGCGTCCCGGTCGTGATGCCCGACATCGGCGACATCGCGACGATCGCGAAGCATGGCGAGAACGCGTGGCTCGTTGCGACGCCGTCGCCCGAGGCCTACGCGACAGCGATCGGCGAGCTGCTGGGCGATCCGGCACGGCGCGCTCGACTGGCCCAGGGCGCTCTGGCGCTTCGCGAACGCTTCCGGAAAGAGTATTCGCTCGAGGCCGCGCAGGCAGTGTGGCGTCGAGCGCTGCTCATCTCGCCATGAATAGAATCGCTCTTCGCTCGAGGGAAACGTCGAGAGGGTGGTAATGACCGACTCCGGAGGCATCCAGGAGAACACAACCGCGCTCGGGCTGGCTTGTCTCACGCTAGGCGACTCCACCGAACGCCCGACCACATGCATCATCGGAACGAAGACCGCTTGAGGCTGCTTTTTGATATAGCGCACCCGGCCCACGTCCATCTCTTCCGCCATTTGATCTCGCGAGTGCGACACGAGGGCGGAGACGCCTTGGTCGCAGCACGCTCCAAGGACGTGGCCCTGGACCTGCTTCGCGCCTTCGAGATCCCGCACATCGCGCTGTCGCGCGCGGCCGGCTCCGGGGCGCTCGCCAACGGGCGCGAGCTGGTGCTGCGAACGTCACGACTCCTCGGCCTGGCTCGCCGCTTTCGACCCGACGCCCTGGTCGGGCCATCGGCCAGCTTTGGTCTGGTGGGAAAGCTGATCGGCCGACCCTCGTTCGTCTTCTGCGAGGACGACGCGGCGGTAGTGCCGCTGTTCGCAGGGCTCGCGTATCCGCTGGCGACGCACATCGTCACGCCGGACTGCTTGGCCTTCGAGAAGCACGGGCCGAGGCAGCTCACCTATCCCGGCTATCACGAGCTCGCCTATCTGCACCCGGCTCATTTCACGCCCGATCCGGCGGTTCTCACGCCGCTGGGACTCTCACCCGACATGCCCTACTTCATCGTGCGGCTGGTCGCCTTGCGCGGCCACCACGACTCGGACGCCCGCGGCTTGCCTCCCGAGCTCGCACGACGACTCGTTACGGCCCTCGCGGCGCACGGGCGGGTGCTGATCACCTCCGAGGCGGCGCTCGACCCCGAGTTGGAACAGCATCGCTTCCCGCTGCCGCCCGAAGCGTTGCACCAGGTGCTCGCGTTCGCGTCGTTGTGCGTCGGCGACAGCCAGACCTTGATCGCCGAGGCCGCCGTGCTGGGCGTCCCCAACCTGCGCTGCAACAGCTTCGTGGGCCGGCTCGCCTATCTCGAGGAGCTCGAGAAGAGGTGGGGGCTGACACGCGGCATCGGCGTGCGCGATGCGCAGAGCGTGATCGCCACGGCGATCGATTGGCTGGGGCGGCTTCCCGAGCTGAAGCGCGATATGCAGGCGCGCCGCCGTCGCATGCTCGCGGCCTGCGTGGACGTCTCGGATTGGCAGTGGCGTACTTTGCACGAGCGCCTGGGCCGCGCGTGAGCGGCACGCCGGCGATTCCGCGTACGCGCGTGGTGCTGGTCATCAACGACCTGCGTCGGGCGGGCGCGGAAACGCAACTGGTCCGCCTCGCCACGGGCCTCGATCCCGCCCGCTACGACGCCAGCATCGTCTTGCTCAAGTCCCAGAACGACTTCGACGCCGATCTGCGCGCCGCTCGGATACCGGTCGTGGCGCTCGGTCGCTCCTCGCGCTGGGATTTCGGCGTGGTGTGGCGCTTGAGGCGACAGCTGCGCCTGACCTCGCCGAACGTGGTCAATTCGTTCCTGTCGTTCGCGAACCTCGTCAGCGTGCTCGCCGCCCGCCCCCTCGCTGGATCCGCGCTCGTCCTGTCGCAACGCTCCTCTTACGAGGCGACGATGACGCCCTTCTGGCGCGGCGTCGCGCGCTGGGCGCATCGCCAAGCGGATGGCGTCGTGGTCAATTCCGCGGCGGTGTGGCGAGAGGAAATCGCCGCCGGATTCACGCCGGAGCGCATCCGCCATGTCCCGAATGGCATTCGGACTCCTATGAACCCCGAGCCTCGACCGCGCCCTTCGCTCGGCTTGCCGCCAACCCCGCTTGTCGTCTGCGTGGCCCAGTTCGCTCCGGAAAAGGGCCACCGCGACCTGATCGCGGCCTGGTCCAGCGTGCGCGAAGCCCGCCCCGACGCGATCCTCGTCCTCGTGGGCGACGGAGCGCTTCGCTCGGCGATCGAGGGCCAGATCGCTGCGCAGGGTCTTCAAGGCGCGGTGCGGCTCGTGGGACACCAGCAAGGCGCGGAGCCGTTCCTCGCGGCAGCTGATGTGGTGGTGTTGCCGTCGCACACCGAAGGAATGCCGAACGTGGTCCTGGAAGCGATGGCGCTCGGAAGGCCGATCGTGGCCACGGCTGTCGGCGGCATCCCGGAGTTGATCGACTCCGGCGTCAGCGGGACGCTGGTGCCAGCCTCGCGGCCGGAGGCCCTGGCCGACGCTCTGCGCGCCGTCCTCGCCGATCCGGCTCTCGCGGCGGCGCTCGGCGAGCGGGCCCGCGCTCGCGCTGCCGATTTCTCGGTCGAACGGATGGTCGCCGCCACCGAGGCCTGCTACGCGGAGGCGCTCGCCTCGCGGGAACGGCGCTCGGTGGCGCGCTGAAGCGCGAGGCCGAGCGCCGCGAACAGAACGGGCCCCACCGCCACCGCGTAGCGCGGGCTGGCGTAGGAAACCGCGTAGACGAGCTGGTGCGTGAAGACGACGATCGGAGCCGACAGCTCCGCGGCGATCTCGCGGCGGCGCAAGGCATCGGCGAGAAGCCACAGCGTGCTCGCGAACAGCGCCGCCTGAACGCCGATCGCCGCGAGGTACCAGGGACCGAAGCTCGCGGTCCGCGACCATCCCCTTGCGACGAACCAGTGCCGCGCGGGCAACATGAAGCGCAGCGCCCGCTCCAGGGCCAGCGCCGACCAGCGCACCGGATCGGCCGCGATGCGCTCGATCGCCACGCGGTAGAGGTAGCGATCCAAGGTCGGGTAGCGGGCGCTCGCGCCGGCTTCCCATGCTCGCCAGGCCGCCACCCGTTCAGGGAAAGTGCTCCAATTCTCGATGTTGTTGGAGACCGAGCCGGCGAGCAGGTTCTCGCCGCCGTTCCCGTTCGTCACCTCGAAGCGGCCGATCTCGCGGAGATTGCGGAGCCCCCAAGGCAGTAGAACGAGCGTCACGCCGAGGCAGACGCCTCCGACCACCGCCACGCCTGTCCGGAAGAGCAGCCTGCCGGTGGCGACGAGCGCGGCGACGCCGGCGACCGGCAGCACCACGACCTTTGCCAGCGCGGCGAGCCCCACGGCGCCGCCCAGGACGAGCCCGCGCGACGGCGTGGGACGCTCCAGCAGCTGCCAGAGCGCCACGAAGACAACGGCCACCAGCAAGGAGAGCAGGCTCTCCTGCAACACCAGGCCAGCCGAGGTCAGCAGCGGCGGGTAGAGGATGGCCGCGCTCGCGACCCCGGCCCGAAGCCGCGGGTGCCGGATCTTCGCGGCGACGAGCAAGACCGCCGCGATGTGGAGCACGGCCTGGAGCGCCGAGAAGAGCGCGGAGCGCTCTCCCGCGATCCGGATCACGACGCCCAGAAACAACGGGTACGCCGGCAGCCGCGCTTCCAGGGGACGCCCATCCGCTTCGCGAAGGCCGAGTCCACGCGCCCATGAGCGCGCGGGCGTCAGGTAGGAAGCGCTGTCGTCGACCTCGATGGCAGGGCAAGCGAGAGCCAGGCCGATGGCGAGCACGGCCGCGAGCACGGGAAGCCACGCGAGGCTCGTCCCGAGATCGGGCTGGCGTGTCATCGCTGAACCGGGTTGGAGCGCATCAACTCCTGGTAGAGCGCACGGTAGCGGGACGCAACGGCGGGCAACGCGTACTCATCGCGCGCCTTCTGCCAGGCGGCAACCGAGAGCTGCTGACGCAGCGCCGCGTCTTCGGCGAGCGCGCGCAAGCCGCCAGCCAGCCCGGCGACGTCGCCTACCGCTGCCAACAGGCCCGCGGACCCCACGTGGAAGCTCCCCGCCCGCGGCACTTCGGCGCCCGGGGCCAGCATGTCGACGTTGCCTCCGACGTGCGTGGCCAGGCAGGCGCAGCCGGCCGCCATCGCCTCGAGCAGGGCGTTGGACATGCCCTCCGCGTCCGACGCCAGCACGAACACGTCCGCGTCGGCCAGCAGCCGGCAGGCGTCCGAGACGTGACCCAGCAACTGGACCGTTCCTCGCTGGGTGTCGGCGATCGCCTGCAGGCGGCCGCGCTCGGGACCTTCGCCCGCCAACAACAGGCGTCCCGGCCGACCCGCACATTCCCAGGCTTCGAGGAGCACTGGCAGCCGCTTTTCCGTCCGCAACCCGCCGAGATACAACGCCGTGACGCGGTCGCGACGCGGTCGCTCGCGCGGCGCATCCGGCACCGGAACGCCATTCGGAATCCGCACGATCCGCTCGGCCGGGTAACCATGCGCGAGACACTCGGCCTCGGACGCGCCGCTCACGGCGACGACGCGACTGAGAAGCCGGCGCGTCAACGCGCCCTGCAGGCCGAGCCCACCCCTGGCCGCGATCACGAGGTCGCTGGTCGAACCCGTGCTCGAGACGCGCGCGAGCGTCGGACGACCGCACAACCGGCCCGCCACGGCGACGGCGAACGCGGGATACAGGAGTTGATGGGCGTGGATCACGTCGAAGCGCGCGCTCTCGGACGCGAGCCTCCGCAGCAGCGCCAGCAGGAATAGCCAGCGGCGCAGCCGTACCGGCTGAAGCTCCAGCCCCGGCCCCAGGCGGTGCACCGGAATCCCGTCGATCTCCTCGAACGCCGCCGACTCGCGACTCCAGCGTCCAGTGAAGACCTCGACTTCGACATCCTGGCGGCGGAGCTCTCCCGCCAGCCGCCGTGCCTGATTCTCGGCGCCGCCTACCACGGGCCAGTAGTGCGCGATCACCGTCAGTACCTTCACGCCACGAAACCCTCGAAGAACCGCGCCCACAGCGGCCGTTGAGCATCGTAGCTGTGCTCCGCGGCGCTGAGCAGACCAGCGGCGACGATACTCTCGCGCAACGAGGTCTCGGACAGCACGCGCTCGACCCAGCGCGCCAGCGCGGCCGAGTCCTCGACCGCAGCGAGGAAGCCGTTCTCGCCGTGCCTCACGAGGTCCGCCGCTTGCCCCACCCGAGTGCTGACCAGCGGCACCCCACTCGCCATCGCTTCGAGCACGGCCTTCGGTCCGCCCTCGTCGCGCGACGCCACCACATAGGCATCGAGCGCCTCGTAGCAGCGCGCCACGTCCTCGGGCGCCGCGAGAAGCCGGTGCGCGAACGGCACGCCGAGTCCGGTGAGGCCTGTCTTGAGGTAGCCGCGCGCCGGACCCGTCAGCAGCACGAACAGACCCGGGCAACGGCCTCGCAGCGCTTCGATCACCCGCAAGAAGACGTCGGGCCCCTTGATCAACTTGGCTACAGCGCCATCTCCCCAGCCGACGCCGTCCTTCTGGAACGACCCGATGATCGTCGCCTGCTCGGGCAGCTCCAGCTCGCCGCGCGCGGCGCGGCGCGTCTCGGGAGTCTGCGGCCTGAAGCGGGCGAGCTCCACGCCGAGCGGTATGCAATGCAGCCGCGACGGGTCGAACCCCGAGGCGAGCAGCCGCTTCCTCATCTCCTGGTGGGAGACCCTGACCCGGAACAGGCGCTCGCGCCGCCGTAGCAGCGCTTCGAAGAGCTCGCCGAAAGCTGGATCCGCCCCTGGCGCTCCGTGGAGATAGTCGACCGAGATTCGATGTCGCGTCTCGAAGGGCCGATCCTCGAGCAGGATGAACTGCGAGGCATAGTGGCGGCACTGAGCTGCCGCGGCGGCCAGCTTGAAGTCGAGCCGCGCGTCGATACCGAGTGAGCGAGCGGTGCCGATCAAGGCGCGCGCCTCGTCGTCCAGCACCCATTTCGCGCCGTCTGAGACGACCGAGAGCAGCGAGTGCGGCCGCGCCAGGAGGCTCAGCGCCATCTCCCGCGCCGCCCCGAACCACACGGCGGTCAGGGCGACTCTCGTCGTCGCGAGACCAGAAAGCTCGCCAGCTCGAGATCGAACTCGGTGTCGATGTTGGCGACCAGTTCGTCGATCACGAGCGCGCCGGTGCGGCGGCCCATCAGGCTGCGTTGGTCGACGAGGCATTCGCGCGTGACGGCGTAGGCGATGCCGTTGCGGTGATAGACGGGCGCCAACTGCTGGCGCGCCACGACGCGCGCGCCCGCCGGATCGTAGTAGCCGAGCTGCCCCGAGGCGTCGACGACCAGCTGCTTCAGCGGATGCGCCTTGCTGTCGGTCAGGCTGACCGTCCATACCGCGTCGTACGCGCCGGCCACCAGCTGCTCGACGACGCGCCGCACCTGCTCCGGTGTGCGCAGTGGCGAAGTCGGCTGCAGCATCAACACCAGGTCGAAGCGGGACCGGTCGAGCGTCTCGCACTCCGTGAGCGCGTGAAGCAGCACCTCGAGATCGCCGATGCGGGGACCGGACAGCTCGGCAGGGCGCATGAAGGGAACGTCCAGGCCGGCTTGCTTCGCGACGCGAGCGATCTCCGGATGGTCGGTCGAGACGACCGCGCGATCCACGAACTCGAGCTGCCGCGCCACTCGGCCCGCGAGCGCGACCAGCGGCACGCCCTCGAGCGGCCGCAGGTTCTTGAGCGGGATCCCCTGGCTCCCGCCACGCGCCGGCACCACCACCAGAACCCGTCTACCCTCGTACATCGGCCAACAGTTCCTCACCGGCGGCGCGCAGGTCGCCGGGGTGGCGCAACCGGAAGAAGACGCAACCGTTGCGCCGAGCCGCGCTTTCGTCGAGATCACCGTCACCGACGACCGCGACGTGCGCCGAGCCCCCGTGTCTGTCCACGACCTCGCCGACGACCTGCGCCTTCTCGCGGGGATGACCGAAGACGCCGCGCAGCCACGGCCGCCAGCCGCGTGCGCCGATCAGCTCGTGCAGCGCCGGCTCCGGCGTGTTCGAAGCGACGTAGAGCGCGCAGCGGGCGTGCAGCTCGCGCAGCAGGGCGCCCGCGCCCGGAATCTCGGGCGCGGCGCGCACCCTCTCGAGCGCGAGCCTGCCGTACCTCTCGACGCGCTCGTCCACGCTATCGCCGGCCACACCCGCGGCGGCGAGTCGCACGATCATCTCGGGAATCACCTCGAAGCGCGACGCGTCCGGGCGCTCGTCGAGGACCGCGGCGACCAGCTCGCGGCAGATCGGCGTGTCCGGGAACAGATCCAAGAACGCCGCGCGTTTGGCGGCGGCCGAGTCGACTAGCGTGCCGTCGAAATCGAAGACCACCGCCTCAAAGCGCATGCTGCGAACGGAAATAGGCGAGCCAGCCGTCCACCTGCGTCTTGCGTTGGCCCCGATCCAGGCGCGCGATCTCGGGATCCTCGTAGAAGGAATCGTCGTTGTGGTGTGCCGTCGACACTTCCTCGACGATCGCGCCGTCCAGGGTGTGGAACTTGTGCCACGCCTTCGGCTCGACCAGAAACGTGTCGCCGGGCTGGAGCGCGACGCGGCGGCCTTCCTTGACGATCTCGAGATCGCCGTCGAGGAGCTGGAAGGTCTCTTCCTTCTTCTCGTGGAAGTGATACGGGTGCTTCTGGCGCGGGAGCTGGATCACCAGCTTCTTCGCGTAGGCGCGATTGACGCAGGTGATGATCACGGCGCCGAACTCGCGGAAGCGGCGCAGGCCATGATGATGCGAAATCTCGATCGCGGCGTCCTCGTTGATGTGGATGTTGGCCTTGTTCAGCATGCCCCGCACCTGGAGCATGATCTGGTACACGAGGTGATCGTCGGTCACCTCCTGTCGCGCCAGGCTCTCCGGGAGCGGCGCCCCTGCCTCGTAGTCGGCAGGCGCCAGGATGCCGTGCCGCCAGTTGCCGCTCAGCAGCTGGCCGGCTTGGATCGGAAGCGCGAAGAAGACGTCGCCCGCGACCAGAGTTTCGCCCTTGGCTAGCTTCCGCTTCGCGTAGACGCCGCGCTTCAGGTCACGCAGCGTCTGCCGCTCCTCGGGCGGCGCCGGCACCCGCTCGCTGGCGCCGAGCATGGCCTGCGCCTGGCGGTGGGCGGCCAGCCAGCGCCCGATCTGCTCGGGCGTTGAGGAGTATTCGTTGAGCGAGTAGCGCTCGCTACGCAGCCCGACGTGGCGCTCGAACAGCCGCGCGCCCAGCGCGTACGCCATCTTCACGGCATCCAGGTTGTCGGGATGCTCGTGGGTGGACCAGCCCACGGAAACGCCGCAGTAGCGTTCTCGGAGCTGCGCGATCTGGTCGAGCTGCAGCTTGTCGTCGGCCGTCGGGTAGAGCGCCACGCAGTGCATCAGCGCGAACTCGGCCCGCTCGCTCTCCAGGAAGTTGACCAGCCAGTCGATCTCGTCGACGCGCAGACCTGCCGTCGACACCACCACCGGCTTGCGCACGCGCGCCACCTTCTCGAGCAACGGCCGATCGTCCGCAGAGCAGCTGCCGACCTTCAGCACGTCGATGCCGAGATCGCAAGCCAGCTCCACCGAGTCCTCGTCGAACGGCGTGGCCATCGCGAGCATGCCCGACTCGCGCGCCAGGCGAACCAGCTCGGTGAACTGCGGCGGGCCGAGACGCGTCTCGTTGAAACGCTTCACGTACTTGAGGTCGCTGCGTTTCTGGAAATCGGGATGGATGAAGGTGTCGAGGTTGCGGAACTGGAGCTTCAGCGCGCCGCGAACCGTTGCCGCGGCCGACACCCGTCCCAGCTCGTGGATGATCTGCGCCGCGTGCGTGACATCGCCTTGATGGTTGTTGGCGAGGTCGTAGATGAACAACCCCTCGAAGTTGAACGGCTTTTGCATCTTCTAGGCGAGCTCCTTCAAAGCAGGGCTTCGGGCCGGTAGCCGGCCTGACGGTCGATCCTGACGCGCCGGCCCAGGGCGTTCGATTTCACCGACGCCGCGATCACCAGCATCGTCTCCAGGCCGCGTTCGAGCGAGATCGGCGAGTCGGCGACCCGGCCCGCGAGGACCTCCGCCAGGTGGTCGATCTCGGCCTTGAAGTCGTCGGCGCGCGTCTTCGGAATCCGCGTCGTCTCGACCGGCCCATCGAGGCCGCCGACGCTGACCGCGTCCACGTTGGGCTCGACGTTGACGCCCCACTCGACGAAACCGGCGCTGCCCTGGACGCGAAGACGCTTCTCGGGTGGCGAGGTCACCACGTCCTGGATCACGTCTCCCAGGAGCCCCTTCTCGGTTTCGAGAGTCAGCAAGCAGAGACGATCGTACTCGCTGTCCCCGTCTGGCACCGAATCGAGGCGGCACGACACCTCCGAAACGAGACCGGCGCCGACGGCTCGCGCGAAGTGTTGCCAGATGTTGATGCCGTGCGAGTGTTCGCCAATTGCGCCCCCGCCGCGGCGCGTGTCGCCGAGGTAGGAATCGCCCGGGCCGCCGAGCCACGGGTGCGCCCGAAAGATGCCGCCCCAATGCTCGCGAACCCGGGCCGAGATCGTCTCGACGCGCCCGATCGCGCGCTCGCGCAGCGCGCGCTCGGCCAAGTTGGTGTTCTCACCCAAGGTGTGGTTGTAACCGACGCCGACGAAGACGCCGTCGCGGCGCGAGCGTTCCCAGAGCTCCTGACAGCCGGCGAGATCGGGGCCGCACAGTGGTTTCTCGAGCACGAGCGCCCGCGGGCGCGTCGCGTCGAGGGCACGCAGGGCCAGCGGAACGTGCGTGTCGGGTGGGGTTCCCACCAGGACGACATCGGCGGGAAGGGCGAGCGCGTCTTCGGTGAGCCGCGTATCGATCGCGGGATCCCACGCGCCGTAGCGAGACGGGTAGGTGGCTTCGCGCGTCCGGCGCAGCGCTTCGGAATCGCGGTCGGTCAGCAGCACGGACCAGCCGCGGCTGCGCGCCGCGTGCGCGATGTGGTTGCCGAGGGAGCCGGCGCCGATGATGGTGATCTTGTACATTCTGACGGGTCGCGGCGGATTCGGCCTCAGTCATCCTAACCGGTGTCGGGGCCTGGCTCCCGCCTGGTCACACCGGTCGTTCGAAGGAGCGGCCGGGTCGTCCGTTCACCGCGAGCGGGCCGGTGGCCAGGTAGCCGGCCCGCTCGAAGAGTCGGAGCGACGCAGGGTTGTCGGCCCGTACGTGAGCCAGCAGGCGTTCCGCGAAGCGCGCGCAGCGCGCCCAGTGACGAACCGCCTCGAGGGCACGCAGGCCCAGGCCGCGTCCACGACGATCGGCCACGACCGACAGCGAGACCGTGGCGGCTCGTTCGCGTCGCTCCAGGCGCAGAGACGCCGCCGGACCTGCTTCGTCCTCGGCGACGAAGAGCCGCGCCTCCGGGTCCATCAGCTTACGAGACAGCCAGGCAGCGTGCTCCTCGGCCGAGATGATTCGCTCCTCGAAGCTCGCGCCACGCACGGACGGATCGTTGGCCCATGAGAGCATCAAATCGCTGTCGCGCCAGCAGCCGTCGCGAAGCCGGAGGCCGGGCTCCGCGATCGACAACTCCGCGACTCGCGCGGCCACGCGTTCCGCGCCGCGTCCATCCACCTTCAGCCGATGATCCGCCGCTACGGCAAGCGCGCGCTCGAGCGTCCTCGCCTCGCAGGCATCGCTCGTCGCCAGCACCGGCACACCCAGCGCCGCCAGGCCGGCGGCGAGACGCGCCTGATTGCCGGCTGTCTCCACCGCGACGAAGGGAAGCCCGGTGCTGGCGGCCTCGAAGCACACCGAGCTCGCGCTCAGCAGCGCCGCTCGACACCCGGCCATCAAGGAAGCCAGTGTCGCCGCGTCGACATGCTCGAACACCCGCACGCGATCCCGTCTGCCACTCATTCCGGGGCCGATCCAGTCGACCTCGTGTGGCGTCGCGTCGAGCAGCGCCGCGAGCAGCTTCGCGCGGTCGAACTTCGCCGAGCCGAGGGCCGCCAGCAGGCGCGGACCGCGGGCCGGCGGACGAGAGGCGAACTCGGCGCGCAGCAACGCGTGCGCGGGGCCCAGCGCCACGACGGAGCTCGGGTAGTCCGAAGGCAGTACTCCGGGCGCGGCGTTGATCGCGAGGCGCGCCTGCTGCGCGCGCGCAGTCGGGATGTCCTCGATCAGCGCCAGTGGCGCGAGCGCCGCTAGGTCGGCCAATACGTCTCGGCCGACGTCGTAGTGGTCGACGACGATCGCGTCGGGCTTGGTGGATCGGGCCGCTTCCAGCGCGGCCTCGGCGCTGCTGCCGTCGGCCGCCGCCATCCGGAAGTGGAGACCGCGCCAGGCCCATGTGTGCGGCGAGCCTTCGAGCGCACGACCCGCCAGGATCGGCTCGTGGCCCGACGCCGCGAGCGCACGCGCCAGCGCTCCGAGACGGACCTGATGTCCCGCGCCAATCCGGCCCCCGCCCTCGCCGAAGAGTAGCGCCTTCAAGCGCGGGGCCAGCTCCTCGGATCGACCAGCGGATCGGCCGATCGGTCGAGCGATTCGATCTCGGGCGCCAGCGCGGGCGCGAGGCCGGTGGCGCGCGCCGCGGCCAGCGCTTCCGCGAGACCGGCCTCGCTGTCGAGGCCAGCCAGCACCCACTCCACCGGCTGGTCGAGGGCCGCGCGCAGCGCAAGACCCGCGAGTGACCGCTCGGCTCGCGCCGCCAGCGCGGCGGCTCGGGCGACGGCATCCTGCAAATCGGCCAGGTGCGCTGGCAACCGCCTGCCCTTGGACGTCAGCACGCCTTGCAGGAACACGCTCCGCAGCGAGACGCGCACGCCGGCGGCGAGAGCGGCGCTTCGAATCGTCGCGAGCGTCTTCTGGTTGAAGAGGTTCCATTCGATCTGCACGACCGAGAACAGGCCGCTCGCGATGGCGGCCAGCGCATCGCTCGCGCCGTAGGTGGTCGCTCCGTACGCTTGCGACGCGCCGCCGGCCCGCAGCTCTTTCCAGGCTTGCCGAAAGTCCGCCGCATCGAGCAACCCGCTCGTCCAGTTGTGCCACGAGAGGAGATCCAAGCGCTCTCGGCCCAGGCGCCGCAGCGACGCCTCGAGGGACCGCATTACGACGGCGGGCTCGGGCGCCGAGGCCGATCCGACCTTCGTCCAGACGCGGCCACGGCCCGCGAGGGCCTTGCCGAGCCGTGCCTCGGCGTCTCCGTACGCGGGCGCCGTGTCGAAGGTTCCGATACCCTGGGCCAGGGCCTGCTCGACCAGACGGGCGACCGCCTCCTCGGCGGGCGGCTGCCGCGCGGGCCCATCCCCTGGCTCGGGTAGCCCGTAGCGCAACCCGAGAGCAGCGGTTCCGAGGACCAGGCGGGCGACGTCGTCAGGCACGACGAAAGATCAACTCGTTGACCTCGCCCTGCAGGAGAGCGTCGATCGCGTTCCAGTCGAGACCGGCGCGCAGCACCCGTAGCGCTTCGCGGTAGGCCTCGAGCGTGCGCCCGATGTCCTTGTCCGCGTGCGCCAGACTGATGAACTGGCTACCCGAGAACAGTACGCCGTGGCGCAGCATCTCTTGCTGGAACAGCGTCTTGAGCTGCAGCGACGTGAAGCGGGCGGTGTCGCGGAACGTCACCACGGTCCAGGGCGGCAAGCCCTCGCAATCGGTTGCTTCCTCCAAGCGCAGCTCCTTCACCAGCGCGCGGTAACCTTCCTGGAGCTTGCGGCCCTGCTTCCACGCATGGCCCCAATAGTTCTCGCGCTCCATCACCTCGAGCGTGATCAGCGCGGCGGCGAGTGCCGTGGTTTCGCCGCCGAACGTGAAACTGAAGAAGATCTCCTCGAACGGCTCCATGAACTCGCGCTTTCCGACCACCAGCGACAGCGGCAGGCCGTTCGCGATCCCCTTCCCCATCGCCGCCAGGTCGGGCACGACGCCAAAGTACTCCTGGGCGCCGCCGCGAGCGTATCGAAAGCCGGTGATGATCTCGTCGAAGACGAGCACCGCTGCGTAGCGATACGCCAGCTCGCGCACGCCCTCGAGATATCCGGGCAGCGGCGGCGTGATCGCGATCGGCTCCAGGATCACGGCCGCGCATGGTTGGGCCTGGAGCACCCGCTCCAGCGCGGGCAGGTCGTTGTAGGGGAACGCGACGGTCAACGCGAGCACGTCCTCGGGAACGCCTTTCGCGCGAATGCCGTAGCTCCTTTCGATCGACCAGTCCTGCCAGCCGTGGTAGCCGCAGCGCGCGACGTGCGCGCGGCCCGTCTTCGCGCGCGCCGCGCGGATGCACGCCGAGGTCGCGTCGGAACCGTTCTTGCCGAAGCGAACCCGCTCCGCGCAGGGCACCATGCCGCGCACGCGTTCCGCGAGCTCGATCTCGAGCGGATGCATCAGGCTGAAGCAGTTGCCGTGGGCGAGCTGAGACGTCACGGCGCGCAGCACCTCCGGGTGCGCGTGTCCGAGCGTGACGGGGCCGAGACCCATCGGGTAGTCGATGTACTCGTTCCCGTCCGCGTCCCAGACGTGGCTGCCCAGGCCGCGCACCAGATACTTCGGCGCGAAGCCGCGAACGAACTGGGTCGGTCCCTTCGACAGCGTCTGGGTGCCGGCGGGGATGAGCTGTTGCGCTCGGCGCCAGAGAGCTTCCGAGGCCTCGATGCGCGGTCGCGGGGCGCGGGCCTCCAGGCTCTCGAGCAACGTCCGGACCGCGCCCGTGTTGGAACGCTGGGCGCGGCTCTTCGCCAGGAGATCGGGGCGCCGCTCGACGGCCGCCAACAGGTCGGCGAGAACGGGTTCCGGCTTGCCGGCCTCCGCCAGCAACGCCTCCACCAGCGCGAGGTCTTCCGGCCAGTCGACCGACCAGTGGAGGTCGGAACGGTCGCCGACAGGATTCTCGACGTTCTCTTGCCGGAACCGCGCGGGCTGCGCACGCAGGTAAGGCGTCACGTGCTCGCGCTCGTGAGGGGTCCGAGCCTCACGCTCTGCCACCTCCAGGGCCTCGCGGCTGACGATCTCCACGTCCAGGCCGTCCGGATAGCTCGGCGGCGAGACGTTCGACAGATAGTCCAGGTCGCCGCGCTCGAAGCGCTCCAGCATCCGGTCCACCAGCGCCGCCTCGACGAGAGGACAGTCGCCGGTGATCCGAACGATGGCGCCCGCGTCCTGGGTGCGCGCCGCGGTGGCGACGCGCCCCAGCACGTCGTCGAGGCTGCCCCGGAAAACGGCAAAACCCGCGCCCGCTAGTGTCGCCGCCAGCGCCGCGTCCACCGGGTCGTCGCTGGTGGCGACCACGAGCGCATCCAGGCGCCGGCTCCGCGCCAGGCGCTGGCACAGGAAGACGAGCAGCGGCCGGCCAGCCAGCGGAGCCAGGGCCTTGCCGGGGAACCGGGTCGACGACGAACGCGCCTGGACGACCGCCACCCGCCGCATCAGACCTGGCTCAGAGCCGCGGCGAGCGCGTCCACCACCCGATTCACGTCCTCGTCCTCCATCCTCGGGAAGAGCGGCAGCGTGAGCAGCCGCGCGAAAGCCGACTCCGCCACGGGACACTGGCCCTCGTGGCCGCCGAAGCTCTCTCGATGAAAGCGGTGCAGATGCACCGGCAGGTAGTGCACGTTGACCCCGATGCCCGCGTCGCGCAGGGACTTGAAGATCGCGTCACGACGGTTTCGCAGCGCTTCGTCAAGAAGCACAACGTAGATGTGACGCCCGTGCGAAACGCCCGGATCCACGCCGAGGGCGCGCACGCCGTCGACAAGGCGAAGCGCCTCGTCATAGCGGTGCGCCAGCGATTGACGCCGCAGCGTCCACTCCCCGAGCCGCCCCAGTTGGCTGAGCGCGAGCGCGCACTGCAGATCGGTCAGCCGATAGTTGTAACCGAGAATTTCCATCTCGTAGCGCCAGGCAGCGGCAGCCTCGCGCTGGCGAAAATCGGTGGTGATGCCGTGGTTGCGGAAGATACGCATCCGCCGCGCGAGCGCTTCGTCGTCGGTCGTGACGACGCCGCCCTCGCCCGCCGTGATCGCCTTGACCGCGTGAAGCGAAAAGGTGCTGAGCCGCGCCAGACTGCCTACCGGACGCCTGCGGTAGCTGCCGCCCAGCGCGTGGCAAGCGTCGGCGGCAAGCGTCAGACCGTGCCGGTCGGCCAGCGCCACCAGCACGTCGTAGTCGCAAGGGTGACCCGCGTAGTCGACGGCCAGGACCGCCCTGGTGCGCGGCGTG
>CAYWOO010000148.1:0-28025 GCA_964458665.1 uncultured Dehalococcoidia bacterium
CTCGACGGCTCCAACCCCGCCGCGCGCGCCTGGCTCACCGATCTCTTCCGCGCCATCTGCGACGGTTGGGGCTACGACTACGTGAAGGTCGACTTTCTCTTCGCCGGCGCGATCGCCGGGCGGCGCCTCGACCCCGCCGCGACGCGCGTGCGCGCGTATCGCGCCGCGCTGCAGGCTGTCCGCGACGGCGTCGGAGCCGATCGCTTCATCCTCGGCTGCGGTTCGCTGATGGCGCCGTCCGTCGGCTTCTTCGACGGCAACCGCATCGGCCCCGACGTCGCGCCCATCTGGCGCTTCATGACACGCGCCGAGCGGGAATCGCCGACGCCGCGTCCGCGCGCGCCCGACGATCCGCTCAGCGCCGAGACTGCCATCCGCAACACGCTGACCCGATCGTGGATGCACGGCCGGCTCTGGGCGAACGACCCCGACTGCCTGCTCGTCCGCGCCGATCGCACGAAGTTGACGCTCGACGAGACGCGCACGCTGGCCGCTGCCATCGGACTCTCCGGCGGCATGATGCTCTCCAGCGACGATCTCGAGAAGGTGCCACCGGAGCGCCTCGACCTCATCTCGATGCTGCTCCCCACGCTCCCCCGCTCCGCGGATCCGGTCGATCTGATCGAGCGCGACATGCCCGAACGCTACGAGATCGCCTTCGACCGCGCCTTCGATCCGCTGCGCGTCGCCGGGCTCTTCAACTTCGACGATCAGACGTGCGACCTCACGCTGCCGCTGCCTCCCGGCCGTTGGCACGCGTTCGAGCTGCGGGAGGAGCGATACCGCGGCATCGTCGAAGGTGAGCTAACCTTCGCGCTGGTCTCGCCGCATGCGTCCCGCGTCGTAGCGCTTCGTCCTGCCATCGGCGATGCACCGCGCGTCGTCGGCACCAATGCGCACATCGGCGTCGGCGCGCTGGATATCGCCGCACAGGAGTGGGACGCCGAGGCCGCGACGCTCTCACTCGAGCTAACTCCCGCCGGCCGCCGCACCCGCCGCATCTACATCGATCCCGCTGGCCGCGAGGCGCTCTCGGCCGTCTGCGGCAGCGGCGAAGCGCCGATCGGCACTGCTGGCAAAGCCAGCGTCGTGGAGGTGTCCGGTGTGGACGCCCCTGTCAGGCTGGAGATTCGATTCGGGGCAAACTCCCGTACGCGCGCGACATAACCGCCGCGTCACACCCATGACGAACACCCTGCGCACACCACAAATGGTGCATCTGACGCTTGACAGCCTCGGCCGCACCCCCCTAAGATCGGTCTACAACTGAATACGTACAGCCGAGTCTCCACCACAGGGTGGAGAGCGGGGGAACCGAAAGGGACCCGGGCTGAAGGTCTCGTTGTGAGACCGGGGGAACCTTCTCCCCTAAGCCGCCAGCTAACCTCGTAGGCTTTGAAGGTCGGACCACCGCAGATGGACGACCTTTTTTTGTACCCGAAACAGATCGTGCACGGAGGCAACGGAACCATTAAACCGACCAGGCGCCGTGCGAGTACCGCGAACAGTTTCCGCGCCGTGTGGGAACCCGTAGCATCACCCGATTTCGGCGAGCTGCCCGGCCCCGCGCACCGCGGCGGTGGTGCCGCAGCGTCGTTTGCGCGCCCCATCGCCGTCTCGGCCGCCCGCTCCGATGCGCGTGTCGCCGTGCTCGATGCGCCGCGGCCCATGCCCGCGTTCGACCTCGGCGAGATTACGCATCCCATCGCCGAGGCTGCGATCGCCGTCGGGCGGCGCGCTCATGTCACAACGTGGGAGCGCCTCTTCACGCGTGGCCTCGAGATCATGCCCTTCGCCCTGGCGGCGCTGCTCGTCTCAACGCTCGTCTGGGGCGCCTACCTCCTGCCTATCCCGCTCGTCGTCATGCTGCTCGGCTTCGACATCTACTGGGCGTGGCGCTCACTGAATATGGGCATCCACACCGTGCGCGGCTATCGCGCGATGAAGGCAGCGGCGAAGGTCGACTGGCGCTACAAGTTCGAGGCCGAGACGCTACCGTACGGGCCGTTCGCCGCGGACAACGGCCGCGCCGAGCAACGCGACTTCATCGCCTGGGACGACATCCACCACCTGATCATCATTCCCACATACAAGGAGACCGTCGAGAAGCTGCGCACCACGCTCGGCAAGCTCGCCGAAAGCGAGGTGGCGCGCGAGAAGCTACTCGTCGTCGTCGCGATGGAAGAGCCGGACACGGATGCGCCGCGCCGCTTCGAGATCCTGCAGGCGGAGTTCGGCCACAGCTTCCTCGCGATGATCGGCACCACGCACCCCGGCAACATCGCCGGTGAGGTACGCGGCAAGTCCTCGAACGAAGCCTGGGCGGCCAAGAAAGCCAAGCGCCTGTTCTGCGACCAGATGGGCTACGACCTGGACCACATGACCGTCACCAGCTGCGACGCCGACACGCTCTTCCACCCGCGCTACTTCAGCGCGCTCACCTACTACTTCGCCACGAACCCCAAGCGCTACCGGACCTTCTGGCAGGGCCCCATCTTCTACTACAACAACGTCTGGGACGTGCCCGCCCCGCTCCGCATCCAGAACAGCCTCGGCGGCATCAACCACCTGGCCAAGCTGATGCGGAAGTACACCGTACTCTTCCCGCAGTCCACGTACAGCCTCAGCATGCGCATGTGCCACGATGTCGGCTACTGGGACGTCGACGTCGTGCCGGAAGACTGGCACATGTTCCTCAAGTGCTTCTTCGAGCTGAATGGCGAGCCGGACGTGCAGCCGATTCTCCTTCCGGTCGGTAACGACGGCGTGCGCGCGGTGTCGTACAAGCGCACGTTCTGGGAGCACTACCAGCAAGCGCGCCGCCACGCCTGGGGCTGCTCCGACATCCCCTACGCCATCAAGCAGTTCATCGCCCACCCGGAGATCCCGTTCCGCCGCAAGCTCCGCCGCACCTGGAGCCTCACGGAGAATCACGTGCTGTGGTCGTCGCAGTGGTTCCTCATCACCGGCGTCGCGGCAAACATGTCCGCCAGCGGCTGGAGCGGTTGGGTCGGTTTGAACCTCCACCCCTTCGCCCAGCACAACATCCCCACATGGTTCATCACCACATCGCACTGGATCCTCATGCCCTGCATGATCCCGTTGCTCATGATGATCATGCTTGACATGATGATGCGCCCCGAACGCCCGAAACGCTGGAAGGTATGGCTGTACCCGGTACAGTTCCTCCAGTGGACGCTGATGGCGCCCATCACGCTCTTCTTCACCGCCATGCCCGCCATCGACGCCCAGATCCGCCTCGCCCTGGGCCGCCGGCTGGAGTACAAGGTGACCGAAAAGGCGTAGGGCGAGTTCGTAGTTCTGTAGTGCGTAGTCCGTAGCTCCGGAACGCAATTGTGGTACCGGAGCGCGGGCATGCAGCCCACGCGCAACGGTTCGTCGAGTCACGGCCGTTCGTGAACGAGGACGCGAAGCGTGGAGCATGGCCGCCCTCGGCTGTGTGTCCGGCAAAGCCGGACCGACGTTGGTACAGGCGTCCGTTCGACGAGCGCCGACCGCCTGCGATGAGGAAGCCCGATATGTTCGAGATTTCGGTCCATCCAGACAACAACTCCGTAACGAACCTCAGCCTCCGCCGCAGTACCATCCAATCGTGATACCGCCCGACCGCGGACTCGGCCCCGCGCAACGGCATGTACGAGCAACGCCCCGAACGTGGGGCGTTTTGCTTTGCGAATCTCGAGCTTGCCTGGCCTCTACGCTCAAGCCGCGCTCCGCCCCAACAGCACACCGCACGCAGTCGCCACGTACGATGTAGGGCAGCCGCCCCCGGCTGTTGGCCGACAACCGGGATAGCACCAGACGCGCCGCGTCAAGCCACCCCACCTCCTAAGCACGCCACCGCCGATGGAGCGCGGGCGCCCCGCCCGTCCCCCCGGCTACGCACGCTGCCACTCGTTAGCCAAGGTCCACCCGCCCTCCTCTCCGCCAGCCTGCTCGCCGTGGCGAGGCGGAGAGGATCAGCGCGCGGCGCGGAGGGGAGGTCACCCTAAGCACGCAAATGGGACACGCCACAGCGTGTCCCTAAACCTAGAACCTACGCCAGCGCCCCGAGCTCCTTTGCCAGCTCGATGATGTCCTCCGACGTGAAGAACGAGCGGCGTGCGTTCACCCAGTGGTCGTGCTGCTCGTCGAACTGGCCGTTGTACTCGTCCTGGATGCGGTCGTAGATCTGCTTCACGACTCGGCTCGTTTCCTTCACGCGTGTCTCGCTGCCCAGCCGCTCCAGCTCGCGATTCAGCACGGAGATGATGCCCTCCGACCCCGAGAGGGAGCCGACGCGGCTCAGCTCGACTTCCTTGCGCCCGAACAGCGACGCCGCGAACGGCAGATAGATCAGCCCGCCGGGCGCAGCGCCCTGCCGGCCGACGCCGGCCTGGTGGATGCCGGCCGTCGTCGTGAACACCTCGCCGATCAGCGGCAAGCGGTCGTTCAGCTCGATCACTTCCGCATCGACGAGCTGGCGCATCTCTTCGAGCGCGTGGAGGTCGAAGCCGGGGTCGCCGTAGTGGCGGATCAGCGCCGCGATCGTCTGCTCCAACGACGTGTTGCCCGTGCGCTCGCCCAGCCCGGCGAACGCGACATTCACCTTCTTCGCGCCGTAGCGCCACGCCGCGATCGAGTTTGCGGTGGCGAGTCCGAAATCGTTGTGGCCGTGGTACTCCAGCTCAGCACCCGTCTCGGCGCGCAGCACCGTAAACAGGCGCGGGATGCCCCAGGGGAGCGACGCGTACGGGTCCGGGCTGCCCCAACCGATCGTGTCGCAGATGCGGAACTTCGCGATGCCCTTGCTCACGTCCATCACGCGCTGGATGAACGGGATCACCCAGCCGTAGATGTCCGCGCGCGTGCAATCTTCGAGGTGCACGCGCGGCACGATGTTGTTCTCCAGCGCCGTCACGATCGGCTGTAGGTACTTCTCGATCGCGTCCTCTTTCGACGCGTAGTTGAGCTTGTCGAAGATGTGGTGGTCGGATGCGGAGGCGAGCATCCCCGTCTCCTTCACCTTCCCCTGCGACACCTCCATCAGCAGCTTGATGTCTTTCGGCGTGGCGCGCGTCCACGTCGTCACGCGCGGCCACGCGTAGGCG
Source organism: uncultured Dehalococcoidia bacterium (assembly GCA_964458665.1). Taxonomy (GTDB): domain Bacteria; phylum Chloroflexota; class Dehalococcoidia; order DSTF01; family JACRBR01; genus JANXYW01. The sequence goes on from CAYWOO010000148.1 coordinate 5,112, forward strand.
CGCTCCAGCAGCTTCTCCAGCGTCCAGACGTCGCGCTTCTGGTAGATGAACGCCTCGACCGCGTAGATCGCGCCCGTTCCGTTGTCGAGGCGATGCAGCAGGTCGTAGTACTTCAGCCGCGTCTCGGGCGGGAACACGGCGAAGCGGCTATCCTGCGCGCCGTCGCGGAGCGTCGTGTCGGTGATCAGCTTCGGAAGGCCATCCTGCATCGATGGAGGCGTTACGGGTTCCGGTTCGAGCGTCACGGGCGGCAGGTTGCCGTCGTAGTTGTAGTACACGCGCTCCGTATTCACCTTCGTTGCGACAACCATGCTCCAGCTCCTCTGTGTTCGCCAGCCGCCCCGTCCCTGCGGAACGATGCAGCTTCGAAATCACCGGCGTCTTCTATAGCTACGATTGTTATAGGCTATAACCGTGCGGTCGGGAAGGCCTCTCGCGCCGAATCGCAACGGACGTAATCTACTCGTAATGTGCGCGCCTCATGCTACCGTTGCCCGGAGGGTGCTGTACAGGATGACGCGCTTCTTCGAACGCCGTTTGCTCGTTCGTGTCGCTGCCAGCATTGGGCTGTTGACGCTGTTGCTCTGGCGCATCGACCTGGAGCAGGCCGCCCGCGCCCTCCGATACGCGAACTACCTCTACGTCATCCCCGGCCTGGCGCTCTTCGGACTGGCGAAGCTGCTCGTGGCGCAGCGCTGGCGGATCATGATGTCGACGTTCGTTGATCTGCCGCTGCCGCCGCTCTTCGGCATCCTTCTCGTCTCGAATCTGGCGAACAACATCGTGCCGGCGCGCATCGGCGATCTGATACGGGTGCAGGTGCCAGCCCAGCGCTACGACATCAGCCGCGCCCGCCTCGCCTCAACCGTCTTCGCGACGGAGTCGCTGCTCGATGGCCTCGCCTTCGCGGTACTGGGCCTGATCGGCCTCGCCCTGATCGACCTGCCGAACTTCCCAACAGCCGTCTTCTGGGGCGTGCTGGGCGGCGTCGCGGGCGGCCTCATCGCCGTGATCCCGCTCTCCCACCTCAAACTGCAAGAAGGATGGACGGCGCGCGGCGTCATGCCGATGCTGCCGGATCGGCTGCGCCTTCCCCTGGAGGAGGCAGTCCCGCACTTTATCGACGGCCTCGCCGTCTTCCGCAACCCGCGCCTCGGCGCGGAGGCGATCACGCTCTCGTTCGTGATCTGGCTGCTGGAAGTTGGCATGTTCGCGCTGTTCGGCCTCGCCTTCGACATCCACCTTTCGATGCCCGCCTGGATGTTGATCATGGTCGCCGCAAACCTCGTCAGCTCCATCCCGATCACACCATCCAACATCGGCGCCTTCGAGGTTGCGATCACGGAGCTCACCAAGGCGTTGGGTGTGGACGCAGGCCTCGCCGGCGGCTTCGCCATCGCCGCGCACATCCTGAACATCGCCTGGGTCACCGGCGCTGGCTTCGCCGCCCTGTGGGCCCTCGGCCTCAGCCTCGACGATGTCTTCTCGTTCGTCCGTAAGCGCGAGGCTGGCGCTCAGCCACCAGCGATCAACGTGCGGCCAGTAGTAGGCGATAGCAGTTAGCCGTGAGCGCGAGCGGCTTTGTTGTTGTGTCAACGCTTTCGGCCCGTTCCAGGTTCCGACCAACAGGCGGGGCGCCTGTCCTACATGGCGCGCCGGCGATCGTCGGGTTGCGCGATTCCGTGAGCCGGGTGAGGCGAAACCGCTACTTTGGCCGTGAGACCTGCATCCCCATCAGCGCGTCCCAGCCGCCATCCGGCAGCGCGCGGCGAGCCGCAATCATCACGCGTGCGCCCGGTGTCAGGGGATATCGCGAGCGTGGCCGCTTTGACGTGGCGGCGTGCTCGATCGCCTTGGCGACCATCTCCGGGCCAACCGACATCCGGCCCTTGTACATGTTGCGCGCCTGCGTCTCGATACTCTCGTAGAACGCCGCATATGACGAGCCCGCCGCGCGCGCTTCGGAGCCAATCGTGGCTGCGGACGTCTGCTCGAACTCCGTACGGATCGCGCCCGGCTCGATCACCGACACGCGGATGCCGAAGTTCTTCAGCTCGAAGCGCATCGCGTCGCTCATCGCCTCCACGGCGAACTTTGTCGCGTGGTACACACCAAACCCCGGTATCACGACCTTCCCGCCTACCGAGCTGACGTTGACGATGCGGCCCCAACCCTGCGCCCGCATACCGGGGATCACCATCTTTGTCAGGTGCACGAGGCCGAAGAAGTTCGTCTCGAACTGGCTGCGTACATCCGCCATCGAAAGGTCCTCGATCGATCCGACCTGCCCGTAACCGGCGTTGTTTACCAGCGCGCCGACCGCGCCTTCCTTCGCAGCGATCTGCTCGACCGCAGCCCGCATCGAAGCCTCGTCGCAGACATCCAGCGCGACGATCTTGCACCCCGCGTCGCCGAGATCGCGAATTGCCTCGAGTTTGCGCGCGCTCGCGTATACGTTGTGTCCGCGCGACGCCAATCGCAACGCTGTCGCCCGCCCGATTCCCGTCGAGCATCCCGTAATCAAGATCGCCCTGGAAGCCTGGTCACTCATCACCAACTCCTCTGTCAACGGCGCAAGCCGGCAGACCTTCGTGTCCCCAACCAGAGAACCTTCGTGCGCGCGGTGCCCTTCGTGGACTGTGTCCCGCGCTCAGTCCCGCCAGTCCATAGCATTGCGCATTGCGCCTTCAAAGCCCTCGAAGTCCAACTGCTTCCGGACGCCGGCGATCATCTGCGCATCGGCGCCCACAAGGTAGCGAAGCTTCGGCGCCGCGTCATGTACGGCGGCGTAGATGGTTGTAGCAACGTCGGCCGGGTCTTGGGGGACGCCGCCGGGCGCCATCATCAGCCGGAGCTTCGCATCGAAGCGTTCGTTCAGGCTGAAATACGGCGAGTCGGGCGTGAATGTTTTGGATACAGCGACATTGCTGCTGAAGTCCGTCGGAAACCCGCCCGGCTCGATCAGAACCACGCGCACGCCGAACGAGTGCAGCTCGTAGTGCATGGCTTCGCTGATCGCTTCGAGCGCGTGCTTGCTCGCGGAGTAGTAGCCGCCGTAGGGCACGCTGACGACGCCGCCGATGGATGAGAGGTTGACGATCGTTCCAGCGCGTCGCTCGCGCATCTTCGGAAGCACCGCACGCGTGACACGCAGCGTACCGAAGACGTTCGTCTCGAACTGCGCCCGAACCTCGTCCTCATGCGCCGTTTCGATCGGCGACCGCAGTTCCCAGCCGGCGTTGTTCACCAGCACGTCGATAGGCCCGGCCTTCTCCGCTTCGGCGACGGCCTTCGTGATGGAGGCGGGGTCGAGCAGATCGAGGTGGAGGATGTCGATCGACAGCTTCTCCGCATCACGCGCCTTCTCCAGCTCGCCCGCCTTCGCGGTAGTGCGCATCGTCGCGAACACGCGATCGCCCTTCCGCGCGAACTCGAGCGCCGTCAGCAACCCGAATCCACTGCTGCATCCCGTAATCAGTACGTTCGCCATCAGTGATGTTCCTCCCAGCGGCCCCCGCCGCATTGTCACCCGTTCACGGCCTTCGTGACCCTTGGTGTCTTTGTGGCTAGACCGTCGCCCCTAGAGGTTCTTGATCTGCGGGATCACGTCGCGCCCCACCGTTTCGATAGCGGTCATCGACTCGACGCCCAGCAACGCGCCGAGCACCGTCTGCACGCCGGCCTCGGCAAACTCGCCGAGCGTTTGAACGACCTGGTCCGGCGAACTGCCCCCTCCGAACCCCATCGGCCGGATCATCGTTTTGTCGATCTCGTCGTAGTTGCGGCCGACAGCGTCGCAGTGCTCGCGCAGGATGCCCAGCTTGCGCCTGATGCCGTCCGGCGAGTCGCCGAAGATGTTGCAGGCGTCGGCGTACTTCGCGACGAGGCGCAGGGTCTTCTTCTCGCCGCTGCCGCCGATGAGGATCGGCGGGTGCGGCTTGCTGAGCGCTTGCGGCACATTCAGCGTCTCCGCGAGCTGGTAGTGCTTGCCCGCATACGGGCCGTTGTCCTCGCTCCACATCTGTTTGACGATCTGCAGCGCCTCCTCCAGGCGCTGAAAGCGCTCCTTGAGCGGCGGGAATGGCACACCCAGGCCCGCGTGCTCGCGGTCGAACCACGCGGCGCCGATACCCAGGTACGCGCGACCGCCCGACAGCACGTCGAGCGTCGTCACCTGCTTTGCCAGTAGGCCCGGATGGCGATACGTCACGCCTGTCACCAGCGCGCCAAGCTTCACGCGCGATGTCTGCCCGGCGAGGTACCCGAGCGTGGTGTACGCCTCCAGCATGTCCAGCTCCGCGGCGCCCACCATCGGGATCTGGAAGAAGTGATCCATCACCCAGATCGAGTCATATCCCGCGCCCTCGGCCGCGCGCGCGATATCGCCGAGCTTCGGGCTCAGCGCTGACGGTCCGCCGGGCCAGGTGAAGTACGGGATTTGCAATCCCAGTTTCATTGCGTGTCCTTTCTCCGTGCCGCCTTCTTCTCGCTCACGTCTGATCTCAGTGCCGACCACATCACGTCGGCCGATGCGCGTACTGCGTCCTCGTCGAACAGCAGTCCCCCGGGCCCGGCCTGCTTCACGATGCCGACGAACGCGCCGAACGCCAGTGCGATGAGCATTTCAGGCGGCGCGCGCCGGATGGCGCCGTCATTCTGCGCGGTCCGAACGTACGTCGTCGCAGCCGCATCAATCTCCGCTGCGAGCGCGCGGCTCTCCGCGTCCAGATAGGCGCCGTGATGCTGCGTCTCCAGAAATGCCAGCGCGTTTGGATGCTCGGCGGCGAACAGCCACTGACCGCACCAAATCAAGCGGAAGCGCTCTTCGTGCGTGCGCCCCGCCGCGATCGCCTCGGCCAGCACGTCGCGCAGTTCGCCTTTGCATCGGCGGTACAGCGCGTTGACCAGCGCCTCCTTGCCGTCGAAGTAGCGGTAGATCGTCCCGGCCGCCACGCCCGCCCGCTCGGCGATCAGCGGTACAGCCGTGCCGTCGAACGTGCGCTCAGCAAACAGCTCAAGCGCCGCGTCGAGAATTGCCTCGCGCTTGTCCGCAGGTTCTGCCGATGGAGCCAGCGGCGTCGTAGTCGTCACGGAATGAATATTCATTCATTCGTATCCTAGCGTCAAGTGGCGGGGCAGGCGGCCTGCGGCGGCGGTTTGGATCACGAATCGCCATGCAGCGAGCAAGCAAACGTGTGTTTGTCGGCGGACGGGGACCTGTGAGCGGCACATTGCGAACTGGGCGCCTACAGACTCTTCGCCATCGTCACCAGCTCGCCCACCACCTCATACCGCCCGAACGACGGCACCAGGTAGGTGCCTTGTACCAGCGGCCGGCACGCCCGCAGCAACTCGCCCGCCTGCGCGATGCCCTCCGCGACGCCGTTCTCGCCGGCCAGGTGCATGCGCTCGCGCACGTCCTCCGGCACGAACACACCCGCCAGCTCGTTGTGGATGAACTCCGTGTGGCGATGGCTCTGTAGCGGCATGATGCCGACGAGCAGCGGGATCTCGATCGGCCCCAGCCGTTCGAGGAAGCTCTCGAGGATCTGCGCGCTGTAGATCTGTTGCGTCATCAGCACGTCGGCGCCGGCCTCGATCTTTCGCTTGACGCGGTCGACCTCCAGCGCAACGTCGTCGGCCGTCGGATTCGCCGCGCACATCACGAAGAAGTCCGTCCCTTTGCCGATCGAGTTGCCCGCCCAGTCGGTGCCGCCGTTCAGCATCTTCAGGATGCGGATGAAGCCGATCGAATCGACATCCCACACGCCCGTGGCGCGCGCATAGTCGCCGCCCGACGGCGGGTCGCCGGTGAGCGCGATGACGTTGCGGATGCCGAGCGCGTGCGCGCCCAGCAGATCGCTCTGGATCGCCATCAAGTTGCGGTCGCGCGATGTGAAGTGGATGATCGTCTCGATACCCACACGCTGCTCGATCAGCACCGAGAGCGCGATCGCGCTCATCCGCACGCGCGCCATCGGACTGTCGCCGATGTTGATGCAGTCGGCGCCCAGCGCCTTCAGGTGCGCCGCGCCCTCGATCGCCTTCCGCGGATTCAGCCCGCGCGGCGGATCCAGCTCGATGCTGACGACGAACTCGCCGGCCGCGAGCTTCTGCCGCAGTGCCCGCGGTTTGACGTCCTCGTCTACGGCCTGCGGCGCAACATTCGGCGGGTGGACTGTGATCGCGGGCGCGGCAGCGTGTCGAGCCGCCGGCGTACGCCCGCGCGTGTTCCACTCACCCGCCAGCATCTCGCGCATCGCCGACGTGTGCTCGGGCGTCGTGCCGCAGCAGCCGCCGACGATGTTCGCGCCCGCCAGCACGAGCTTCTTCGCGTACTCCGCGTAGTAGTCGGGCGTCGCGGGGTAGACCAGCCGCCCGTCCATGAACTTCGGCAGCCCGGCATTCGGCATCGCCGACAGGCGAATCGCCGTATTCGCCGCCATCTGATCGATCACGTCGAGTGCCGACTGCGGTCCCAGGCTGCAGTTGACGCCGGCAACATCAGCCCCAAGGGCGCTGGCGATGTTCGCCACTTCGTCGGGCGGCTCGCCCGCATACGTCCTGCCGTCGCGCTGGAACGTCAGCTGCGCGACGATCGGCAGGTCGCACGCCGATTTGATCGCCAGGATCGCCTCGCGCAGCTCCGCGATATCCGGAAACGTCTCGAGGATCAGCAGGTCGACGCCGCCCTCGAGCAACGCCTCCGCCTGCTCGCGGATCGCCGCGCGCACCTCGCCCGGCCGGACGTCGCCGGCCGTCGCCAGCATGCGGCCGGTCGGCCCGATAGCGCCCGCGACGAACACCGGATGGCCGTGGATCTCACGGGCGTCCCGAGCAAGCCGCGCCGCCTTGAAATTGATATCGCGGACCTTCGATTCCAGCCCGTGGCGTGCCAGCCGGAAGCGGTTCGCGCCAAACGTGTCTGTCTCGATGATGTCCGCGCCGGCCGCGATGTAGTCCTCGTGTACGCGCCGCACGATGTCCGGCTGGTCGAGCACCAGCGCCTCGAGGCACGCGTGCTGAGCGATGCCGCGGCTGTGCAGCAGCGTGCCCATCGCGCCATCCGCCAGCAAGACGCGCTGCTCCAAGGCCGCTAGAAATGGGCTCTTCATCGTCAGTCAGTATAGCGGCCGCCGAATCCGCCCCGACCGAGGGGTTTCCCGCACCGATCCAGTTCCACGGAAGCGATCCGCTACGTCGCGAACCGCTCGCGGAGCAATGCCTCGGCGACGATCAGATCTTCAGGAGTCGTGATCTTGAAGTTCGACGCAGCGCCCTCGTACACACGCACCTCATGCCCCGTCGCCTCGACTAGCGCCGCGTCATCAGTCGCGGGCGATGTCGCCCGCGCGTGCGCTTTGAGCAGCAGCGCTCGGTCGAAGACCTGCGGCGTCTGCGCGAGCCACATGCGCGCGCGATCCGGCGTCGCGCGCACCATGGGCGGGTCGCCGTCCACTTCCTTCACGGTATCGCGGGATGAGATGGCGCACAGCGCCGCGCCCGTCTCGCGCGCCAGCGCCACACCGCGCTCGATCAGCTCCGGCGTCACCAGCGGCCGCGCCGCATCGTGGATCGCCACGATCGCCGCATCCGCCGCCGCATCGACGCCGGCACGCACGGACTCCTGGCGCGTCTCGCCACCTGCCACGACCGCCACTACGTTGGTGAACCGCCAATCGGCGCAAAGATCGCGCACGCGCTGGACGGACTGCGGCGACGCCACCACGACGACGCCATCGATCGCCTCGCAGCGCTTGAACGCGGACAACGACCACACAAGCAGCGGGCGCCCCATCAGTGGCGCAAAGATCTTGTCGAGCCCATTCATGCGCTCGCTGTGCCCGGCGGCGACGATTATCCCGACCGCGGACCCATCGCGTATCACCGGAAAATCCTACGAGGTTTCGCCACCGAGGCACAGAGGTTCGAGGAGGTAGCGTACACTCACGTCATGGACGAATCTCGCATACGGGCGGAGCAACTGCTCACGCTCTCAAGCGCGGGCCGCCGCCTCTCTGATCTGGTCTCCGCGGCCATCGCACCGCTGCGTTACGAAGTGATGCGGCATCTGCTCCGCGTCAGCGAAGAGACCATGACCGAAACGCTGGAAGAGGTCGTAGAACTCCATCTCGTCCGACGGGGCCCCGACCCGTTCACCTACGTCCCGTTCGACGACCTTACGGGCGATGCGATCCGCACCAGCATCGACCCGGAACGCCTCACCCGCCTGCGATCGCGGATCGCCAGCGCCACGCTCCGCGTCTTCGAGTAGCGCTGCTCGCGGGCTTCGCACGATTCAACGTTTCGCAAGCTCATCGCCCGAAACCCTGTAGGGGCGCGGCCCGCTGCGCCCACCATCGTTGAGCGCATCGCCACCGCCAAACGGCAACCGAGCCCGAAACGCCCCCTCGCCACGACGTGGATATGAGGGGGGGGGTCGCTTTTGAATTGCCATCGCAGCGCTCTCTAACGCTGCCAGTGTTCTTGGAGCAACGCCGCGGCGTCAGCGGGGCGCTGGAGGGGCCACCAGTGGCCGCACTCCGGGAACGAGACGAGCTTTGCTGCCGTGCGATCGGCGGAGGCGCTGGGCGAAGTTTGCGCCCACATACGGGTCGTCCGCGCCCCAGAGCACGAGCCCGGGCGGCGTGGGCGCGGCAAGCTGCGGCCATTCATGCACGACGTTCGTCGCCGAACGGTAGAGCGTGAGAATCGATGACTTCATGCGGTCGTCGATGCGCTCGGCGATCGGACGTGCGATCTCGGCCGGAATGCCCTGTGCCGCCCAGACAGCGACGATGGCTTCGACCGTGAACGACGCCATGAGCTGCTCGCCGGCGGTCGGCGTCTGCCACACCTTGGCGGTGTCGTGCCATACGTATTCGGTGTCGAGCGCCGCGCTGCCGACGGCCCAGGTGCGGATCAGCTCCGGCCGTAGCGAGACGATGCGCTGCACGAGCAGGCTGCCCCAGTCGTGACCGACGATATCGACGGGCTCGCCAACTTCTTCGATGCGCGCGATGAGCCACGAGGCGTAGGCGTCCTTCGTGCAGTCGAAGCCGTCGGGAATCGGCGCGTCGAAGCCGGGCATCGACGGCGCGATGATGTCGGTGCGCTTGAGGTGCTCGCGGACGCCATCCCAGAGATGGCCGGTGTCGGGTACGCCGTGGACCAGGAATGCCGGCATGTATTCCCTCACCCTGGTCGCCTGTCGGCGACCTGTCCCTCTCCCTCAGGGGGAGAGGGATGTTTGTTTTGTCGCTGCGAGGGTTCGGGCCCTCACCCTGCGCCGCCTGTCGGCGACGCTGTCCCTCTCCCACTGGGGGAGAGGGATCTTCGATCGGTGATTTCACTGCGACCCGAACCAGAGCCGTGCGCCGCTACGGCTGCGGTGTTCGCTCACCCGACCGCGCGTGTCGCGAGCGGCGATTCGAATGCGCTACGCGCGGGCGCCGATGCCAGCGATCATTTCGTCCAGCAGGACGATGAATTCGCAGGTTACTTCGATGCGGATGGCGTCGTTGACGTAGCCGCCGGTGTTGTCCCAGCCGCCGGTGTCGGTCTGCTGCGCGACGAGCGCTTCGCCTACGCGCTCGGCGAGGCGCAACATCTTCTCGTCACCGGTGGCACCGTAGACGAGGGCGGAGCCCCAGCCGACTTTGCCGACCTGCGCGGTCTCGTACATCTCGTCGAGAACGTTGAGGCCGATCTGCAGGTAGTTGCGGCCGAGTCCCACCCACGAGCCGTCTCCCGTCGCCATGGTGAGGCGCGCGAGGAACGCTGCCGCGATGCCCATGTTGAAGTACATCTGCTTCGGCGTATCGATTCTGATGGAGTGCATGCGCTGGCGCTCGGCGGGGAAGTCGGTGCGGAGGCCCTGGCCGGCCTTGTAGACGAAGAACAGTTCGCTCTCGGGTGTCGGCTGCGCGTCCCAGACGGTGCGGAGAAAACGGCCGACGGTCTTCGCTTCGGCGAGGTGGCCGGTGAAGAGGCAGGCGTTGCCGGCCTGCGAGCTGTTGAGGAGGTCCTGCGGGGCGTCCGGGCTGTCGCGCTGGATGCGGAACCCGCCGCTCTCGTGCTGGAGGCTGAGCAGGAAGTCGATGCCGCGGCGCGCGACATCGAAGCGCCCCATCTTCTGCGCGCCGACGATCATCCAGGCGTTCGGGTAGGCGTAGCTGTAGTCGAAGAACTTGCCGCGCATCTCGCCGGCGAAGTCGCCCTCTTCGGTGAGGACGTTGTGCGCCACCCACGTCGCGAGGCGATTGCCCTCTTCGGCTCGGCCGGCGGCGGCGAGCGCCCAGAGCGCCTTGTAGTAGGGGCCGAGGCCGTCCTTCTCGGGATTTCCGAGAGCGCCGTCGGCGCGCTGGTGGCCGAGGACGTACTGGACGCCGCGGTCGCGGGCCTCCATGAGCTTGCTGGTGATGGAAGACTGGACGACCATTTCGGGACCTCCTGTGCTGGGGCGTTGGTAGCTGGTCGCTGGTGATTGGTGTCCAGTCTACGATCGTCGCGCGCTGTTGTCGATGGGCATTTCACGCCGGTGGTCACTCGTAGGCGTCCGTGGTCGGGGAGGTGCGCATTGCCGTCCTAAGGTGGGGAACAGCGCAGCCGGGACGTTTCGCGAACGTCATTCGCCACCATAAGCAGGCAATGACGGCATACACCGGCGACTGATGACCGACGACCGACGGCCGATAGACTGAACGGCTATGTGCGGACGATTTACGTTGCAGCAGAAGGAACTTGCGGAGGTGGCCGAAGCGTTGGCCGCCGAGGTGCTGCCGGACGATCTGCCGCTGTACCGGCCGCGGTACAACATTGCGCCGACGGACCAGCACTGGATCTTGCGGTCGAAGCGCGAGCAGCGTCAGTTGCTGCCGGCGAAGTGGGGGCTGGTGAACAGCTGGCAGACCGATGCGAAGGGCGCGTTCAAGCAGATCAATGCGCGCAGCGAGAGCGCGCCGTCGCGGCCAGCGTTTCGCGACGCGTTCGTGCATCGTCGCTGCGCCGTGCCGGCGGACGGGTTCTTCGAGTGGATGGGGACCAAGGAGGCGCGGCGGCCGATCTGGTTTCATCCGCCACACGATGATCTGCTGTTGTTTGCCGGGCTGTACGAGTCGTGGCGCGATCCGACGACAGACGTGTGGCAGCGGACGTTCACGATCCTGACGACCGACGCCAACGAAATCGTCGCGCCGGTACACGATCGGATGCCGGTGATCCTGCCGCCGGAGCGCGTTGAAGAGTGGCTGTACGTGCCGCCTCGCGAGCCGGAGCAGGCGTCGTACGCGAAGATCTTGCGCGGCGTGTTGGTGCCCGCTGACGCGGGAGTGCTCGTCGCGACCGAAGTATCGACGCGCGTGAACTCCGTGAAGAACGACGACCCCGAGTGTCTCGCTCCGGCGAATGATGCCGAGGTGGCCGAGACGCCACGGCTGTTCTAGGCAAGATCCACTAAGAGCACGAATCTCCAAGGGGCGCCCGACTAGCTCTCCATTGTGACGGTGCCGTTCGTGCCGTCCACGGTGATCATCGAGCCGTCTACGATGACCTTCGTCGCCACCTGGGTCGCCACCACACAGGGGATGGCGTACTCGCGAGCGCAGATCGCGGAATGCGAGAGCACGCCACCGGAGTCGGTGACCACCGCCGCCGCGATCGCGAACAGCGGCGTCCATGGCGGCGCGGTGGTCGTGCAGACGAGAATCTCGCCTGGCTGCAGGCGCTCCGCTTCGCCGAGATCCTTGAGCACGCGCGCGCGCGCCGTCACCACTCCCTTGCTGGCGGCCTGACCTTTAATTTCGCGGCCTTCGATATTCGGCGGGGCGACGCCAAGGAAGAGCGTGAGCAGCGCCAACGCCTCGGGAGGCATCTGTGATGCGTCTGGCGGCGAGCCGATGAATGGAGGCGCGGTCAGCTGACGCCAGTCGGCAAAGTTCGCCTGCCGCTCTTTGGCGGTCGCCTTTGTCTGTGACGCCGGGTTGTGTGCCGCCTGCTTCAGCTCGACGGTGTTGAAGTAGAAGACTTCATCAGGGCTGTTCAATGCGCCCGCGGCAACCAGCTTGCGGCCCAATGCCAGAAACGGCACGCGCAGCGAGCCGACGGTGATCAGCTGCCACAACGCGCGACCCTCGCTGACCGGAACGTGGATCTGCACCTGCGCCAGCATTGCGCGAAACTGCTCCAACTTGTCGGCCGCGAGACGCGCTTCCACATCGCGGACCGCTTCCTCCCGTTGCGCGACCGCGCGGCGATGCGCGACTGCGGGCGAACGCTCCGCGTCCTCAATGTAGTGGCTGATCAGCGTCAGCGGCAAGCGAGGACTCTCGGCCCAGGTCGGCTTCTCGATGCTGGTCCAGGTGTCGACGCGCCAGCCGTATTCGTCGAGGTATTCGCGGAAACGCGACATGAACGCCTGTCCGCCCTCGACCGACGCAAGCGCGTCGAACTGACCCTGGCGCAGGGCCTGCGCCACGGCGGGGCGCTTCGCTGCGTCCTCGGCAAGATCGCTCAGTCCCGCACCTGCGGCAGCCGTACCGTTTTCGAAGCCCTGCAATAGCGTGGCGGCAAGCTGTGGGCCATCCGCACCCAGCTCGTTCTGGAGGAAGGCCACGAAACCGAACGTTGGCCCCATGAAGCCGCTGATCACCGTCATGGTGTAGCCGAAGCCATGAACCGCGTCGGCCATGATGCCTTCGATGGCGTCGCCGAGCTCCGTGAGGCTCATGTCTTCGTAGTTTGCCGCGCGAACGCGGCCGCAGATGTCCCGTATTCGCGGCAGGTAGTCGTTCGTCCAAACATCGAACACGCCCCGTGCCTCGATGTCCGGGGACGGCGGCCGGGGCGTGGGGACGGTCGAGAACGCGTAGCCGTTGACGTAGACGTTGCGCATCGCCATGTACGCGCCCGTCAGGCGATCCCAGAACTCGGCGGCGAGCGGGCACAGAGGCGCCGGCGTATGCATGGCATCGAAGAGCCATGACAGTTGTGCGTCAGCGGGATCCTGCCAGACGACCTCGAAGTCGTTTTTGAAGCTAGATACCATGTTGTTCCTCGATCTTTGCGGGCCAGGTAGAGATGTTGGGCGAAGTCGAGTCTTGCTGCGGTCGGAACTTGCGATAAGTCTACGGGCTGACGCGTTCGGAGCAAGAGACTCCTACCGCAGGCAGGCGGATGCAGTCGACTTTGCGGAAGAGGGGCGGGGTGTTGTGATGCGCCCCATCGATCACGCCTACTTCGAAATGAGCCCGTCCAGTTCTTCGATGAGGGCACGTTGCTCCGGCGACTCGAATGCCTTCCGTGCGGGCTCCAGCGTTTCGACGAGCCACTCGGCGATGCCGTTCTTGAGATCGGCAGGGTGGAGAGCGCCGCCGAGGTAGGCCTGATCGGTCTCTTCGGGCGACGTGAAGATGAGGTCGCCGCCGTGGTCCGCGGCGCGGGCAATGCGGAACTCGCCGTCGCGGGCGAAGACGAGCTTGCGCGCCCAGTCGAGCATCGGGTTGAACTGCGCGGAGTCGGGAGGACAGAACGCCTTACGTACCTTCTGCCGGATCTCGTCGGGCGAATCATGCACGAAGAGTGCGGAGTTGCGGTCCGATTTGCTCATCTTCATCGACGCCCAGAAGTCGCTGAGGTCGCCTTCTGGCGGCGGCCACGCGTTGGGTTTCTTGAGGCCGAGCAGCAGCGGGTGATGCACGCAGATTGGCTTGATCTGCCCGCCCTTTGCATCGAGCAGCGGCGTCACTTTCATCTTTGATGCAACATCGCGGGCGATAACGTGCGCTTTGCGCTGATCCATGCCGGCGTGCGCGAGGTTGACGCCCATCATGAAGATGTCCGCCACCTGCATGCCCGGGTAGAGCATCTTTGCGAAGTCCACGGAATCGCCTTCTTTGCGGCCCAGAATGGTGATGCTGCGCTGCATGCGGGCGAGCGTGGTGTTCTTCGCAACGTCGATGAGCGTCGCCCAGTACTGATCGTTGTTGTGGTAGAGATCGGTGCCGAGGACGAAGTTGAGTCTCGACGGATCGCCGCCGACGCAGCGAAACGACGCCTTCAGTCCCTCGGCGAAGTAGCCGAGCGCGATGCGGCGGATCGTGTCGCGATCGCCGCCGAGCTTGTCGTTGATCCACGAGTGCCAGTCTGCGAGGAAGATCGTGCAGTTGACGCCGGCATCGACGAAGTCCTTTACCTTGCCCATGCAAACGAGGCCGGTGCCGAGGTGGATTTTGCCGGAGATCTCGAAGCCGATGTAATGGCGCAGCGGCGTTCCGGACGCGACGAGGCGATCGAGATCCTCGCGCGTGAGGACCTCGTCGAGATTGCGGGCGATGAGCTGTGCGGCGTCCGTCATGTGGCACAGTGTCGCGTGCCGCGCGGTGCGACGCAAAGCGTCGCCGGATGTCACCGCAGAGACGCTAAGCGATTCGCTTGGGAGCGCGTCGTTCGTTCACCGCGAAGGCGCGAAGGTCGCGAAGGATGGGTTGGGGGCCTGTTTCTGTTGGCCGGCTTTCTCCACTAAGGGCACAGAGAACACAGGTGAAGGAAATGGTGGAGGTTGGTTGTGCTGACTCACAGCCGGGGACGGCTGTGCCACTCTTGCCGGTTTGCGGGACGGGCGACTGGATCACTCTCGTGGGATCGCGGATCACGTCGCGGACAGGTGGCGACCTTTGCGTGAAGGGGATGGCCATGTCCGTGAGATCGGGAATGCTGATCGAGAGGGCGCTGTTCTGGTTGTATCGCTCGGGCACCGGCGGGATGGACTGGCCGAAGTGGAAGGCGACCTGCGTGATATCCAGGATCGACACAGACGCGTCGCCATCGACGTTGGCGCGCATGATGGCGCAATACGTCAGCGGGTCTTTGCCGAGCGCTTGTTCTTCGGCGTCTGTGTAGCCGTCGCCGTCCTTGTCGGCGTCGCAGGCGTCACCATTGGCGTCGGCGCCGGCGTTGTTCGCCTGCACGTTCGCCGCGTCGGCGTTGGTCTGCGACGGATTGGCGAGAGCGGGACAGTTGTCGGCGTTCGGATCGGTGTTCACCAGATCGAGAGCGGCAGGCTTGTCGAGGAAGCCGCCGCCGTCGGTGTCGGGGTTGCACGGAAGCGTCATCTGCGCCTGCGGGCCGGCGTAGCCGCTGGGCAGGATGCCGGAGCAGCGGGCCGCGAGTTCGTAGCGGTTCGGGACGCCGTCGGCGTCTTCGTCCCACAGTTCGGCGCTGTTAAGGTAGCTGCGCCGGAGACCACGAGTTGCCCGTGGCATCGTAGAGTTCGGCGGTACCGACATAGTCGCCGTCGAAGCCGCCGGCTACGAGCGTCTTGCCGCTTCCGAGCAGCGTGGCGGAGTGATACTCGCGGACGTGCGACATGGACGCCGCCGGCGCCCAACTGTTCGTGGCGGGCGTGTAGATCTCGGCCGACTTCAGGTAGTCCTCAGGTGTCCCGCCGACACCGCCGGCGGCCAGCACCTTGCCGTTCGGCAGCAGCGTCGCCGTGTGCGCGCGGCGGGGTGTGGCGAGATTGTTAGCGGACGTCCAGGTGTTGCCGGCGGGATCGTAGAGTTCGGCGCTGGCGAGATTTGCATTGGGCGTGCCGCCGAAGCCGCCGACGACGAGCACCTTGCCGTTCGGAAGCAGCGTCGCGGTGTGAAAGGAGCGCCCTGTGACGAGCGGCGCTCCAGCCGACCACGAGTCCGTTGTGGCGTTGAATATCTCGACAGCGTTGATGTAGCTGGTGGAGCTGTTGTCGCCGCCGATGGCGAGCACGTTGCCGCTGGGGAGGAGCGTCGCGGTCGGTCGCTCGCGGGCGACGGCGAGGTTCTGTGCGGCGATCCAGATGCCGCCCGAGATGGCGTGGGCGGGCGGGGCGCTGCTGACGTATGCGGCAGCGAGCGTCGCGAAGAGCAAAGCTCCCAGCACGCGGCACCGGAGGATTGGACATCGAGCGCTTGGCATGGCGCCCTAGCCAGCAGTTGGAGGGTAGGCGACGTGGATCAGGTGTACAAGCACGATAGGATGTGCGGCGACGCGTTGCGGCTGGAATGCCGCGCGGCGGAAGTCCCCGCCATCGTTGTGCAACGGAGCGCGGGCGCCCGCCCGTCCCGCCGTACGTATCTGTGCGTGATGCGAGCATTGTCGCCGCATGCGGGCGGGGCGAGCCCCGCGCCTACACGATGCAGATTCGGTTGCATCGGACATGCAAGTGAGACGCAGCTAGCGACAAAGGAGCACCTTGATGGCGCAGCACAAGTTCAGGTTCGCGGTCCAGACATCCAGTGGGCGCACGGGCGAGGAGTGGGCGGAGAAGGCGAAGCGGATCGAAGGGCTGGGCTATTCGACGCTGCTGATCCCGGATCACTTCAACGATCAGCTGGCGCCGATGCCGGCAATGATGGCCGCCGCCGACGCGACAACGACGCTGCGCGTGGGCGGACTGGTGCTGGACAACGACTACAAGCATCCGCTGGTGCACGCCAAAGAGGCGGCAACCATAGACGTGCTGTCCGGCGGGCGAATGGAGTTCGGACTGGGCGCGGGGTGGATGCGCACGGATTACGACGCGGCGGGCATGGTGTACGACAGCCCGGGCGTGCGGATCAGCCGATTCAAGGAAGGGCTGACGATCATCAAGGGGCTGTTCGCCGACGGACCGGTGAATTTCAGTGGCACGTACTACACGATCGTCAACCACGAAGGCACGCCGAAGCCGGTGCAGAAGCCCATCCCGATCCTCGTGGGAGGCGGCGGCAAGCGCGTCCTTTCGATCGCCGCGCGCGAGGCGAACATCGTGGGCATCAACTTCAATCTCGAACAGGGCGCCGTAAATCGCGCGACCATGCAGACGGGCGGCGCCGAATCGACGGACGAGAAGATCGGCTGGATCCGCGCGGCGGCGGGTGCGCGTTTCGACGAACTGGAGCTGAACGTCACCGTGTTCGTCGCGGTTGTCACGGATGACCAGGCAGGCATGGTTGAGCGGGTCGCGCCGGGGTTCGGCATGCCGCCTGCGGACGTGCTCGACTCGCCGCACGCGCTGATCGGCAGCGTCGATCAGATCTGCGAGACGCTGCAGGCGCGGCGTGAGCGATACGGCATCAGCTACATCGCGTTTTCCGGCGACGGGTTCGAGCGGCTGGCGCCTGTGGTGGCGCGGCTGGCGAGAACGTAGCAGGGGAGCTCGTCAGTCGGTTGGCCGGCTAGCCGGCCAACCGTCGTCTGGCGACGGGCATCGCGGACGATTATGCTGCGTTCCTACGGGCGGGCACTTCCGTAGGAGCGCAATACGAGGGAGGACCCATGACGACGACCGAGATCGGGCGGGCGGAATCGCCCGCCGACTTTCCTATTGTCTGGGACGATCCGGCGCACGAGCTTGCGCCATGGTTCCAGGACGTGATGCACAATCCGCTGCCGGTGACGCCGTTGACGGCAACGCTATTCCAGCCAGCGTTCGCCGAGGGCGCCGGTCGATCGATGGCACGGCTGATGCTGCCGATCAGCGGTTTGGGCGTGTCGATCCAGAACGGATACGTCTACCTGTCGCCGATCCCGATCTCCTTCGACACGGCTGTGCTCGAAGCACGCTTGCTGGAGACGCAACGCGTGACCATGGAGCTGGCGCCGACGGTGCTTCGCGACTGGCGCGAGACCTTCGAGCCGCAAGTGGAGGAACGCGCCCGGAAGATCCTCGACTTTGACTACAGCCGCAGTTCCGCGGAGCAGATCGCGCAGTTCATTCTGGACCGACGTGCGGATCTGGTGGACGTATGGGACATCCACATGCGGGTGAACATTCCACCCATGAACGCGGTGTTCGCGCTGGAAGAGGTGATCGCGGCAGCGTTGGGGGACGAAGGGGTCAGCCAGTCGCGCCAACTGTTGCAGGGATTCGACAACAAGTCGGTTGCGACGGGCCGGGCGCTCTGGGACTTGAGTCGCTGGGTGCGTGCGAACGAAGGGTTGGCTTCGGCGGTGCTGGCAGCGCGTGTCCGAAACGGCGCGTTGGAGGTGGAGGCGCATCCGCAAGCGGCCGAGTTCGAGACGCGGCTGCGCGCGTTCCTGGACGTGTACGGCTGGCGATCCGACCTGTTCTTCGAGATCGGCCACAAGTCGTGGCACGAGGATCCGTCGACGCCGCTCACCCAGCTGAAGGCGTACATTCGCGTGGACGACGGGCAGAACCCGTTCACCGCGCATGCCCGTCACGCCGAGCGGCGCGACCAGCTCGCGGCCGAGCTAGAGGCGCGGCTGCCAGAGGAGTTGCGGCCGGTGTTCCGAGACATCCTGCCGATGGCTCAGCAGTACATTCCGATCGCCGAGGACCACAACTTCTCCATCGACCAGCGCTTCACGGCCGTGATGCGCCACGGTGTGTTGCAACTGGGGAAGAAGCTGGTCGCGGAGAAGACGCTCGCCGACCCGGAAGATGTGTTCTACCTGACATTCGACGAAATCCGCGGCATCGCGGGCGGCACGCGGTCGACGACGGTGAGCCGCGACGTGCAGGACCGGCGGCGCGAGCACGGGCGGCAAGCATCGTTGCAAGCGCCGATCATGATCGGGACGCCACCGCCCGACGATGCGCCGCCGGATCCGATGATGGCGAAGTTCTTCGGTGTGGGCCTTGTGCCTTCAGACGACGCAAGCGTCATCACCGGCCACGCCTGCTCCTCCGGCGTGGTGACCGGCATCGCGAAGATCGTGCTGACGCTGGACGACGCGGACAAGCTGCAGCCGGGCGACGTGCTGGTATGTCGCATGACCATGCCCGCATGGACACCGCTGTTCGGCGTGGCATCGGCGGTCGTCGCGGACAGCGGTGGGCCGCTGTCGCACTGCGCCATTGTGGCGCGAGAGTACGGAATCCCGTGCATCGCCGGAACCGTGAACGGCACCGCCGTCCTGCGCGACGGCATGCGTGTGCGGGTCGACGGGAGTACGGGCGTCGCCACCGTGCTGACCGAGAAGAGCCGCGGGTGATGACGGACGCCCGTCATGTCCGTCCTTCTTGCCCTTCACTACAAAGAACACGGAGGCCACAGCGGCAGTCGGGGAGCGTACGCCTTCTTGCCGCAGAGATTGATCTCCGCCGTGCATTGATCGGGTCACGGCGATCGGAACGATGAGCGGTTTTGGTGCGCGCCGTCCTGGCCTGCCGCTGCTGCTGGCCGTTTCGTCGCTGGGGGCCATACTTGCCCCCCTCAACTCCACCATGATGGCCGTCGGACTGCCGGAGATACGGCGCGAGTTCGCGCTGAGCCACGCGACGGCTGGTTGGCTGATCTCCGGGTACCTGATCGCGATGGCGGTCGCGCAGCCGCTCGGCGGCCGGCTTGGCGACCAGGTGGGGCGCGTGCGGGTGTTCCGTGGCGGATTGCTCGCGTTCCTGGTGCTTTCGATCGGGGCGATGCTCGCGCCGACATTCCCCGTGCTCGTCGCGTTTCGGATGGCACAAGCGGTGGCCGGCGCGGTGCTGATCCCCAACGGCATGGCGATGCTACGGATGGCCGCGCCGCCGGAACGGCTGGGCCGGCTCAACGGCATCAACGGATCGATCCTGTCGGCGGCGGCGGCCAGCGGGCCGCTGCTGGGCGCGGCGGCACTGGCACTCGGTTCGTGGCGGCTAGTGTTCCTCCTCAGCATGCCCTTCCCGATTGCGGCGCTGGTGCTGCTGCCTCGCCTGCATTTGCAGGAAGAACGCACGACCGCTCGGGCGCCCATCGATTGGTTGGGAACGGCGTTGTTCGTAGGGCTGCTGGGCGGCGTGACGTTGCAGCTGTCGGCGCTGCGCGACGGCGAAGACACGGTCACTTCGGTTGTGCGATGGCTCGCCGTTGTGGCCGTCGGCGGCGGATTCATCTGGCGTCAGTGGGTCACGCCGGCGCCCGCGGCGGAATGGCGCCTGTTCCGTGTACGCTCGTTCAGCGCGGCGACGGCCGGGGTGCTGCTCACGAACTTGACGATGTATACAACGCTGCTGATGATCCCGTTCTTTGTGCGCGACGCGCAGGGAAAGAGCACGCAGCTCTCGGGCTTGCTGCTCGGAGCGATGTCGGTGTGCGTCGCGATCACCTCGCCATTCGGAGGTCGATTGTCCGATGCGTTTGGCCGGCGGCCGCTGGCAATGGCGGGATCGGTACTTGCGCTCATCGGATCGGTGGCGCTGCTGTCGATCCTTCGCACCGGCGCCTCCGCCGTTTCGCTGGCGGTATGCCTGGGTTTGCTCGGCATCGGGCTGGGGCTAGGGACGGGCGCGAGCATGACGGCGGCGATTGAGTCCGCGCCAGTCGAACAGTCCGGGACGGCTTCGGGCACAAGTTCGATGATGCGCTACGTCGGCAGCATCCTGGGCGCCGGACTGCTCGCGGGCGTGCTCAGCGAAGGGTCCGCGGGACAGGCGGACGTTGCGACGTTCCGGCTGCTCGGCCTTGTCGTCGTCGCCACGGCAGCGATGGCATGTGTTGCAGCGACATTCATCCACACATTCCCACATCGATCGATCACGCCGGTCAGCGGGAATGAGTTTGAACCTGACACTCCGGGCGGCATGCGCATGCGGGCGAACGACGTCCGTTAGGGCCACGCGACACCAGCCGGGTGCAGAGCGACGGCAACATAGCTCTGCGTACGCAGACACTGGTGTCGGACAGGCGCGCTCGCCGGGCTTAGGCCAACAGCCCGACGGTTCGGGGCCGAATGGCCCTCGATGGATCGTGGGGGCGCCCCCTAGGGTGGATGCGGACGCGACCTGCTCGCGTTCCGTAGCTCTGTGAGGGTAGTCGATGGCAACGCACGACCTGCGGCACACGGGCGAGGCGCATGCTTCCGCGCAAGACGGCGGATTCTGGGACAGTTTCGCGTTGTTTGCGATGATCGTGATGGGGACGTTCGCGATCGCCATCGCGCTCGCGATCGTCGGGGCGGTCTGGCTCAGCTGACGCTGCCGCATCAGCACGGCGCCGACACCACAACGACCACGGTGGCCGGCGGTCTAAGTTCGCGATGTCTCCAACCCGGATGACGCGAGCAGAAAAGTTCGCGCTCCGGCAAACCAGTTTCTCTACCGCGGCGACCAGACGGGCGAGCGGCCGTCGGTGATCAGTGTGGGCAAGCCGCCCCGCGGGTCGCCTGCCATCACGAAAAGGCCGGAACTGAAGACGGCGCGTCCGTCCGGGCCAGACGCGGGCGCACCGGCACTGAACGCGGGCACGAGCCGCTGCTCGCCGGTCGCGACGTCCCATACCCAGACGCCATTCGTTCCAGAAAGGCCGTCGGTGTAGCTGTAGAGCACGCTCCGTCCGTCGCGGCTCCAGGCGCTGCGCCACATGTCGCTGCCGCCGCACCTGCCGCCGATGTTCGGATTGGGCTGCGGGATACCGGCGCGGGCGACGATGGCGCCGGCCGCGAGGTCGTAGACAGCGTAGTGCGGCGTGTCCTGCTCGCTGATGTGGAAGCTGATGCGGTTGCTGGCCGGCGCCCACAGCGGCGACCCGTAGTACACGTTCTCCGGCGGCTCGATGCGGGCGCGCTCCTGGCCGGCGATATCCATGATTACGATGCCACGCGAAGATCCGTCGTCCGTCGCCTGGGTCACGAGCAGCAGCGTGCCGTCGAAGTTGAACGCGGGCGGGTCCTGCTGGTAGTGCGCGGCGTCGCCGATCAGGTGGGTCTCGCCCGTCGCGACGTCGAACCAGCCGGGCACGCCCTTCCAGCCACCGCCCATCTGCTGCGGCTGCGCGCCCTGCACGATGCCGATGCGCGCACCATCGGGCGACCAGCCGCGGCCTGCGACGCCGGGCACGTCGGCGAGCACAGCGCCCTGCGTGTCGATGACGATGAGCTGCATCGTGCCGTAGTCGGAACCGTCGCCGGCGACGCTGCCGTAGTGGGGTACGTTGAACGAGAGCCGGGTGGCGTCGGGCGACCAGGAGAGATCCGTAATGTAGGTGGAAGGTTGGCCGTCGGCGGCCGCATACAGCCGCCGCTGGTCGCTGCCATCGGATTCCATCAGCCACACTTCGCCGGGATCATGAACGAATGCGATGCTGCCGAGGCCGGCGAGCTGCGGCGCCATGGCGTCGCGCAACGACGCGTCGCGGACGTAGACGAGGTAGTCGTCGGCAACGTAGCCGGCGCCGACGAGCACCCACCACCAGTGGCCATCGCGCTCCGTAGCCGGGCCGCTGAGGTAGCCCTCCGCGCCGTCCGGCAGGCAGATATTGACCAGGTCGTACTTCGGGTCGAGCGTCGGCGCGCCGCGGGCATTCAGGCAATCGCCGGCGCCGGCGTTGACGCGCACCCAAGCGCCCTCGTGGAACGGGCCGTGCGTCTCGGCGTACACGGGCACGTCTGGGTAGGGCGTCGGCGCCGCGCCGTCCGCGCGCGGCGGCGACATCGGCGCGGACTCGAACGGCGGAGACGTGAACGTGGGCGGGGCCGGCGAGGGGTCGCCCGCGACGGCGCTGGCCGTGGCCCCCGGCTCACCTGCGGGCGTCGGCGTCGGCTCGGGCGCGACGAATGCGTACGCGCCGAAGCCGACGACCAGCGGGATGATGGCGATGACGCCCAGGGGCAGACGGCGCTTCGGCATGTTCTCGTTCATGCAGTGATCGTCGCTCGCCGCCTCGGGCGGCACCTGACGCGCGGCCTACGGGAAGTGTGCGCTTCGGCGACGGCATGTCCAGCGGCCTTCTCGGACGCGGGCACAACGTGGTCTTGGGCCCGCGTCCGACCGGGCCAAGTCGGCGCTGAGCTGCTTTCGCGACACGTAGGGGAACACCCGCGGTTGTACGATGTCTGGCGACCTTCTCAGGATCCGATAGCCGGCTCGCGCTACACCATCATTGCCCTCGCGCCGATAGAGACTCCGAGGGGTTGCTTCATGGAGAGATCGTCCGTGCTCTATTCCGCGCCGGCGGG
>CAYWOO010000149.1:0-10343 GCA_964458665.1 uncultured Dehalococcoidia bacterium
CTGGTCCGAGGCCGTCGAGACGCTGCTGGCGTGGCTCACCGGGCTCAAGTAGCGCGCCGGTACGCGCGTCTGGATCGCTAGCCCAACTTTTCCTTGATCTTCCCGACAAGGCCGGCGTCCTGCGGCTTCACCTGCGAGCCCATCGACGCCGCGAGCTGCTTGAGCAACTCCTTCTGATCTTTCGAGAGATGCTTGGGCGTCACCACGTTTGCCCGCACGACCATGTCGCCGCGGCCGCCGCCGCGCAGGTGCGGCACGCCCTTGCCGCGCACGACGAACGTCTCGCCCGTCTGCGTGCCGGCGGGGATGCGCAGGCTGTGCGGCTCTCCATCGATCGTCGGCACATCGACTTCGTCGCCCAGTCCCACCTGTGCGAAGTTCAGATCGAGGTCGAGGATCAGGTCGTCTTCGTCGCGGCGGAAGAACTCGTGCGGCTTGACGTTCAACTGCAGGTAGAGATTGCCGCGCGGGCCGCCGTGATTGCCCAGCTCGCCCTCGCCCGTGAGGCGCATCTGCGAACCGTCATCGACGCCCGCCGGGATCTTTACCGAAAGCCGCCGCTTCCGCTTCTCACGCCCGATGCCACGGCAGTTCTTGCACGGATGGGTGACGACGCGCCCCTCGCCCCGGCACTTATCGCACATCGCGACGTTGACGAACTGCCCGAAGATGCTCTGCTGCGCACGCCGCACCTCGCCGCTGCCGCCACACTGTGTGCAGCGCTCCGGCTCCGTTCCCGGCTCGGCGCGTAAGCCGTTGCATTCCGAGCACAACTCCGCCGACTGGATATCAAACTCTTTGTCCGCGCCGAACACCGCCTCGGCGAACGTGAGTGTGAACGAACGGCGGGCGTCGGCGCCGCGTGCCGGCCCGCGCTGCGTGCGCGACTGCGCGCCGCCGAAGAAGGCATCGAAGATGTCGCCCAGGCCGCCGAAGCCGAAGCCCTCGAACCCGCGCGCGAACCCGTCGGCGCCGCCCTGCGTCGCGGCATGGCCGAAGCGGTCATACAGCGCCCGCTTCTCCGGGTCGGAGAGCACCTCGTAGGCCTCGTTGACCTCTTTGAATCGCGCCTCGGCGCCGGCTTCCTGGTTGCGGTCCGGATGGAACTGCATGGCCAGGCGGCGAAACGCCTTCTTCATCTCCTCCGCGCCAGCGCCGCGCGCCACGCCGAGGACATCGTAATAGTCTTGCTTCTGTTCAGTCGCCATTGAACCTGTATCGCACAATACGTACCCAGCCGCTATCGGTAATCCATTGTAGCGACTGCGCTCGAATTGCGGCGATCCGCCGGATCATCGGGCGTCCCGCTAGGCGGCCGCGTTCATTCAACGCCCAACCATCGTCCGAATCCGAGGATCCCTCCATACGAGAGCCGGTGTATCTCAAAAATCGCGTAAAGTCGCGTCGGCGAAGGGTGAGGTGCCCCACGCGGCGCGGGTTCGCGGGCGGCGAGAGGGGCGCACGGCTTGTGCGCCCCTCTCTGTCGCAGGAACTCCGTGCCTTCTGCGGCTCTGCGGTGAACCTAATCGCTCGCGCGAGCCCCGCCGCGCGGGCCCGCCAGCGGCTCCGGACGCCGGGTCGATTCGTACGCCTGCTTCGTCCGCTCGACAATCTCGAACAGGTCGCCGGCCGTCGTCACTGGCGCCGAGCAGAGTGTCCCGTAGCAGACGTACGCCGCCGGTGCTGGATGCGGCGGCAGCCCCTCCGCCGCGAGCGCCTCTGCATCGGCCGCGTCGATCATGCGGATGACGCGATCGGCCATCGGCAGCGCCAGCGCGGCCGCGTGCAGTGTGTGGCCTGCGGCGTCGCCTGCGGGCGTGACGATCTTCACCTCCGCGCCGGGGTTCAGCAGCAGATCGACGGCCTTCGCGTACTCGGACGCAAAGTAGCCCTGCGACTCGGCGACGTGCACGAAGCGCGCCAGCGTCGCGCGCGCGATCGCTTCGTAACGCGCATCGTGTGTCAGCCGCGCGAGGCGGATGAAGACGAGCGCGGCGACGCTGTTCTCCTTCACCGGCGTCTGCGCCTGCGCGAGGCGGCCGAGCGTCTCGTGCTCCGGCGGCGTATCGCGAAAGCCGCCGCCGTCGACCGCCAGCCGCTCCGACATGAACGCCGCGAGCTGCTTTGCCCCATCGAGATCCTGCGGGCGGCCGGCCACTTCATACGCTTCGAGGCACGCGAGCGCCGTCCACGCCTGATCGCCCAGTAGGCCGGGGATCTTCGGCCCGTCGGGCGCGAGAAAGCGAAACATGCCGTCGGCGTCGGTGTGCAGCCGCTCCCACAAGAAGTCGAGTGCCTTCAGCGCGCGATCGCGGAGGTCGGGCCGACCGCGCGTCCACGACGCCTCGATGTACGCCACGATCGCCATCGCGTTCCAGCTCGTGTACACGGTCTTGTCGACGTACGGCGGCGCGAACTGCCTCCGCTCTTCGTTCGGCAGCGGATACAGCTCCTCGTCCGCGTCCTGCGATCCGTAGAAGGCGCCCGTCGCCGGATCGCTCAGCCACGCGTCGAGATACTCGATCGTGAAGTCGATATAGCGGCGATGCTCGTCGTTGTCGGAGATGCGGTAGAGCTTGAGCAGCGCGTGCAGGAGCAGCGCGTTGTCTTCGAGCATCTTCTCGTAGTGCGGGATGCTCCAGTCGCGCTTCGTGGAGTAGCGGTAGAAGCCGCCCCACTCCTGATCGTATGTGCCGCCTTTACACATCGCCTCCAGCGTCTTACGCGCCATGTGCAGCGCGTCGCGGTCGGCGTCGCGCAGGTACTGATGCAGCAGCAGGTCGATGGCGTCGCTGTGCGGGAACTTCGGCTCGTTGCCGAAGCCGCCGAATACGGGGTCGTAGCCGTCCTGCGCCGCGTGCAGCACGTCGCGCATGATCTGGTCCGAGAGCGCGTCGTCGCTGCCCTCCGCGTGGCTTGTTGTGCGGTCGCGGTTCTGGAGCTGCGCGATCTTCTCTTCGATCGACGCCTTGTTGTCCTTGTAGTAGGTGCTGACCTGGTTCAGGACGTCGCGCATCTGGTCCGGTGGGATGTACGTCATCCCGGCCATCACTTCGCCCGCGGGCGTCAGGAACGCGGTCGTCGGCCAGCCGCCCATGTTGTAACGCGCGTTGATATCCGGCCGCTGGTCGTTGTCGACGCGAATCGCGACGAAGCGGTCGTTGATCAGCCCAATGACGTCGGAGTCCGAGTACGAGGTCTCGTCCATGACGTGACACCAGTGGCACCACACCGCCGAGATGCCGAGCAGCACTGGTTTGTCGTCCCGCTGCGCCCGCTCGAACGCCTCCGGCGACCATGTCTGCCACGCGATCTCGTGCGCCCGGTTCGGGCGTGGGGAGAAGTGGAATTCGGCTTCAGACATGCGCACCTCTACAGTCAGCGTAGCAGTCCGGCGCGCACCCCAACGACCGGCGACGTGGTCAGGTTGGCGCTGGTACCTCGACGACTCGGCCATCCTGCAAGCCGAAGCTAAACACGTCAAGGGCGGGCGGCTCCACGCCGAGCGTCGTGAGCGCGGTGCAGATCTGGCTCCGATGATCGGTGCCGTGGTGCAGCGTCTGCGCCAGACGAATGCCCATCGGAGCGTGCTTCTGGTACCCGTCGTCCGGGTCGACCTCACGAATCACCTCGTCCGGATCGATACCCTCGTCAAGAAGTCGCGACCATCCCGTGCCGATGTCCTCCATCGTAGCCCTCAGCTCCGCAAGCCCCATCCGGCCCGCCCTGATGAAGGAGCCACGCTCACCACTCGCGACGAAGAGTTCGAAGGATTCGTTGCCGATGACGTGGCGCATCGTCGCGAGAATCGAGCGGTCAGTCGCGGGAACTGTGGCGTCCAACTGCTCCGGACGGAGCGCGAGGCACCCATCGATCAGCCGCAGTGTCGCCCAAACATGATGGGCAAACGCATCGTCGAGCAACGACCTGCTCATTCGGTCACTATACGACTTCTACCACCCGACAGCCGCGCCCTCACCCCGCGCGTCGCTGCCGCCGATCATCACGCCCGTTGCCGGATCGATGACGATCGCCTGCGCGCGGCCAAACACCCACGTCGATCCGATCCGCGCCGATCCGCGCCCCTCTCCACGTCGTGGAGAGGGGTGGCCGAAGGCCGGGGTGAGGTGCGCGGTTGGCGCCGGCATCTCGTCCGTCTCCGGATTTCTCCAGATCTGATGGCTCCCTTTCCGCTTGCGATCGAAAATAAACCCCGCGCGCCGCAACTTGCGCAACACATCATCGGCCTTGAATCCGGCGAGCCTGCCCATCTAAGGGAGCATGACCGGAATGCGTACAGCGCCGCGTGCCGCCGGGACGTTGCGCAGCGCGGGCGGCAGCTCGTCCCCATGCTCCAGATACGACTCGATGAGGCCGAGCGCCACATCCTGCGCAATTTCAAGCGTTTCGGCGACCGTGCGTCCCTGTGCCACGAGACCCGGGACGTCGTCGCTGGTGGCGAGGAACCCACCTTCAGGCAGCGGTTCGACGTGGATGTTGACGAGTACTTCTTTCATGTCCCTTACCTCCGGGAGCGATGCGCGTCCTCAGACGCTGTTTGATTGCGTTTGTTTGGGTGTGGAAGTCCAATCAAACGGTGGTCTCGTGGCGGTTGGTGGTGGGACGGCGCTCGGGCATGGCGGTAGTTTAGGGGTCGTGTGGGTTAGCTCCGAGGGGTGGGTTGCACTGAGCTGCGGAACTACGGTGGCCGTCTTGGGCCTCGGCCGAAGCTCTATAAGCGCCACCTGATCGGTGGTATGATCGGCCTCCATGACGACTGCGCGCCCGACGACGGCCACCATCCTGTTCAGCGACCTCGTCAACTCGACGGAGCTGCTGCAGCGTGTTGGTGACGAGACAGCGCAGCGCGTCTTCGAGACGCACCACCGCCTGCTGCGCGATGCGGTGGCGGCGCACGGCGGCGCCGAGGTGAAGTGGACCGGCGACGGGCTGATGGTGGCGTTCGAGTCCGCCACTTCGGCGGTGCGCGGCGCCATCGCGATGCAGCAGGCGGCGCGCCGCCCGGCGGCGGGCGAGCGGCTGCAGATCCGCGTCGGGCTGCAAGTCGGCGAGGCGCTGCGCCACGACGCGACGGACTATTTCGGCACGACCGTCGTCGTCGCCAGCCGCCTCTGCGCGCTTGCTCAGGCCGGTGAGATCCTCTGCACGGCGACGGTGCGCGCCCTCATCTCCGATGCCTCCGCGTTCGACTTCCGCGACCGCGGAGCACTGGCGCTGAAGGGCATCGCGGCGCCCGTGGATGCGTGCGAGGTGCTGTACGAGCACGACCCGCTGGCGATGCTCACGGTGACGCCGTTCGTCGGGCGCGATGATGTGATCGCGAGCCTCGCGGAAAAGCTGGAGCAGGCGCGGGCCGGCCACGGGTCGCTCGCGATGCTCGTGGGCGAGCCGGGCATCGGCAAGACGCGCACGGCCGAGGAGTTCGCGGCGGTTGCCCGGCACAAGGGCGCGACGGTGCTCTGGGGCGGCTGCTACGACGGCGAGTGGGCGCCGCCGTTCTCGCCGTTCGTCGAAGCGATCAAGGAATACGCGGTGGCGACGCCGCCCGATGCGCTCGCCGCCGCGCTCGGCGCAGATGCGGGCGTCCTCGCGCGCATCGTGCCCGCGTTGCACGAGCGGCTGCCTGATATCGCCGAGCCGCCCGCCATACCGGCGGAGGGCGAGCGCTACCGGCTCCTCGATGCGGCATCGAATTTCTTCGCAAAGATCGCTTCCAGCCGCCCGCTGGTGCTGCTGCTCGACGACTTGCACTGGGCCGACAAGGGCACCATCGCCATGCTCCGGCAAGTCGCACGCCAAACGTCATCGCAAGCGCTCGTCATCGTCGGCGGCTATCGCGACGTCGAGCTGGATCGCACGCATCCGCTGGCCGGTGCGTTGGCGGACCTGCGGCGCGAGACGCCGTTCGAGCGTATCGTGCTCAAGGGCCTGGCTGCTGACGATGTCGGCGCCCTGCTCGACGTGATCGCCGAGCAGGATGTGCCACGCCCGCTCGTCGACGCGATCGCCAACGAGACGAACGGCAACCCGTTCTTCATCAAGGAAGTGCTGCTGCATCTCGTCGAGGAGGGGAAGATCGTCCAGGAGGACGGGCGCTGGACGTCGACACTGACGATCGCCGATATGGGCATCCCGGAGGGCGTGCGCGAAGTGATCGGCCGCCGCCTGTCGCGGTTGAGCGCTGCCTGCAACGCTATGCTAACGGCGTCGTCGGCGATGACGGGCGGCTTCTCGTGGGCCGAGCTCCCAGCGATCTGCGAAGAGCCGGAGCGCGCGCTGCTCGACGCGCTCGACGAAGCGCTCGTCGCGCAGGTGCTGGTCGAGCGGAAGCGCGGCACCTACGACTTCACGCATGCCCTGATCCGCCACACGCTGTACGAGGAGTTGAGCACGCCGCGTCGCGTGCTGCTGCACCGTCGGATCGGCGAGGCGCTGGAACGGTTGTATCCAGGCGATCTGGATGCGCACGTCGCGGAGCTGGCGCATCATTTCTACGAGGCCGGCGAAGCGTGCACTAGCAAAGCGATTGACTTCTGCGCTCGAGCGGGGGACCGAGCATTTATATCCCTCGCCTATGACGAAGCGGCGTCGCTGTACGATCGTGCGCAGGAGCTGGCGCCGGCCGCGTATCCAGCTGACCCGGCGCTGCGAATCGAGTTGATGCTCCGGCTGGGCAGAGCGAGGTTCGCGTGCGGCTCGGCGAGCATGGACACATTCCTACGGGCCGCCGAGTTGGCGAAGGACGCGCAGATGCCTGAGTTGGTGATCCGAGCCGCGTTGCGCGAGCCCGACAGGTCGAGAGGAGGCTACAGCCCGAGTGCCACGCTGTGGGGAGCCGGAGACGCGCGTATACCACCCCTCCTCGATTACGCGTTTAGCGTCCTGCCAGACGTACCCTCTCGTCTACGGGCCTGTGCCCTCGCGTTCAGAGGCACGCTTTCCGGGAGCGATACATCCGGACCCGAACTGGTGAATTCCGCAGAGGACATGGCCCGAGAGTTGGGTGATGTTCCCACGCTCCTGTACGTCTTGTTGATGCAACAGTGGGTTTTGTCGCGGCATGCGCTGCTGACGGAACGGCAGCTCCACCTGGCGTCGGAGATGCTACACCTCGCAAGGCAGTCAGAAGACCTAACGATGACCAGGCTTGCGTTGTATTGGCGTTCATGCTGTTTCGTCGCCCTGGCCGACGCCGCCGCGTTCGCCGACATCGAGGCATTTCACGAGACCTCAAAGGCACTCCGTGTTCCCCAGCTGTCGTGGTTATCCACGGGTGCCCTCGCGACCGCTGCGATTTTGAAGGGTGAATACGCGGACGGGGAGCGCCTCGCCGGCGATGCGCTTCGCGTCGGCGAAACCGTGTCGCCGGACTTCTGGCGCGATGTCGGTGACGACTCATCGAACGTAGCCAACACATTCGGCATCCAGCTCTTCCAGCTTCGCCGCGACCAGGGAAGACTGCGTGAGCTCGAACCGCTCGTGCGGAATGCCATCGAACAATTTCCTGAAGAACCCGCCTGGCGCGCCGCCCTAGCGCTCGTGTTGTTCGAAGGCGGCGATCTCTCTGAAGCCGGCGCAAGTTATTCAAGCCTGGCCGGTAGTTCCTTTGAAGAGACTCTCCGACAAACTGCTTTTGTTGGAATCACGCTTCCATTGCTCGGGGAGCTTTGCGCGTCGCTGGGTGATACGGAACGCGCAGCTGCGTTCTACGATCTACTCTTGCCCTACGCGGGCCTTGTTCTCGTCTTCGGCTGGACGGCGGTTCTGGGCAGCGCAGATCGGGTGCTCGGCAATCTTCAGAGCGCCATCTGTGGCTGGGATACGGCAGAGCGCCACCTTCGACGTGCGCTTGACATGCATGAACACCTCGGCGCGCGGCCGTGGCTGGCGCGCACGCAGCTGGACTACGCGCGCATGCTGCTCAAGCGGAACGCGGACGGTGACGCGGGGCGGGCGTGTGGGCTGCTGGAAGCGGCGCTGGCGACGGCGCGGGAGATCGGGATGGCGAAGGTGGCAGCGGACTGCGAGTTGCTGCTGGCTGGAATCTCGTAGGGCGACCGCACCTCTCGCCACGGCGAGCAGGCCGCGCTGTCTCCTACGGCTCTGTAAGCGCGCCCACAGCCGGGGGGCGGCTGTCCTACATCGGCTTGGTGTTCTGTCGTGTTGAGGTGGTGGCCACGGGGGTATCGGTCGGTGCGTATCGGGGGTGTGATGCGGGCGGGGCGCCCGCGCTCCATCGCTAAGCCTTTCGGCGATGAACGCCGAGCGCGCGGCGGCACCCGCCGGGCGCCGGCGGAAAATGCGGCCAACGGCCGAAGCCGCGTGTAGTCGGCGCGCTATGCCTCTTCGTACTTGAACGAGAGTTTGATCTTGGCGCGATAGAGGGAGACCTTGCCGTCTTCGACGGTCATGTCGAGGGTTACGACCTCGGCGATGCGCAGGTCGCGCAGGGTGCCGCCGGCTCGCTTGACGGCCGCCGCTGCGGCCTTCTCCCACGAGTCCGGGCTCGTCCCGATGAGTTCGATGATCTTGTAGACGCTCTCTGCCATCTGATGCACCTCCGTGTGTGGATGTTGGTTCCGTTGTTGCAATCGTACACCCGCCGTCAATAGCCGGTGTGCGGCGGGGCGACTCACAGCCGGGGGCGACTGACAGCCGGGGACGGCTGTGCCACTCTTTGGCTCTTTGGCTGTTGGCCGGGCGGTTGTGGTTGATGGGAGGCTGGGGCGCAGAACCGCTGCCGGCGTGCTCAAGACGCCGGCAGCGGGTGGGACTTCGCGCGCGCCTCAGTTCTGCCTGCTCCGATACCGGACGCCTGAGGCCGCGCAGAGCGCTCCGAGGAGAACGAGCGCCGCTGCTGCCCAGGCGAGCGACCCGTGACGTACGTTCGTTCCGGTGCCCGTGTTCGGCGCGACGATGGCAGCCGGACGGGGCGCGGGCGCCACCGGTTCGGGGGCCGGCGCCGGCTGCTCGAGCAAAACGGCGCTGCTCGCGTCGCCGCAGGTGACATCCAGTATCGACAGGCCGGACCGTTTCTGCACGTGCAGCGAGAGGTCAGCGAGGTCGTCGATGGGCGCACTCAGGAGCGTGAACGAAAAGCCGTCGAGTACGCTCGCCAGCGGGAACGCGAGAGCGCGGTTTGCCGGGCAGTCGCCGCTCTGCAGTTCGGCGGGCTGCAACTCGCCGGTGGCACCGGGCGCGATTGCAATGAACACGGCGGTCAGCGTCCCCACAGGGGACAGGTATGCGTCGCCGGTTTGGCGACCGTCGCGCCCCGGACCGAGCGGGAAGATGAGCGTGCCTGGTGGCGGAACCAATTCCTGCGCAGCGCTGTACGCGAGATAGGTGCGGGTCGCCGCATCGGCCGTGTTGTAGGTGAGGTCGAACCGCACGATCTTGGCGTCTCGAACGGTGACCGTCGAGGTGGCCAGGTACCTCGAGACGCCCGCCGCTGTGGACACGTCATCGGACCAACGCCCCGTTGCAATCACCTTGTCGCCATGCGCGGAGACGCCCGTCGGCTCAACCTTGAGGTGGGTCTCGATGATCCCGTCGAAGACGGACCCGAGGGCCCCCCGCCCCACGGCAGCGAATGACTTACCGCTGTCGATGTCGGTGTCGGTGAGGACAGCGTCCTCGGAAAAGTAGGAAAGCCAGCCAGTGCGGTCACCGGCGACAAAGCGTTCGACGGCCTTGTCGACTACCTGTTGGGCCGCAGTGGGCGCTGCCGCGTGCACCGTACCGCCCGTGCGCAACATCGCACCCATGACAAGGAGCACCAAGGAGAGTGTGGCTAAGAACCAGCCTGTCTTGACTATCATCGATTTCCTCCTGCTGACTGTTCACTGCTCGTCGTGAGCGCCCCTGCAGTGTGAGCGTACTGCCCGTTTGCGGGGCTGCCAGGCGTCGAGGCGAGCCCCGAGCGTCTGGCCACCCCGCGCGCACATCATGCGCGAGGAGGCCGCTGCGCCGCATCGAGCGATCGCTCCATTTGTTCTGGCGTGAACTATGCAGACGCGGGCCCTTACGCGTGGCCGTGGTGGATGGCGTAGGCCGTCGCTTCGGCGCGGCCGTGCGCGCCGATCTTTGTGTAGATGTTGGCGATGTGGCGGACCACGGTGCGCTCGCTCAGCACCAGGTCCGTCGCAATTTGTCGATTGCTGCGACCGCGTGCCACCAGGCGGAGCACCTCGTGTTCGCGCGGGGTGAGGGCAGCCGGATTGTTCGGGGGCGCAGGTTCACGGAGGCGGTTGCCCGGGGGCGGCTCGGCATTTGGATACTCCGCGCGGAACATGCGGAGCAGGAACGACGTCACGGCATCC
>CAYWOO010000150.1:0-10498 GCA_964458665.1 uncultured Dehalococcoidia bacterium
CGGCCTTCCCGTCCCCGTTGAAGTCGCCGATCGCCACGGAGGAAGGAGTAAAGCCGGTCGCGAAGTCGGTCTTCATGCCGAAGCTGCCCGTGCCGGTGCCCAGCAGGATCGACACGGTGGCGTCGGTGGAATTGGCGACGGCGAGGTCGGGCTTCCCGTTCCCGTCGAAGTCGCCGATCGCCACAAAGCGAGGGTGGACGCCGGCCGGGAAGTCGGTCTTCCCGCCGAAGCTGCCCGTGCCCGTGCCTAACAGTACCGACACGCTGCCTTCGGCGCTGCAGCAGCTGGTGTAATTGGCGACGGCGAGGTCGGGTTTGCCGTCCCCGTTGAAATCGCCGACAGCCACAGACTGAGGAGACGTGCCGGTCACGAAGTCGGTCTTGGCGCCGAAGCTGCCCGCGCCGGCGCCCAGCAGAATCGACACGGTGCTGGCGGTGTTATTCACGACCGCGAGGTCGGGTTTGCCGTCCCCATTGAAGTCGCTGATAGCTACGGAGACAGGGCCGACGCCGGTGCCGAAGTAGGTCTTCGCGCCGAACGGCATGGCGCGGGCGGTGCGGGCCGAGCCGAGCACGCTCATCGAGGCGAGCATCAGCGCCGCGAGCGCGAGCGCGATGCGTGTCACTGACCGTTGTCGGACCCGTATGGTTGGAGTTCGCATAGCGCGTCCCCTGCCGGTGTGCTGTTTCGTGCGTAGACGGGGCGGGCAGTCGTACCCTCGGTCCGGGCCGCCATGCGTGGCTGTCATGGCACCGTCCTCTGCGTGCGCGGGGGAGCGCGTTGGTGGTGCTATCGTACCACAGTTGCTCAGGCCCGATGTGTTGACAGAATCGTCGTTCGGAACGATGATGGCGCCCAAGTGGCGCTGGCCTCGGTGTTGCGTCGAACACGTCATGGCCGTGCTCCTTTACTCTTGTTGTTGGCGTGACCGTGCGGCCACGCCGCCTCACCCCTCTAGTATCGTTCGCCGCATCCCGCCTGTCTGTGTCCTAGTTCACACTTGCGCGCGAAGAACCGGGGCGCTCGAGAAGATCGAGCAGCAGGCACGGCGCCGCAAGCAGAGTGCAATGCGGGCGCCGAACGCCGCGACTGTCGAGATGTCTGGTATTCTCTCCACAAGGCCGGTCTTGGGGCGCGGGAGCGGCGATTCGGCCGCTGCCAAGGCCCGCAACCAGCACGCAGTCCGTCGGACGGCGAGCGCCGGTTGCGGTGCCACTGCCGGGCTTGTGCGCTAACGTTCACGGGTGCCTTAGCCGGTCTGGCGGAAAAGGGGAAATTACGAAACAAGTACATCGCCAGATTCGATTTACGTGACATAACTCTCGCGGCTCGCGCAGAAAGCCAATGATTACACCCTGAAGCGGTAGACCCGGCGTCGCGCAAACGCGCGGCAGGTGTGTTTGCGCGATACAGACAGCCGCCCGTGGGTTGGCCGTCCAGCAGCGGCCGCTGGCGAGTAGGGGACTATGCTGAGGTTGGTGCCCCCGCGACCGCCGACCGTATGCAAGGGCAACGGAAAACGCACGTCATTGCGTCTCTCTTGTGCAAGCGCTCCCGCGGCTCGACACTCGGTGTCGAACCCGCCTCCGCGAGGAACGGCCGACCCACGAACGTCCAGGTTTCGTTTCTGGTTAGTCGCGCTCGCCAAGCCTCGCGTCGAGATCGCGGATTCTCTGCGTGAGAATCGGCAGCATCGCGACCGCGATCTCCGGCGTGGTGCGAAGCTCCGCCAAGAAGTCCCATCTCGAGAGCACGAGGCAGACGCTGTCAACGAGCGCCTTGATGCTCGCCGCGCGGGGCGCACCATCAAGCAGCGACATCTCGCCGAAGAAACCGCCGGCGCCGATCTCGTTGAGTTTGTCGGATCGCTTCGAGCCGTCGCCTCGCACGACCGCAACGCTCCCCTCGGTGAGCATGAAGAATGCCGCCGCCGACTCACCCTCTCCGACGATCGTTTCACCTTTGGCGAACTTGCGTTCGACCACCGAGCGGCCGAGGCGCTTGAGGGCGTTACTGCTGAGTTGTGAGAATAGCGGCGCCGCCGCCAGGACGTCTTCGTATGGCATGGTGCTCCCTCGTTGTGGTAACGCAGGCGATTTCCAGCGATTATACAGCTAGAAGGCGCCACCGTAATGCGTCGGCGCCGCGCCGCCAACCCTGGCTGGCCTGGCTGCCGCAGCGTAGCGACCCGCACGCCGTACGGATATCGCCATCACGCAAGGGATTGCCGCTTCAGGTGCGAAGAGGGCGCGCGACGTGCGCTCGCCAAGCGTCGATTCGAGCCTCCGCGGCCCAGCTCGCGGCGTCGGCAGCGACGGGCGCACAGTTTTGCTGCATGATTCATGTTGACATCGCGGACGTTGGGAGCCTATGCTCGGCTCTACAGTCGGCTCTCCACCTTATCGCTTCCGCCTGGGAACGGGGACCGAACAGGACGCTATGCTAACAATCGCCTGGAAGAACTTGTGGTCAGAAAAGGGGCGGTTCTGCTTCTCCGTTGCCGGCGTTGCCGTAGCGGCGATGCTCCTCGCGTTCATGCTGGCGTTGTACAGCGGATGGAACAAGAAGATCGCCGCGTATGTCCAGGACGTACCGGCCGATGTATGGGTCGTTCAGCGGGGCAACGAGAGCTTCTTCTCCGCATCGTTTTTCTCGGACGCAAAGCTCGAAGAAGTGCGCAAGGTGCCTGGCGTCGTCGCCGTCAGCGGCATGCTGGGGCGGTCGCTCAAGATCACCGGCGACGGGTCGTCGTACGACTCCTACGTCCTCGGTTTCGACCAAGGCGGCATCGGCGGACCGATTCGCATCAAGAAAGGCTCCGGAACGCCAGGCGCCGGAGAGATCGTGATCGATGACGTGCTCTCGCGCACAGCCGGGTTCGATGTAGGCGAAACGGTTACGGTCGGCGAGCGTCCATTTCACGTGATCGGTATCTCGACGGGTGGCAACAACGTCATTTACCAGTTGTCGTTCGTGTCGAAAGCGGAAGCGCGAAAGTTCGTCGGTCTGGACGGCGTCGAAGGGTTCGGATTGGTGAAGACCGAGGCCGGACGTGACGAGCAAGTGTCCGCCGCCATCAACAGCAATGTGGAAGGCGTCACAGCGTTTCGATCGCACGCGTACGCGTCCATGAGCCGGAAGGTCCTGCAGCGGAGCATGCTGCCGATCCTGTCAGTGGTCCTCGTGCTGGTGTTCGTTGTCGGAGCGGTCGTGGTTGGTCTGACAATTTACACCGCCACGCTCGAAAAGGAACGTGAGTTCGGCGTCATGAAAGCACTGGGCACGCCCAACAAGTTCCTCGCCATCGCCGTTGTAGAGCAGAGCTTGGTGTGCGGCATCATTGGATTCGCCATCGGAGAGGCGGGCGTTCTCGCGGCCAGTCGCTTCGCCGAACGGCTCGTCCCACAATTTGTCACGCTTATCAGGTGGCAGGACACCGTCGTCGTACTCGTCGGTGTGGCGGTCATGTGTCTCCTGGCCGCGTTTCTACCCGTGCAAAAAGTTATGCGTGTCGATCCCCTGGTCGTGTTCAAAGCGTAGGCAACCATGTCGCTGCTCCGGCTCTCAAACGTGACCAAGACCTTCGGCTCGGGCCTTGGCGAGGTGCGTCCACTCGATAACATCGACCTGGAAATCGCACCCCAAGAAGTCGTCGCCGTCATGGGGCCGTCGGGTTCGGGGAAGACAACCCTGCTCACGATCGCGGGTGCGCTCCAGCGACCTACATCAGGCGTAGTCGAAGTCGGCGGCGCCCAGATACAGGATCTCTCCCAGTCCGAACTTGGAGCGGTGCGCCGCCGCAAGGTCGGCTTTGTGTTTCAGAGCATCAACCTGCTCGACGCGCTCACGGCAGCAGAGAACGTCGAATACGCGCTGCAACTCGCCGGGCACCGGGGCCGGTACAAGCGCGAGCGGGCGAAGCAGCTGCTGACTCTGGTCGAGATGGGTCATCGGTTGCACGAACTGCCCAAGAGGCTGAGCGGCGGTGAGCGCCAGCGGATCGCCATCGCTCGTGCCCTGGCGAACGATGGAAAGCTCATTCTCGCGGATGAGCCAACCGCAAGCCTTGATCACAAACGGGCGATGGACCTGCTGGCGCTGCTGCGAGGCATCACGCGCGACCTCGAGCGGAGCGTGCTGCTCGTCACACACGACATGCGCGCACACGATGCGGCGGATCGCATCTTTTGGCTCGAGGACGGGCATTTGGGGCCAATGGAACACGGAAGCGCGCATCGGATCCCGAGCTAGGCCGCGGTAATTCTAGCGATGGCGTCAGGCGTGGCTCAGAAGCAAATTGGTGCGGCGTCGCTGCCTGGATTCATTGTCGCGATTCACATGACGTCATCACGCTTTCGTGCGTCGTGGAGTGCACGGAGACCAACCTTGTAAGCTGCGTCCCTGCCAACTACCTGGAGAAGAAGCGTCCATGTCCGAGCAGCCTGACACCGGAACGATCGCGGCACGTGGTGCGGACCATCGTCTGTGGCGATGGGGATTGGTGGCCGCCATCCTCGGACTCGCGCTCATCGTGGCCGTGGTGATCGTCGTACGCGCGATCCCTACCGAAGGTGAGGCACAGGTCCAGATCGCCGGCTGGAAAGTGCCAGTGGGGGTGGTTGTCAGTACGGACAACGTTTCGTCCCACCTGCCGGGCATCGTGGTCGGATCGCTGCTTGGTAACAAGCCGGTCATCCAGATCGACGCCGGACGCGTGGAAGGTGCTGGCGCGGGGGAGTTGCGCATCAAGTCACTTCATGGTGGTAGGGACGTGGTCTACAAGCTGACCGACGCGACTCGGACGCTGAATATTCGCGATCCGCTTCTGCGTCTGCCCGCTACGGAGGGAGATGCCGTCGCGGTGCTCACCAGCCCGGACAGCAACGACGCGATTATCGTCCTGACCGGCGTTACGCTTGTGAAATAGCGGCCCGAATTCGGAAGGCGAAGTGATCGGGGCAACGGCTGCTTCCGCTGCGTCAGCGGCGCCGCCAGCCATGCAGGAGCGGCCGCGGCGCTCTTGCGGCATACAATAGCGTTCCGTTGCCGAAGCAGGGGGCACGATGGTGCAGGGCGTCGATCCCGAAGCGCACAGCTCGCTCGAAGGAGAGCGGCGTCTCGTTACGGTGCTGTTCGCTGACTTCGTCGGCTATACGTCCACGTCCGAATCCACCGACCCTGAGGTGATGCAGGACGCGCTCAACCTCGCCTTCGATGCACTGGCGGTCGAGATCCGTCGCTTTGGCGGGTACGTCGACAAGATCGTGGGCGACGAAATCATGGCGCTCTTCGGAGCACCGCGTGCACAAGAAGATGACGCCGGCAAGGCGATTGCAGCCGGTCTTGCGATGCAGCACCGGCTGCGAGAACTTGGGCCGCAGATGGAACAGCGGCTGGGCAAGACGCTGAACATGCGGGTCGGCATCAATACGGGCCTGGTCGTTACGGGTGCGGTCGGCCCCGGCGCCTACACCGTGACCGGCGACGCGGTGAACGTCGCAGCGCGGCTGGAGTCTGCGGCGCCGCACGGCGGTGTCCTCGTTGGCGAGGCGACGCGCCGCCTCGCGCGGCGTCAACACCGCTGGGGCGACCGGCAAGAGCTCACGGTCAAGGGTCGCGTGGAGCCTGTCGTCTGCTTCACAGCCGAAGGCGCGAGCACGGAGCTGCTGCGGCTGGTGCCGGCGCCGAGTGAGACGGCGTACATCGGACGCGAAGCGTTGCACAGCAAGCTTGCGCTGGTCTGGGACGCCGCGAGCGACGGGGCGCGCGTCCTCGAGCTCGTCGGCGAAGCGGGCGTCGGGAAGACGCGCTTTCTGACGCACTTCCTTTCGCAGATCGGCGTGCCCAGCGAGCGGGTGCTCTACAGCCGGGCCGATACGCCCCCTCGTACATTCGGGCCCCTCTTGCAGCTGCTCCCCGCCTTGCGCGACGACCTTAGTGAAGGAACGCGTGCGCGCCTTGATGCCATCGTGGACGATGAGCGGGACGCGCCGCAGGTGGAGCAGGACTGGCTTGTCGACGCGCTCGTGGAGGTGCTCAGCGCGGTCGCCGCGTCAGAACCGGTAATGCTGGTGCTCGACGACATGCACCGTGCCGATGCGGCGACGATCGAAGTCGTCGAAAAGCTGCTCCCTCGTATCGCATCACGCCCCGTGCTCACCCTCTTGCTGCGTCAGCCGACCGGACGACGTCCGAAACACTTGCCGCACGCGGAAACGGTCGTGATGGAACCGCTGACGGAGGACGAGGCGAGGGCGCTCGTCTCTGCGGCAGCGCCGGCGCTGCCTCAAGGTACCGTCGGCACAATCGTGGCTCAGGCAGGCGGGAACCCTCTGTACCTGGAGATCCTCTCGTCGGCGGCGGCAGCAGCGCCTGATCGCGCGCACGTACCGGAATCACTGCAGACCGCCGTCATCGCCCGCATCGATGAACTTGACGAGACGAGCCGGCTTGTGCTCCGCGATGCGAGCGTGTTCGGTCACGCGTTCCTGGAGGAGCCGCTCAAGCTCACGACGGCCGCGACTGAGGGTTTCTACGAGGCGCTGGACCACCTATGCCAGGTTGGGCTGCTGGACATTGCGACCGGGCGCGGCCCACGCGGTTACAACTTTCGTCACTCTCTGGTACAGCAGGTGCTCCTCGATGGACTGCTGCGACGGCGGCGCGCCGAACTGCATCTGCGTGCAGCGGAGGCGCTGGAGCTGATGCGCGGCGAAGGCGTCGACATTGAGCCGGAGCAGATCGCGTACCACTTCGAGCAGGCGGGCGACGCAAGCCGCGCCGCGACGTATCACCTGACCGCGGCTGAGCGCGCCGACCGCTTGCGGGCGCCGGTAGAGGCGCGAAGCCATCGGCGCGCAGCGAATCGGCTCATCGCGATGACATCACTTGCTGAGCTGTACACGCGGGGACGCCCCACGATCGGCGTGCGCGCCGCTTCGGCCGTGCTGCAATCGGCAATCGCTTTGCTCATGCTCGCCCCGATCTTCCTGCTCTTCGCTCAACGAGGACCCAGCGCCAATAATCAGACGCTCGGCCTGCCGACCGGGATCATCGGCATCAACCCGTCCTCGGTGCTCATCGCGATGGCGCTCGGCGGCCTGCCGCTGCTGGCCGCGGGGATCGTGTTTTCCCACGTGGCCGCGCCGGCGTTGATGCGGAGGTGCGTCAGCTGGCCATCGATCATCGTCTGGTCGCTCGCCGGCTGGATACTCGGGTTGGCGAGCGTGCTGGCCGGCTTCGGAGTGCTGCTCGAACTGCTGCGGCTCAATCGGCTCGACCGTCTATCGTCCATGTATGTCGGCGGCGCGACGCTGCAAATCCTTCTAGGCGAGTACTCACTACTCGGCGGCGCGATCATCGGGACGCTGGCAGCAGCCGTGATCTGGACGGCGCTGCTGCGGTTCCATGCACGAGCGTGGGCGCGCAAACGCCAGGCTT
This sequence comes from uncultured Dehalococcoidia bacterium, assembly GCA_964458665.1. Classification (GTDB taxonomy): domain Bacteria; phylum Chloroflexota; class Dehalococcoidia; order DSTF01; family JACRBR01; genus JANXYW01. The sequence continues at coordinate 7,441 of CAYWOO010000150.1, forward strand.
CGCTGGGTCCGCGCCAGGCGGAGCAATCGCGCAGCTGGTTGCTCGCCCGTCAGTTGGGATTGCTGGCAGCCATTGTGGGTGTGGTATCGGCGGGCGTGCTTTGCGCGTACCAGTTCAGGTTGCTTCCAAATAGCGAACTTCAGACTAGCCTCTCGTCTGCGGGCTTCGGCGCGGCGATGGCGGTGGCCATCCTGTTCGCTCTGGGTGGTGCGGCGACATCTGCGCTCTCTGACCGCCGACTCCGAATCGGCGCCGTACAACATCGGTTCAGCTTGATCGGTTTCGAGGTGCCGTTGCTGACAGCGGTCGTGTTCGGACTGGTCGGCTGGTACGGAATGCGTCAGGCCGTCATCGTTTCCGCAAACGACGTTGACACGCCTGGGCACCTCGACTCCTACCAGCGCGTGGTGCGCATCTTTCCTGATCTCGGGATGGCGCACTATCTCCTCGGCGAGCGCTATCTCTCAGCGGGCAACTTCGAGGCTTCCGCAGCCGAACTGACGCGCGCCGTCGCGCTCGACCCCGGCTTTCCAGCAAGCTACTTACCGCGTGGCAACGTCCGCATCCAGCTGGGTGATTACGACGGCGCGATCTCCGACGCCAACAAGCTGATCGAACTCCGCCCCAACCATCCGGGCGGATACGCGATTCGGGCGTGGGCACAGGCCGAGAAAGGCGATACTGACGCAGCGTCGAAGGACTTTGCGCGCGCAACGCAGCCATTGCCACCCGGAGCACAATCATGGGATGCGTATTTCATTCGTTGCCTCGCGCTTGAAGCAGTTCAACAATACGAAAGCGCCCGCCAGGACTGTGAGCGGGTTGTCGAGCTCAACCCGCGGCAGTACATCGCGCTGGGAGAGCTGGCATCGATCTCAGATCAGTTAGGCGACTTCGACTCGGCGATCAAGTATGCGGATCGCGTACTGGACGTAGAGCCGAGCAACGTGTTCATGCTCCGCATACGCGGAACGGCGAATCGCCAACTCAAGCGCTATGCGGAAGCCGACGACGATTTCACCAAGGCAATCGCGCTCGACGCCAAGTCTGTGCTCGCGTATCAAGGACGAGCCGTCGTGCGTCTCTACCTGGACCGCGGCGATGACGCGCTTGCCGACGCAAACGCAGGCCTGCTCCTTGACGAGAACGAACTGAGCACGCGGCTATACATCGCGCGCTACACAGAGAAGCATCAGCTTGCGATCGACGACGCGACTACGCTCATAGCGCGGGCGCAAAAGCCGTCGGCGTTCCTCTTCAGCAGCCGCGGGCTCTCGCATCTGGAATTGGGGCAACTGGAGGAGGGGCTTGCGGACCTGAACCGGTCGGTCGAGATCGACCCGACCTTCGCAGCCGGCTACGACAGGCGGGGCTATGGCTACTATCTCGTAGGCGACTACGATCGCGCGACAGCCGACTTCGCGCAGGCGCTCCAGGGGTTGTCGACGCTGCCGCCGGAGTCACGTGCGGAGTTGTCCTATCACCGGGCGTTGCTCTTCAAGGCACAGGGGCAGAACCCACGAGCACTCGAGGAGTTGAAAGAAGAAGCGGAGAAGCAGGTGGAGATCCCGAGCGTGCGCCGCCAGATCGAAGCGCTCCGCGACTCCATCCCGCGCTCATAGCTCGGACTACGCAGCGATGCGCTGCAGCACGAGGTTGAGGAGGGGCGTCAACATCTCGGCCCCGCTGAATACCGCATAGGGATGGCGGGCTACGCCTACGACGGCGACGACGTTGCCGGTGCGGAACATTACGACGAAGATGTTGACCACGACGGGCCCGTACGACGGAACGGTGACCGTTCCGCTGATGCTTGCGGCAAGCGATTCGCTGCCGACCGGTGGGAAATCGGCAACGGTCATCGCGGCAGACTCCGGATCATCGAAGACGCCGAGCGCGCGCGCGAGCTTTCCCCGCTGTTGATAGCGCTGTAGTAGCTCGGCGCCGCAGTCGGCGGCGCCGGCCGCCGTCGCATATACGACGACTTGCGTGAATGCTGCTGTTGGCCTTGACCCCAGGTATGCCGCCGCAACATTCGCCGGTTGGAGGACGAGCGTCCGCCCCAGAAGCCGCCCGCAGCGCGCGGCAGACGCCCCGAGTGCCGCGTCCGCGGCTGCGAGGGTGGCATTGCTCTGGATCAGATCCGTCGTCTTGTTCCACTTGTACAACGTTTCGTCAAAGTCGGATGTCCGCAGGGCATCCACTGCGAGCAGCGCCTGCGCCTGTTCCATGGTGAACGTGACATCCGGCCGCGGCACCACGGTGATCACGGGCACAGGAGTGTTGTCTGGCACCGAAATGATCGCCGCTATGGCCGTCGGTGTTTCGGCGGCGGCCGGCACCGTTGGTTCGACATCGGGAGCGGTGGCGGTGGGAGGGTTGTTCGAAGCAGGGTCCGCGGGGTCGGTGGAGGGCACATCGGCTGCCGAGTCGCCTCCGGACGCCACGACCGGACTCGTCTCGTCGGCGTTCGCTCCCGCTGGCGAGGCCGTGGTGACTCGCGCGCCGGTCGACGATGGCGACGAGCCCATGCGCGCCGCCGCGGCCGGTTCGACATGTGCCGTCGCCGTCGGTCCAGCTCGCGTGTGAGCCTTGCCTCCACTGCACGCCAATGCGACCAGCACGATGCCCGACCAAAGGCTGGCGACCGGTTGTCGGTTCGCCCACCGTCGCGTGCCAGACCGCCGGCGCGATCCGGGTTGCGCGATGTCGGGGTGTCGTCTCTCCGTCACGCACGCTCCCTCATATCGCGCTGCCAGCTGCGGCCGGCCGCAGCCGCAGTCGCGCAGACATCAACTGGAACAGCCAGCGCAGGCGCCGGTGGCCGGCAATGAGGCCGACGGTGAGCATGATCACACTCCAGTCGGCGATGCCTGCCAGCGGGGTTTGGAACTTCTGCGTGCAGAAGTTGCCCGATCCGGGGTGCGGCGCCGCCGGCGCGCCCGTCGGGTCGTTATTCGTCTGCACCGTGAGGATGGTGTGGTTGCCGGTATCCGCGACCGTCACCGAACCGGCGGCCACGCCCGCCGGATGGTCGAGATGTGCGATGTAGGCATTG
>CAYWOO010000151.1:0-39457 GCA_964458665.1 uncultured Dehalococcoidia bacterium
GACGGGACAGACGCTGTTGAAGACAGTTCTGGCGCCGATGCTGAAGGCCCGCTTGCTCGGCGTGAACGGCTGGTACTCGACCAACATCCTTGGCAACCGCGATGGCGAGGTGCTGGACGACCCGGAGTCCTTCAAGACGAAAGAGGAGTCGAAGCTGGGGGTGCTCGAGTACGTGCTACAGCCGGACCTCTACCCGGAGCTGTACGGCAACATCTTCCACAAGGTGCGAATCAACTACTACCCCCCGCGCGGCGACAACAAGGAGGGCTGGGACAACATCGACATCTTCGGATGGCTCGGCTATCCGATGCAGATCAAAATCGACTTCCTCTGCCGGGACTCGATCCTGGCGGCGCCATTGGCGCTCGACCTGGCGCTCTTCCTTGACCTGGCGAAGCGTGCCGGGATGAAGGGTATCCAGGAGTGGCTATCCTTCTACTTCAAGAGCCCGCAGCATGCGCCGCAGGTCTACCCGGAGCACGACCTGTTCATCCAACAGACGAAGCTGAAGAACACACTCCGCTGGCTGAAGGGCGAAGAGCAAATCACGCACCTGGGAGCGGAATACTACGCGGAGGAGTTGGACTAGCGTACGTGGCGGAGTAACGACGCCCTAAGCCGCTCTTCGGGACGATCTCGAAGACGAACGCCGTCACGTCGCAGCTGGACGACGAACTGCCCGCCGACGACGTGCATGTCGGGCCGTCGGACCACGTGCCGTGGCTTCTGGACCGCAAATGGTGCTACATTCGGATGGAAGGCACGACCTTCGGCGACGTCCCGCTGAATGCGGAGGTGAAGCTGGACGTCTGGGATAGCCTGAACTCCGCCGGGGTTGTCATCGATGCGATCCGCTGCTGCAAGATCGCGCTCGACCGTGGCATCGCCGGACCGTCGGCATACTTCATGAAGTCACCGCCGACGCAGTACGCCGATGACGTGGCCCACGACATGGTGGAAGAGTTCACAGCCGGTTGAGGTGAGGTTGCTCGACAGGACGGTCTACTGGCTCTTTCGGCTGGCGATCGTCGTGGCGCGGCCGCTGCCGCTTCGGCTGGGCTACTGGTTCGCCGAGCGCGTGGCCCTGCTCTGTTACTGGGTGATCTTCCCTCGCCAACGCAAAGCCCTCAACGCGAACCTGGCGCACGTGCTTCGCAGCAACGACGCCAGGTTCGTCGACTCTGTAGCGAGGCGCTCATTCCGCAACTTCGGAAAGTACGTCATCGACTTCATCCACTTCCCCGTCATCACCCGCGAGGAGGTGAAGCGACGCTTGCGATTCGACCAGTGGGACGAGCTGAACGCGTGCACGTCCTCGGGTCGCGGCGTCGTCATGGCAACGATTCACTTCGGCAACTGGGATCTTGGGGCGGCGGCGGTCGCAGCTTATGGCTATCCGGTCAACGCGATCGCGGAGACATTCCCGTATCCGCCGATGAACAAACTCGTCCAGGGCTCGCGCAGCAAACTCGGGGCGAAGATCATCGGTCACGACCGCCTGGGACCGACCGTCTTCAAAGCCCTGCGCCGGGGCGAGATCCTGGCACTGCTCGTCGACGTCGCATCGTCCGAAGCGAGCGGCATCCGCGTCGATTTCTTCGGTGCACCCGCTCTCGTTTCGCCTGCCGCGGCGCGCATCGCTCTGCGAACGGGCGCGTGGGTCGTACCAGCGGTGGTATTGCGCGGTCCCGAGGACGATGTCGAGATTCGGCCAGTCCTCGACATGAGTCTGCGCGATTACGCTCCCACGGGGCACGAAGAGCGCGATGTACACGAGTTGATGCGGCTGATCATGGCATCGCTGGAGCGCACCATTCGCCAGCACCCCGACCAGTGGTTCATCTTCCGTAGGCTCTGGAACAACGCCGCCGCGGCGCCGGCATCGTCGAGCGCACTTGCTGGAGAGGTCTAGGACGTTGCGCTTCATTCCCCGGCTGAGCAAGTGGCGTTTCTACCTGATGTTCGCCGTTATCCATACGATCGGGCGGATGCCCCTAAGTTGGCGCTATGGCATCTCGCGTTTCATGAGTGACCGCGTATACAACTGGGCCCCGAACATCGGCAAGAACATCCGCAGCAATATTCGGCACGTGCTGGGAACGGGTGCGTCGGAGGCTGAGGTCGACCGCATCAGCCGGCAGTGCGCGCGTAACACAGGCCGCTACTACGCGGACGTCGTCGGCATGCATAGGATGGACGTGAAGAAATTCTGGAACGAGGACATGAAGATCGATGGCCTCGAATATTTGGATGAGGCGCGCGCGGCGGGACGGGGTGTGATCATCGCTTCGGCGCACTACGCCAATCCGGAATTCGCGGTGCAAGGCCTCGCCGCAATCGGCATCAAGGTGTTCGCGCTGGTCGAGCCGCTGGAGCCGCCGGAGCTCGGGCGCCTGATGCGCGGGCTGCGTACCGTGCACGGCCACATCTATGAGCCCGTAAGCTTTGCGGCGATCAGAGATGCGCTGACATGGCTGCGAAACGGCGGCGTATCGGCCATTCTGGTCGACCGCGACATCCAGAAGCGCGGGATCGTGTTGGACTTCTGCGGGGCGCCGGCGCGGTTCCCGACGGGGGCTGTGGACCTGGCCATGCGCACGAACGCGATGCTGTTGCCGGGCTGGGTGCGGCGCACGGGCGGCTTCAAGATGTACACGAGGCTGGGCCCCCCGCTCGAGATGATCCGCACCGGCGACCGCGAAGCGGATCTCCGTACGAACACGGCCGCCCTCCTGGCCTTGTTCGAGAAGCATCTGAAGGAGGATCCCGGTCAGTGGAGCGTGCTCGACCGCATCTGGCCGGACGAACTGCAGCCGAAGCCCTCCACAACGGCGCTATCCCCTGCCGGGCCGAAATAGGCGCCAAACCCGCGCTACAATGCCCTCAAATGGCGGCCCGAATGATGGGCGGCCCAAACGCCAGAGCCACGACACCGGAGCGCGCATACTGCGTGCGCGAACATCGAACTTGGGCAGAGCTGATCTCCACATACACACGCGTCACGGCGACGGGATGGCGACCGTCCCGGAGCTACTTGCTTATGTCGAGCAGGACGGCGATCTTGACGTGGTCGCCGTCACCGAGCACGACACGCTGCGCGCCGCCGACGAGGCGCGCGACCTGCACGCGCGGGGCAACTACCGCTTCGAGCTCATCTGCGGCATGGAGGTGACGACGCTGGACGGCCACGTGCTGGCGCTGTTCATCGACGAACCAGTGGCGAGCTTCCGCCGTATGGAGGAGACGCTGGCAGCGATCCATGCGCAGGGCGGCCTCGCGATCGTGCCACATCCACTGTCGTGGCTGACGCGCAGCGTCGGCGCGCGCGTGCTGGAGCGGATCGCGGCCGCCCGAAACGACGGGGTGCACTTCGACGGCATGGAGGAGTACAACCTGAGTCCGGCGGGACGCGTCACGGCGGCCAAGGCGCGGCAGCTCAATCGCGAGCGCTTCCAGCTGGCAGCCCTCGGCTCCAGCGACGCGCACTTCCTGCAGTCGATCGGCAGCGCATACACGCGGTTCGACGGTTCGTCCGCGACCGATCTGCGGCGGGCGATCGAGAGAAAGGCGACGTCCGGCGCCGCGGGGCGTGCGCCGCGGATGTCGGAGCTGGGGTATCGGAACATCGCGCTGCAGCAGTGGCGTGGCATGATGGCGACGCCGCGGAACATGGGATGGGCGCCGACGATCCGCAGTTTCATCGTCAGCCACGCGCGCCACAAGCCCGCAGCTCCGGCGCCAGGCTCTGAGACCGAGCGTGAGCGATGAAGATCGCGATCGTCTCGCCGTACGACTGGGCTGTGTCGGGCGGCGTCAACAATCACATCTCGCACCTCGCCGAGCAGTTCGTCGCACTGGGGCACGCGCCGCAGATCATCGCACCCGGCGTGAAGCAGGTGACCGACGGGCCGTGCCCGATCACGATCATCGGCCGGCCGATCCCGCTGCGCGTGAGCGGATCAGTTGCGCGTATCACGCTATCGCTGCGAACCGCCGGCAAGGCGAAGCGGGTGCTGGAGGAGACGGACTTTGACATCGTCCATGTGCACGAGCCGTTCATGCCGCAACTGCCGATCCAGTTTCTGCGCTACTCGACGACGATCAACGTCGGCACGTGGCACGCGGCGCGCGACTCGAATCTCGTGTATGTGTACGGGCGGCGCCTGATCAAGCGCTGGCAACGCAAGTTGGACGGCAAGATCGCCGTCTCGGCAGCGGCGGTGAAGCACATCGAGAAGTACTTCCCCGGTTACTACAACATCATCCCCAATGGAGTCGACATCGAGCACTTCGAGCGCGAGGTCGCACCCTTGCCTGAGTTCATGGATGGTAAGCGCAACGTGCTATTCGTTGGGCGGCCGGAGAAGCGGAAGGGGCTGAAGTTCTTGATCCGCGCCTTCGTCGGCGTGCAGCGGGCGATCCCCAACAGCAGGCTGATCGTCGTCGGTGCAGGCGAGTTCGGGCGTTACGAGAACGCGGTACGCAAAGCGAAACTGCACGATGTCGTCTTCCGCAGCTACGTGCCGTTCGACGAGCTGCCGCGGTACCACCGCAGCGCCCACGTCTTCTGCGCGCCTAACACGGGATTCGAGAGCCAGGGCATCGTCCTGCTCGAGGCGATGGCGGCGGGGCTGCCGATCGTGGCGTCGAATATCGACGGCTTTGCGGGCGTGCTCACCCACGGCGTCGAGGGGCTGCTCGTCCGTCCCGAAGATCCACAGGCACTGGCCGACGCGCTCATCGATGTGCTCCGCAACCCGTCACGCGGCGAGGCGATGGCCGCGCGCGGCCGGGAGCGCTGCCAGCAATTCAGCTGGGATCGTGTGAGCCAGCAGGTGCTGTCGTACTACGAGCGCCTGATCTACGAACGGCGGCTCGCGGAGCGCGGCGGGGCCGCCGGCGACGCGTAGGGTCGCGGCGGTGCCCCACAATCGGACGTTTCACTCCGCACGAGGGCACGCCACCGCGTGCCCCTACGCCTTACGGCCGGGGTTCTCTGCGTCTTCAGACCAGAGGCGCGGGTTCGCGACGATGTACTCCCGCGTCTGACGCAGCTCTCCTTCACTGCGAATGATCCGCTCGTAGAAGCCGCGCTGCCATACGGCCTGATCCGCGATCCCGATCAGCTCGCGGACACGCATCGTGACGCGCCCTTTGAAGTTGTTGATGATGGTAGACAGCGACCGTGGGACGGGCTGACCGAATCGGCGTGTTGTAGGGGCACGCGGTGGCGTGCCCTCGGTTAGCGCATCCCTCTCGTCCGCGATCCACAGAATGGCGTGGAGATGATTCGGCATCACGACGAATTCGTCAAGTTCTACGGTCTCACGGATCTCGGCTGTCTTGCGCCACTCGTCTTCGACGATCGCGCCCAGTGCGCCAAGGACGCAGCTATCGCCTATGACTTCGCCGAAGGCGCAGGCGCGCTTCGCGGTGACAATAGTTACGAAGTACGCGCCGGCGGATGTGTAGTCGAACGCCGACAGCCGAATCGAGCGGCGTTGCCTGTCGCGCGGCTCAGAATTCAACATCTTGCTCCGCACGAGGGCACGCCACCGCGTGCCCCTACATCACACGCGCTCGCCTCACATCCCTGCGCTCGCCGCATCCAGCGCCGCAACTGCCGCCGCCATTACGCAGCGGCCCAGACTTCATTATCTTGCTCCGCACGAGGGCACGCCACCGCGTGCCCCTACATCACGCGCGCTCATCTCACATCCCCGCACTCGCCGAATCCAATGCGGCCACCTCACCTGCCGTCAGGCGCAGATCCAACGCGGGCAGCAGCGCAGCCAGCTGCTCCGGCGTGTTCGCGCCGATGATCGGCCCCGTCATCGCCGGGCGGGTCATCTGCCACGCCAGCGCAACGGCGGGCACGCTGGTGCCGTGCGCGCTCGCCACGGCGTCCAGCGCATCAACCACGCGGAAGCCGGCGTCGGTCATATACTCCTTGACGCGGCCGGCGCGTTGGCTCTCCGGCAGCGGCTGACCCTTGCGGTACTTACCGGTGAGGAAGCCGCCGGCGAGCGGGCTGTACGGGATGACGCCGATGCCCCCGCGCGCGCACAGCGGCGCCAGCTCTGCTTCGTACTCCTTTCGGTGTACGAGGTTGTGGTGCGGTTGCAGCGTCGCGAAGCGCGGCAGCTTCTTCGCTTCGGCGGCCTTCAACGCGGCGCCGAGCTGCGCGGCGCTGTAGTTCGACGCGCCGATGTGTCGAACCTTCCCGGCGTTGATCAGTTCGTCGAACACGGTGAGCGTTGTTTCGATCGGCGTCTTCTCGTCGGGCCAATGGCACTGGTAGAGGTCGATCGTGTCGAGCTGAAGGCGACGCAGACTGTCCTCGACGGCACGCATAATGTGGGCGCGGCTGAGGCCTTCGCCATCGTCGCCCTTCCACATGGGGCCGCGCACTTTCGTCGCGATGACTATCGAGGAGCGGTTGCCGCGCGCCTTCATCCAGCGGCCGATGATCTCCTCGGAGACGCCGCCGGAGTTGCCGGGCGTCCAGTTGCTGTAGATGTCCGCCGTATCGATGAAGTTGCCGCCCGCCGCGACGAACGCATCCATCACGGCGAACGACGCCGCTTCGTCGGCCGTCCATCCGAATTGCATGCTGCCGAGACAGAGGTTCGAGACGGTGATGCCGGTGCTGCCGAGTTGTGTAGTGTTCATGCGTTCAGGCTAGCGGAGCAGACGCGCACGGCAAACGCCGCTCCTACCCACCACCCCTCGCACTCGATAACCTGCGCACCGTGACCGCTGCTTCCGCCCAGGACTATCGCCTGCTCCACGCCGCCGCCTTCCTGGCGATCTTTCTCGTGGGCGTCTACGCCGCCGCATTCGGACCGGCGCTTCCGTTCATCGCCGAGGATCTCGGCGTATCGCTCGATACGGCCGGGCTGATCCTCACAGCGCTCTTCCTCGGATCGATCTCGGCGTCCGCTCTCGTCGCCGTCGTGCTGCACGGGCACGACACACGCTCGCTGTGCATCGCCGGGCTTGTCTGCGCGACGAGCGGGCTGCTGCTCATCGCCTTCGCGCCGTCATGGCCGGTGATGCTGATCGGCTGCGTCGTGCTGGGCGCCGGCGACGGCCTGATGGTCGCCGCCACGCACATCCTGATGCCGCTGACGTCAGACGACGCGCCCAGCGCCATCAACCGCCTCAACCTCTACTTCGCGATCGGCGCCATCGCCGGGCCGATCTGGGCCGGCGCCGTGCTCGCGTCCACTGGCGAGCTTTGGATCGTCTACACCGGCATCGCCGCGCTCGCGGCTGCGGCGCTCGTACTGACGATCGTCGCAGACGCCGCCGTGCACCATCCGATTGCCGTGCCCGACGAAGAGTTCCGCTTGCCCGGGAACCCAACGGCGTTGCTCATGGGCGCCGTGCTATTCCTGTACGTCGGCGCCGAGTTCGGCCTCGGCTCCTGGGTTTCTTCATACACGCGCGAGACCGCCCACGCCGGCGTGTTCGTCAGCGCGCTGCTCGCGGCGGGATACTGGGCCGCGCTCGCCCTCGGCCGGATCTTCAGCGGCGTCTACTTCTCGCGCCAGCGGGATGCGAGCACGATGCTGATCGCGGCGGTCGCGGCCGGCGGCATCGCGTCGCTCGTGCTTTCGCTGTCCTCCGGCAACCTGGCGATTGCCGGCATTTCGGCGTTTGCGGCGGGACTCTGCTTCGGCCCGATCTGGCCGGCGGTTCTCGCCATTGCGTCGGATGGCGCGAAGAGCAACGTGACCGCCGCGACGGTGACGATGGGTAACGCCGGCGGCCTCGCCATCCCCTGGCTCCAGGGCAGGGTGCTCGTGGACGCCGGTCCCGCGCAGGGCGTCGCCGTCACGGCCGTCCTCTGCGCCCTGATGTTCGTGATGGTCGCTGGCTTCCGGGCGAGGCGGCACGGCGCGATCTGACGCCCCCGCTGCCTGAACCGCTCGCTTGAGCGAAGCGTCAGCTTCGCGGATAGTCATCCTGCAAAGAGAACCCAGAACTCAGAACCTAGAACCTAGAACCTAGAACCGTCCCGCATGACCTGACAAGGTTCGAGGTTCTACGTTTTTGGTTCTGCGACCAAGGGGAGACTCCGTGTCCGCAATCACCCACCGAACCCTCGAGACGAACGGCATCAACCTGCACATCGCCGAAGCCGGCGAGGGCCCCCTCGTGCTCCTCCTGCACGGCTGGCCCGAATCGTGGTACTCGTGGCGCCACCAATTGCCCGCGCTCGCAGCGGCGGGCTACCACGCCGTTGCGCCGGATGTGCGAGGCTACGGCCAGAGCGACAAGCCGGAGGCCATCGAGGCGTACAGCATGAAGACCATGCTGGCTGACTACCTCGGCATCCTGGACGCGCTGGGCGAGAAGACCGCCGTGGTCATGGGGCACGACTGGGGCGCTCCGATGGCGTGGAACAGCGCCGCGCTGCATCCGGGCCGCTACCGCGCCGTGGTGGGCATGAGCGTGCCGCACCTCGGGCGCGCGCCGATGCCGCCGACGCAACTGTTCAAGACCGCGTTCGGCGATAACTGGTTCTACATCCTCTACTTCCAGGAGCCCGGCGTCGCCGAGGCAGAGTTCGAGGCCGACATCCCGAGGACGATGCGTACGATTCTTGCGGGCGTCGCCGGATTCGACACCGCCGCCGAAGTCGTGCAGGCGAAGAAGAAGGGCGACAAGTTTTTGACGGGCATTGCCGCGCCGGACAAGCTGCCCGACTGGCTCACCGAGGACGACGTCGCCTACTTCGCCAAGGAGTTCGCTGGCAGCGGGTTCCGCGGCGGACTCAACCGCTACCGCAACATGGACCGCGACTGGGAGGAACTGCCGGAGTTGGCGACCGCCAAGATCGAACAGCCCGCTCTCTTCATCACCGGCGAAAAAGACCCGGTGCGCGGATTCGCCCCGGCGGACGGCATGAAAGTGACAGTACCCGGCCTCAAAGAGTCGCTCGTCATCCCCGGCGCCGGACACTGGGTTCAGCAGGAGTGCGCCGCCGAAGTGAACGCCGCACTCATCACGTTCCTGAGGGGGCTGCCCGCGTAGGAAACGCAGGCGTGCGACATGTGCGCGACCGATTCACCGACGCCAGATCGAACGGACGGACAGGTCTGAAGACCTGTCCCTACAAGAAGGTTGCCGACCACGACGAGAGGACACCACATGACCGAGATCACGCACCGCACAATCCAGACCAACGGCATCAGCATGCACATCGCCGAAGCCGGCGAAGGACCGCTCGTGCTGCTCGTCCACGGCTTCCCGGAGTCGTGGTACTCGTGGCGCCACCAGCTTCCCGCGCTCGCGGCCGCTGGCTACCACGCCGTCGCGCCGGATGTCCGCGGCTACGGCCGCACCGATGCGCCTCAGCCAATCGAGGCGTACAGCATGAAGCAGATGACGGCGGACTACGTCGGCCTGCTCGATGCGCTCGGCGAGAAGACGGCCGTGATCGTTGGCCACGACTGGGGCGCGCCGATGGCGTACAGCAGCGCGTTGCTCTACCCGGAACGCTACCGCGCCGTCGCCGGACTGAGCGTCCCGTACGGCCCGCGATCGGCTGCCCCGCCGCTGCAAATGCTCGGCCAGATGTTCAAGGACACGTTCTTCTACATCGTCTATTTCCAGGACGTAGGCGTCGCCGAGGCCGAGCTCGACGCCGACCCACGCCGCACGATGCGCCTCATCCTCTACAGCGCGTCGGGCGATGCACCGGCCGCTCCCGGATTCGCCGGTAAGGCGAAGGGGCTGGGGCTGCTCGACGGCATGAACGATCCTGCCGTGCTGCCTTCGTGGCTGACCGAAGCCGACCTCGACTATTTCGCCGCCGAATTCGCGCGCAGCGGTTTCCGCGGCGGCATCAACCGCTACCGCAACATGGATCGCGACTGGAACGAGTTGCCGCAGCTCGAAGGCGCGCGCATCAAGCAGCCCGCCCTGTTCGTCTACGGCAGCAAGGACGGCGTCGTCGCGTCGAACCCGGTCAGCGTCGACACCATGAAGGCGCACTGCGACGACATGCGCAGCGTCGTCTCGCTGCCGGATGCCGGTCACTGGACACAGCAAGAGCGTCCCGAAGGCACAAACGCGGCGCTCATCGAATTCTTGAAGGGACTATGACCATGCGCATCGGACTCATGCACGGAGACGACGGCTCGCAGACACTCGAGCAGCAAGTCCAGCAGATCGTCGACGAAGAGAAAGACGGCTTCGACAACGCCTGGTTCGGCCAGATCATGGGCGGCGACTCGCTCACGATCATGGCGCTTGCCGGCCAGCGGACGTCCCGCATCGGTCTCGGCAGCGCCGTCATTCCGACCTACCCGCGGCACCCGTTCACAATGGCGCAGCAGGCGCTGACCGTACAGGCTGCCACGGGCGGCCGGCTGACGCTCGGCGTCGGCCCGTCGCACGGGCTCGTCATCGAGAACATGTGGGGCATGTCGTACGAAAAGCCGGCGCGCCACGTGCGTGAGTACCTGTCGGTGCTCGTCCCGCTGCTGAAGGACCGGCGCGTGTCGTTCAACGGCGAGGTCTATCGCGTAAACGGCGCGATCGGCACGAAGGTCGAACAGGCGCCGTCGGTGATGATCTCCGCGCTGGCGCCGCTGATGCTGAAGCTCGCCGGCAGCATGACGGACGGCACCATCACGTGGATGACGGGTGTCAAGACTATCGAAACCCATGTCGTGCCCAGCGTAAGCGCCGCAGCGAAGGAAGCCGGACGCCCCGCGCCTCGCGTGGTCGTCGGACTGCCCATCTGCGTCACCGAGGACGTTGCAGCGGCGAGAGAGATGGCGTCGAAAGCGTTCGTCATCTACGGCCAGCTGCCGAACTACAAGCGCATGCTTGACCGGGAGGGCGTTGCCGGCCCGGCCGACGTCGCCATCGTCGGCAACGAGGCGGAAGTCGAGCGGCAGCTCCGCGGCCTCGCCAGCGCCGGCGCGACGGACTTCGACGCCGCGATCTTCCCCGCTGGCTCCGAGCCCCTGGCGTCGATGACGCGTACGCGGGCGCTGCTGGCGAGCCTCGTCGGCAAGGTGTAGCGCTCGTGCATAGTACCGCATATGGTACTATTCGTGCGGTACGATGACGCAGCTCGACAAACTGGCTGCTCGGCTCGCCAACGAGCGCACTGGCTCCGCAGTGTCCGATATCGAGCGACTACTAGCCGGACACGGCTGGGAACGCAGACAGGGGAAGGGTAGCCATCTCGTGTTCATGAAACCCGGCTTGCGCCCGATCACAATCGGGACGCTTCACGGGCGCCGCGTGAAGCGGGTGTATGTAGAGGATCTGCTGAAACGACTGGGCCTACAGGAGTAGCACCGTGGCACGCAAGCCGCTTTCGTACTATCTCGCACTTAAGTATCCCTTCCGCGTGCGCGTCGATCCGCAAGACGGCTACTTTGCCGACTTTCCGGACTTGCCGGGATGTATGACGGACGCCGACGAACTCGCGGATCTTCCTGCCAGGATTGAAGAGACCAAGGGTCTGTGGCTCGAATCAGCATACGACTCCGGCGATAGCATGCCCTCCCCCACACTGATCGACTACGACGCCTACAGCGGTAAGTTCAATCTGCGACTTCCTCGCGCGCTGCACGAGGGGCTTGCCGAAGCGGCGGAGAGTGCAGGCGTCAGCTTGAACCAGTACGTCGCGACGCTTCTCGCGCGCGGCGACGCGCAGGCGCGACTGGAGCGCCGGATCGACGATCTGGTCGAGGCGCTGCGATCGGAGGGCATCGCCCTCTCGGGACATGCGCGCGTTGCAGATGTGCGGGAGGAGTATCGCGCGGGAAGCGCCGGCGTCGAGAAGCCGAAGCGGCGGCGCAAGCCCGCCTGAGTCGATCGCCGCACGACATCGAAGGGATGTGGACCATGACCACAGCAATCACGAACGCCACGCTGATCGACGGAACCGGCGCGGATCCCGTCCGCAACGCGACGATCGTTGTCGACGACGAGCGGATCACACAGGTCGGCGCGAATATCACTGTTCCGACGGGGGCGGCCGTCATCGATGCGGGTGGGCGCACGATGATGCCGGGCATGATCGACTGCCACGTACACATGCTCTATCACCCGGCGTCGCTGCAAGAGCGGCTGTTGACGCCGCCGACGCTGCAGACGTTCTACGGCGCGCGGAACGCGAAAGCGACGCTCGATGCGGGCATCACATCGGTGCGCGATGCCGGTGGCACGCCGCAGGGCTTCAAGATGGCGATCGACCGTGGCCTGATCCCCGGCCCACGCATGAAGATCGCCGTCACCGCGCTCTCACAGACCGGCGGCCACGGCGATTCGACCATGGCGTCGGGTGTGCGCGTGCGCGCGCTCAGCGGACTTGGGCCCGAGTGGCCGGAGAACGTCGTCGATGGCCCCGACGAAGTACGGAAGGCTGTGCGCTCGATCCTGCGCGCAGGCGGCGACTTCATCAAGCTGATGTCTACCGGCGGCGTGCTTTCGCCGTCCGACGAGCCGGGGCACACGCAATTCACACCGGAAGAGATCGCGATCATGGTGGATGAGGCTGCGGCGGCCGGGAAGACGTGCATGGCGCACGCGCAAGGGACAGAGGGCATCAAGAACGCCGTCTACGCGGGCGTTGAGTCGATCGAGCACGGCATCTGGCTCGATGATGAGGTGATGGCGGAGATGAAGCGCCGCGGTACGTTCCTCGTGCCGACGCTCGTCGCGCCGATCTGGGTGCTGCGCAACGCCGAGAAGGCGCCCGGCAGTGTGCTGCCGCAATCCGTCCGCAAGACGAAAGAAGTGATGGCCGATCACACCGCCAGCATCACCCGTGCCATCGCTGAAGGACTCCGCGTCGCGATGGGCACCGATAGCGGCGTCGGCCCGCACGGCTACAACGCCGAGGAACTCGAGCAGTACGTGGCCTGCGGCATGACGCCGATGCAGGCGATCGTCTCGACGACAAAGGTCGCGAGCGAATGCATCCATATGCAGAAGGATGTCGGGACGTTGGAGCCCGGCAAGTTCGCCGACCTGCTGATCGTCGATGGCGATCCGCTTGCGGACATCAAGGTGTTGCAGGACAAGGCGCGGATCGCTCTTGTCATGCAGGGCGGACGGGTGCACAAGAACGCGCTGTAGCTGACTCACAGCCGGGAACGCCCGTGCCATGCTCGCGGGGAACGAGCCACGTCCTTGTGGACGGATATCCGTTGCTGGGCGGAATCCTGGATAGAAACACGGCAATCTGGATTAGCGCAACGCCGGGGTTGGCTGCGCAGCTGGCGAATTCGGATCGACGTTGTGCACGACGAGGCCGATGCTCCTTAACCAGTTGCCGTAGCCGGGCACGCTGCTCGACGGCAGGGGCGAGAACTCGAGCCGTACCTTGCTCCCGGCTCCGGCGGCCGTCACGGCGATCTCGGCGAAGATGGGTGGGACGCCACCAGCGGCCGCACGCGTCGAACGGAGCTTAAACGCGCCGTCCGCATCGCTGGAATCGACGACGCGCCACGTGCCGTCATTGAGCTGTTCGCGCATCAGGCCGGCGACATCGCTGGAGTGTGCCGGCGACTGCCATTCGATGCGATAGGGGAGGTGCGAGCCGGCGCCAGCTGCTTCGACACGGGACTGCGGCGGCGCCGGGAAGTCGGCGGGCAGCGCGCGAAGCACTTGTGTGCGCCCGAAGTAGGCATCCGTGTGGAAGGGGCCATTGCCGCTGACGTAGGCCGATGAGACGTAACCGAAGCACGTCGCGACCGCCGCAACCGCCGTCCAAACTGCGAGTCTCGGTGCATAGCTGATCACGCTTCCGCGCATGGCAGGATCGGCGACTCGCTGCGGGATCGGTGGGACGCCAGCCACAGTGTCTGCCTCGTTCGTGTTGACACGCGACTGCCGCCCGAAGATCACGAGTACGAACATCGATACGAGGGCTGCAGGCTGGACCCAGTAGAGGCCGAGCGTCGCCGCCGGCCGATACACATCGACGGGTAGGGGGAACGGCGTTGCGTTCTGCGTTGCCGCCGCGGCGAGGCACATGCCGCCCATGAGGATCGCGGTGAGATAGCGCGGGCGCAGGTCGGAGCGAAGGAGCAGCGCGCCCGCCACTGCCAGCATGCTCCAGTTGTAAAAGCTCGAGTGCGGCGTGAGCAGAAGCATGCCGAGGGCGGTTGCCACTTTCGCTACCGAAGGCGTGCACTTCCACCACGCGAGGACCATGACACCGGCGCTGATCGCGAACAGTTCGGCGGCGAGCAACGGGTTGGGATCGATGCCGCTACTTAGAAGAAAGCCGTACCACGAGTACTGCCACCCCTGCTGGTACGACTGATCCTGCTGCCCGATCGTCAGAAAGTTCGCCGTATGTTGCAGGCCAGATCCATAGAAATCGCTGATGTAGGAGAACAGACTGCCGGCGTGCGGCGTCCGCAACGCGAAGACGGCGATCCCGGCCAGCCCCAGCGATGCGAGTGCACCGACGGTCACGCCGAGCGTGCGCCAGTTGCGCGACCACAGCAGGTAGAGCAGCGGCACCGGAAGATATTGAGGCTTCAAGGCCAGCACGGCGATGCAGATGCCGGCGGCGACCGGCTTACGGTCGCTGAGCAGCAAGCCGGCCAGCGCGGCGAACGCCAGAATCTCGGTGAAGTGCCCGACGCGGAGCGCCCAATGCGTCTGGGGCAGGGCAAAGACGCCGAGCACGACGGCGACTTTCGCCGGCGCCGAGCCAGCCGAACGCTGGGCGATGAAGGCCACACCGGCCAACGCTGCGACGTTGATACCGAAGTACACGCCAAACGCCGCGCGCATGCCGAGGTACGTCAGCGGATGCATGAGCACGGCGAGGCCCGGGCTGTAGAAGCCGTTGAGGTAGAAGGCACTTGCGTTGCGATAGAAGAGCGGAAAGTCGCCATAGCCGTTCTCGACCGGCCGGAACCAGACCCCGAGCGTGTCGGGCAGCCACGCGACCAGCATCATGAGCTCGACGCCGATCGTGGCGAAGAGCAGTGCCGGTACGACGACACTGCGCAGATCGGCGAAGGTGAGTGCACTGCGGCGCGGAGGTGCGATGGCGATTGATGTCATCTGCGGACAGCCTCATGCTCCGGCGCACAGTGCGAACGCCCGTCCACAGAGATCGTCGTCTTTGTCGCTGGCGTTCGAATCGGGATTGTCCCGACCTGATCGGCGGGCGACCGCGTAGGGAGCCTACGCCGCGCGCTTGCGCACTGCTGTGACTTGCAGCTTGTTGCCCCAACGGCCGAGCACACGATCCACGGCTGTGACGCCGCCGCGGTACAGCTCACGGAATACGGGTCGCGACGCGAGTCGCATCGCTGCACCCGGCTCGTGCTTGTAGTACATCAGGTAGCGTTGCGCGCGCGCCTCGAATCCGGCCGCGGCAAGCTCTCGCGACACCGCGTCTGGCCGCAGGCGCACGACGCGGTTGCCGGCGTCCTCGCGCTCGAGCGCGATCCCCAGCTTCACCGCAATCGCCGTGCCTAGTGCTTCCGCGGGCTCGGTGATGCTGATGGCACACCGAGCAACGCGCGCAAGCTCTCGCAGGCCAATCGCCGGATCGTCGAGATGGTGCAAGCCGTCGTGCACGTAGCTGACATCAGCGGACGCGGTCCGGATCGGTAGATGTTCGACGTCGCCGACGACGACGAGGTAGTCGAGGCCGTAGCGTTCGGCGCGTGCACGCGCTCGCGCAGCGCAGCCTTCGGAGATATCGATCGCGATGACGCGTGCGCCGCTCCGCGCAAGCATCTCCGCGTCCATGCCGCTGCCGCAGCAGACGTCGATGACCGTCGCGTCGCGCAGATCCGGCAGGCCGGCGATGCTGCGGCGGAACTTTTTGGCCAGAAGCCAGCGGTACACTTCCGGCGCACCGTTCGGCCGGCTGATCTCAAACTCTTCGGCGACGCCACGATCGTAGTACTGTGCTTGCTCGCGCTTGTGGCCGTGCATGTGGTCGAGCTCGTCGTGGACGCGCGCGGCATCGAACGAGGGTGGCAGCAAGATCGGGACGCCGTCTCGCACGGGATAGCGCGCCCCGCACCGCGAACAGATCAGCGCGCTGCCGTCCGCAGCGTCGTCTGCGCCCGTCAGTTCGCTGTCACGGCATAGGGGACACGTCAGCAGCTCGACCAAGTCACGCTGCATCGCGCACCTCCACGCTTTCTGTCGATCGCGCGATGGGATGAGCATCGCTCACCCGAAGCTCGCGCATTTTCGCGCCGATGATGAATTCGTAGTACGCCATCAGCACGCAAAACGTAAATCCCTGCCAGCCATCGAGGAAGCCTCGGCGAGCGATGTACCAAGTCGTGAACCGCAGCAGCGGGCGGCCCGGAAGGCGCACCCAGATGCGCCGCAACGCGCGCTTGCGGCGGAACGCATCGAGCCGAACGAACGACAGCGGTCCGAAGCCCAACGGTTCGTCGCGGAACTTCCAGTAGACGCGTGCTTCCCACGTTGCGTACGTATTGTGGCGCGCCAGCCACGCCGTCAGGCCACGATCGTCATCGTGCAGCAGCGGCGCTCGCAGGAAGCCCGTCGTGCCGGTGACTTCGATATGTTCGTGAATCTCGTTGTCGCCCGTGCCCGGCACGTCGTTCATCTGGAGGTCTTCCATGCGGCCGAGCCGATGGCGGAAGAGCCGGAGATTCCAATTGGGGCGAAAGCATCGCAGGGAGCGACCCATGAAGACGAATTCGCGGTCGATGTAGTATCCGTCGCGGTCGCCGCCCTGGATCGCTTCTTCAATTTCTGTGCGGAGCGCGTCCGTCACGCGCTCGTCGCCATCGAGTACGAGCACCCAGTCGTTGCGGATGGACGCGTTCGCCAGCGCCCACGCCTTCTTCTTTGGTCCGCGGGCGGTGTAGTCGAACTGCAGCAGCTCGGCGCCGGCGCCGTGCGCAATCCGGCCCGTGCGGTCGATGCTGTGCGAATCGACGACGATGACCTGATCCGCCCATGCAACGCTTGCGAGCGCGGCCGGCAGGTTGATTTCCTCGTTGAGTACCGGAAGTAGCACAGTCAAGGGCGTTCGACGGCGTAGGGCAGGCATTGCTTGCGGCTGGTCGGCTGCTACGCGCACAGTCGCACCTCCAAGTCCGTCCGGCTGCTCTGGACCGCTATCTCCCGATACATCGCCGCAAGCCGCGGTCCGACGATCGACCAGTCGTAGCGGCGCGCGAACTCGCGGGCGCGCAGGCCTAACGCCTCGCGACGCCCGCCGTCGCGCAGCAGAGACGCGATCTCGACGCCGAACGCTTCGGCGTTGAGCGGCGCAATGATTCCGGCACCTGCTTCCGCGATCTCCCGCGCGATGTTCACCGCCGGCGAGATCACGGTTGCACGTGCCGCGGCCAGCGCCTCTACAACGGCGACGCCGAAGTTCTCGGTGTGCGACGGCAGCGCCCAGACGTCGGCCGCCGCCAACGCGTCCAGCTTGTCGCTGCCGCGGAGCAGGCCCGTGAATGAAACGCGATCGACCACGCCTTCGCGCCGCGCTTGCGCTATGAGCGCCGGCGTCAGGCCTTCGTCGTCGGGCCCAACGATCGCAAGCCGCGCGGCGGGCACCTCACGCCGCACCAGCGCAAAGGCGCGGATGAGGATGTCCAAGCCCTTCTTGTGAGAGAGCCGTCCGAGATACAACACGACGGGATCGGCGGAGCCGCCCATGTAGCGCTGGCGGAACGCCTCGCCCGACGCCAGTTGCTGATATTCATCCCAGCGGACGCCGTTCGGTACGACGTAGCGGGCGACGCGCGGCGCGATGTCTGATGTCAGCCGCGCTTCCTCGTCCGACGTGACGTGCAGGGCCGCCGCGTGCTGGAACATCGAGCGCTGCCACAACCGTTCCGCGGCAGTTTTCACCAGCTGCCCGCGCTGCCGAAGATGCGGGTCGAGCGCACCTCTGGGCGAGACGATGTACGGTACGTTTGCGTGCATCGCGGCCCGATAGGCGGCGAACTGCGGAAACAGAAACAGCGAGTGGATGTGCACCACATCGTATCTACCCGCTTCTTCGCGAAGAGCGCGATACATCCCGGGCGAAAACGCGATGCGGTACGGCCAACGCGCCGGGAAGAGGCGTACGTCCAAGTCACTCGCGCCGGCCGGAAGATCCGCAAACGTTGCGCGTCCGTGTGCAGCGGCCGATGCCGCCTCCGCCATGTCGGTGGCGAAGACCGTGACGTCCATGCCGCAGCGCTGCAGCGCTAACGACGACTCCACGACGCTCGTCGCCGGACCGCCGGTGCGGCTTGCCAGCGATGGGATGACGTGCAGCACTCTCATGCGGCGATCCTTGCGTCCGCCGCAGCCCGCTGCACGAGGGCATCGACGCGCTCCGCACGCGCGTCCCACGTCATGCCGCGAAGGTTAGCCCGCCTCCCGCGCGGCGCCTGTAGCGCATCGACGATGGCCTGAGCGAACGAGGCTTCATCAGGGGCCGCGACGAACACCTGTCCGCTCGACTCAATGTCCGGATCGGTCTCCATCTCGTCGGTCCAGACCACCTTGCAGCCCATCGCCATCGCCTCGTACGGCGCGATATTGAAATCCGCCATGGCCGGCGCGGCCAGTACGTCTGCCGCAGCGTAGAGCTGCCATAGCTGGTCCTCGGGTACGTAGCCAGCAAACTCGACGCAGCCGTCGACCGAGAGCGACGTCGCAAGCGCGCGAAGCCGCCTGAGATCGGGGCCTTTGCCGGCGATCACGAGCCGCGTGTCTGGCGCGTCGACCCGCGCGCGGGCGAATGCGTGCAGCAGCAGGTCGAGGCGCTTCACCCGTTCGAGACGGCAAACGCTCAGCACGATTGGCGCGACGGACGCCTGTGAAGACGCGATATCCCGGTCCAGCAGCGATGACGGCAGACAGCCGCGCACCACCGTTGCCTCGACGCCGTGGAGCAGCCGAAGCTCGCGCGATGTGCGCTGCGACGGCACGATCACCGCGCGCGCATCATGCAGCGCCCGATGCTTGAAGAACGTGCGAACTTCGGCGAGAACGTGGCGACGCGTGTCCATCGACGCCACGTCTGCCAATTCGTCGTAACCGGCAACGCCGGCGCGAATCTTCGGAAACACGCGCCGGTACCGGCGCGCCGCCATGTAGGGGTTTGCCTCGACACCGATGTAGAATGGCGGACTGTTGTGGTACAGCAGGTACGGCAGGCCCGTGCCGCGCGTCGCGAGCCACGTCAGCTCCGGGCTGGTGTGGCTGATCAGCACTTCGGGCCGTATGTTCGAGAGCGCGCGCCGCAGCGCGACGATCTGGCCAGGCCAGCCGCCCCGCGACGGAACCAAGGTTACGTCGGACGGTGCCACACCCGGCACAAACATCGCCTCATCGGCCACGCGAAACGTCAACAACGCCATCTGGTGGCCGCGGCGTTTCAGGTGGGCGACCTCTTCGAGCGCCTGGCGCTCGGCTCCGCCGGCGGCGATGAGGGGGGTATACAACAAGGCGATGCGCATGACGTTCCGTTCAGATTGCGCGGGCGACGACCAGCACGCTCCATGTCGTCTCGTCCGGTTCATGATCCGGCGTGTCGAACGCGCCCATCTGCAGCAGTTCAAAGCCGGCCGCTTCGAGGTACATCTCCAACTCCATCGGAAAGAAGTAGCGCACGACGTGCGTCTCGTCGGCGAACACGTCTCCGCCTTCGCGCCGAAGCCGGTACTGGACCCGGCACGTGTGGCGCCGGACATCAAGCAACGACGTCACTTCGCGACGCACGGGCCCATCAGGAGTATCGATCAAACGTTCGCGAGATCCCGGCTGATCTGTCAAGACGGCGGGCCCGTGCCACGCGTCGAAGATCAGCAGTCCCCCGGGACGGACGTGGAGGCGGATGTTCGCGAACGTTGCGCGCACGTCGCTGTTGGTGTGCTGATATCCCAACACCGCGAACATGAGCAGCG
Source organism: uncultured Dehalococcoidia bacterium (assembly GCA_964458665.1). Taxonomy (GTDB): domain Bacteria; phylum Chloroflexota; class Dehalococcoidia; order DSTF01; family JACRBR01; genus JANXYW01. The sequence goes on from CAYWOO010000151.1 coordinate 19,911, forward strand.
CGGCATCGTACGGACCGCCTGCTTCGACCGTGCGCACATCGCCCTCGAGCCAGCGGATCGCACTGGATGGCTTGTCCTTCGCTCGCGCACGACACAGCATCTCTGAAGAGCTGTCAACGCCCATGACGCGGTAGCCGCGCGATGCGAGCCGCAGCGCGTGGTTGCCGGTGCCGCAGCCCAGATCGAGCACGGTCGCGACGGGCGCGCTTGCGAAGGCGAATGCAGACTCGATGAGATCGCATTCGCGGTCGTAGTCCTTTTCTGCGTACAGGGCGTCGTACACACCCGCGTAGGCGGCGCCGAACGTCGTGGTCATGCGGCGATCTCCTCGCGTACTGCATCGGCGACGCGCTCTTGCTGCCCGTCGGTCAATGTCAGTCCCGATGGCAGGTACAGGCCATACCTGGCGATTCGCTCGGCAACGGGATGGCGCTCGCCCGCGAACAGGCCGCGTTCCCGCAACACCGGCTGCTCGTGCATGCCCAGGAAGAACGGCCGCGTCGCAACGCCCCGCCGCGACAAGCGCCGCGCGAACTCGTCCGCGTCGTAGCCGATGGAGCCGTCGAGAACGATGCCATACATCCAGTAGACATTCGTCGCCCACGGCATCTCGACAGGCGTTCCGATGTTCGTCACACCTGCAAGCAACTCGTCGTAGCGAGCGCCGATCTGGCGTTTTCGGCGGACGCGCGGTTCGATGTCTTCGGCCTGCGCGAGGCCGACCGCGGCCTGCAGCGCGGTCATGCGGTAGTTGAAGCCCATCTCGGTGTGGTAGAAGCGGCGCTCGGAGCGGAACGCCATGTTCCGGTAGCTGCGAGCGCGTTCCGCAAGCAGCGCGTCATTGGTCAGCACCATTCCGCCCTCGCCCGTCGTCAGGATCTTGTTGGCGTAGAAGCTGAAGCAGGCAATATCGCCGAGGCTTCCCGCTCGCGCGCCGTGGTACGTCGCTCCGTGCGCTTCCGCGGCGTCTTCGATGATCGCGAGGCCATGACGCCGCGCGAGATCGCGCAGGGGACCCATATCGACCGGATGGCCGTAGATGTGCACCGCCATGATCGCCCGCGTGCGTGGCGTGATTCGCGCCGCGACCTCGGTGACGTCCATGCACCACGTCCGCGGATCGCTGTCGACGAGTACGGGCGTAGCGCCGGTCGCAATGATCGCCTGAGCGCAGCCGATGATCGTGAACGTGGGCATGATCACTTCGTCGCCGGGGCACAGGCGCAGGGCGTCGCACGCGGCGAACAACGCCGCCGTTCCGCTGGTCATCGCGATACCGTGGGCGACGCCGCAGTAGCGCGCCCACGCTTCCTCGAATCGCGCGACGTAGGGTCCTTCCGACGAGATCCAGCCGCTCCGCATGCAATCGAGCACATAGGCGGTTTCGCGCTCGCCGATGAGTGGCTCGTTCACGGGGATCGTCGCCGGGCCGAGATCTGTGGTCATCGCGTGGCCACCGCAGCGTCGGCGGCGATTAACGGCATCTCGAGTCGGTAGGTATCGGACTCGTACTCCCGGCCGCCGCGGGGACCGCGCGTCATCACGACCATGGTCGTGTCTTCGAGAGCCTCTATCGCGTGTGCCTCCATGGGCCCCGTCCTCAGCACGTCGCCGGGGCTGACGATGCCGCTCTCCACGGTCGCATCCCCATGCTGCGTCGCATAGCGCAGCGCACCACTGACGATGTACAGCCATTGGTGCGTCTCGCGGTGGAGGTGATTGCCCCGGACGCTGCCCGTCGCCGTCGTCAGAATGCTCACGTGCTCGATGATCTCGTCTTCGAGGATGTCAGCAATGCTGCCACGCGCGTCCTCGAACGCCTTCTCGACGTGCCGTACATTCATGCTGCCACCCTTTCGTCGGGATCCGCAGTTCCGGTTTCGCGGCCCTGCTCCCGTGCGTCTTGTTCGACACGGCGCTGCCGCCTGACTCCGCGTCTCTGCCCCACGACGCGCGGAGAAGGAATCGGCAGGATGAACTGTCCTCCGGCCGCGCGATACTCGCTCAGGTTGCCCATGATCTCGTCCGCAAAGTTCCACGCGAGCAGCAGTGCGTAGTCCGGCATGTTGGCCAGAAGCGCATCGTCAGCGACGACGGGGATGTGCGCCCCCGGTGTGTAGCGGCCGATTTTGAGGCGAGACTTTTCCGTCACGAACTCCAGGGTTTCCGTGCCGATGTGGCAGTAGTTGAGCAGCGTCATGCCCTTCGCGGGTGCGCTCACGCCGGCCACGCGGTAGCCTCGCCTCCGCAGCCCGTATAGCAGATCGGCCAATTGCGCGCGGTTGGCACGGACGTCATCGGCGAACTCACGCAGACGCACAGGGTCGTGCACGCGCTCCGCCCGCTCGCGAGCGAGGAACGCGCGGAGCGCGTCCGTCGCGGGGCCACGCTCGCCGCGATCGACGAAGATGCGGAAGGAGCCGCCGTGGATGTCCTGCTCGCGGATGTCGAAGATGCGCATTCCAAAGCGCTCGAAGAAGCTGATCAACGGTTGGACCGAGACATACGACAGATGCTCGTGGTAGATGGTGTCATACTCAAGGTCGCGCAACAGGTTGCCGAAGTACGGCACCTCGAAGATGAATACGCCATCCGACGCGAGCAGCGCCTGCACCGACGTCATGAATGCGGCGAGATCATCAACGTGCGCGAAGACATTCGTGCCAGTGATGACCGAAGCCCGGCCATGCTCGCGCATGACGTCGGCGACGCTGCGCTCGCCGAAGAAGTCGGCGACGGTTGGAATACCGCGCTCGTTCGCGATCGCCGCGATATTCGCGGCCGGATCGATCCCGGCAACGCGCATGCCTTCCTTTTGGAATCCCGCCAACAGTTCGCCGACGTTGCTGCCAATGTCGACGGCGAGGTCGCGCTCTCCGAAGCCGAAACGCTTTGCAACGTGCGCGGCAAAGGCGCGGAAGTGCAGCCGTCCGGCCCGCGTGGTTGACGCCTCGTACGGGTACTCGTCCTGATACAGGATTTCTGGCCGAACAACGTAGTCGAGCTGGGATAGCCCGCACGTCATACAGGCGACGACACGCAGAGGGAAATGCACAGAGGGTTCATCGAGCTGGTCGGCGCGACGGAATTGGTCGGCCGGCGGCGTGTGCCCGAGATCGAGGTACTGGTCGAGGTCGCCGCTGCCGCACATGCGGCAAGAAGTCACGGCACGGCCGAGGCCCGCTGTGTGATCTGGCATCGCTCGCCTCCCTGCTGCGTGGTCAGACGCCAGAAACCTGGCGGCGAACGCGCGCGACACGTGCATGATCCCGGTTGGCCGCCTTACGGAGACTCAGTGGATTCCCGGGAACTCGTGCATTGCCACCCGCATTTCGCTGCGCGAGCATCCGGTGAAGCGGTGCGTGCCTCAGGCGGCGCGGCGCCGCGCGCTGTCGAGGCCATCGGCCCGGGCAGCCGCGCCCAGGCATCCACCGACGATGCCTTCAGCCGCCACTTCGATGGTGTAGACGTCGACGATCCGGCGGCTCTCGGCGCCGTACCTGGCGCGCTTTGCCGGATCGGCCACGAGCGCCTCGATCGCTGCCGAGAGCCCCTCGATGCTGCCGTGTGGCACGACGAAACCATTCCGGCCCTCGCGCACGAGATCAGCAGCGCAACCGACCTTGTCGCTGACGATGACCGGCAGCCCGAAGTTCATCGCCTCGTTGACCACCAGTCCCCACGTCTCGTGCAAGATCGACGGAAGCACGAAGATGTCGGCAGCGGTGTACGCTTCCGAAATCTCGCTCTGGTTGAGGAAGCCTGCGAAATGCACATCCGGCACGTCGAGCCGCGCGACAAGCTGCTCGGACGCATCGCGAAGCGGACCATCGCCAGCGATGAGCAGTGCACATTGCCGTTCGCGGCGCACACGCGCGAATGCTTCGATGAGTAGCAGCGGCTGCTTCTTCTCGATCAGCTTGCCGCTGAACAGGACAACCGGCGCATCAGCCATGATGCCGAATTGCGCGCGGATCTCGTCTCGCCGTGAAGCGAGTTGGCGAGCCTGCGTCTGGAAGTACGTGTTATCGACGCAGTATGGGGCAGCGAACATCCGCCCTTCGGGCATGCCGTAATGGCGGAAGTAGCGGCGGTTCTGTTCGCCGATGTACAGAGCAGAGGACTGGCTGTAGAGCGCACGCAACGCGAGCGACTTCAGAAGTCGCTTATGCAACGGCCGTGCGTGCAACAACGTCTGCTCGTCACGGATCAGCACACGCATACCCCGGGCGCGCGCTGCCACCACGGCGAGCCACGTCGTCAGGTGCGCGTAGCCATGCACCCACAACACGTCATAGCGCCCAGACGCGACCTCACGCACGATGTCCCAGTTCGGCCGCTTGAGGAAGCGGCTGGAGATATCGGTCCTCGCAGCACTCGGCATGAAGCGATGGCGGTAACCATCGAGCAGCGGCGTGTCCCACGTGACGCTGCGGCCGAATCCGGGATCGACGAACTCTCGCGTTGTCGCATCGGAGTAGAAGAACACCGTGAGGTCGATCTCCGGCCGTGCGGTCAGTTCTTGGTAGAGCGGCGCGAAGTACTGGATCGGGTGCGACACCAGGTGCGCGACCCTAAGCGGCCTGTCGCTCATCGGCTACCTCCTCGGAGTCAGGCACGACGGACGGAATCGCCCGCAAACCGCTGTGGCGAGACGTGATCTGCGTGGTGCCGGTACGTCGTTTCGCCCGTGCGCTGAACGGCAGCTCAACGAACGGCGCTACAGCAAACGCGAGCGCGACGGCGGCGGCGACTCCGGCAGGCATCAGCCAGCCTGATTCCGGAAAGGGCCCGCGCCAGCGCAACCAGAGCGCCCCCAGACACACCAACAGCGGTGTGTGCACGACGTACAGCGTGTACGATCTCGCGCCCAGGCCGCGGAGGCGCGCGAGAGCAACGGCCGGACCACGTCCCTGCGGGTGCAACACGAAGACCAGCATGATCAGCGCTAGTCCCGCCGCAAAGATGGCGCTTTGTACCGTTGGATCGAGCGCTCCCGGAGCCACAAGCGACGGCAACATAAGCGCAGCGCCTGCCGCAAGCAGGACGATGGGCTGCCGCAGAGGCACACCGGTCGCGAAGGCTTCGGCGATGAGCGCGCCGAGCGACCATATCGCGAAGTACGGTGCGATCGTCCAGCCGATCGCGGGAACGGCGAGGTGGGCGGCGATGCCTGCTGCGCCGGCCGCGAAGGTCGCCCCAAAGGCGACGCGCGCGCCGAATCGCACTCTCGCGACCAGAAGCAACGGATACAGCGCGTAGAACATCATCTCGTATGACAGCGACCAAAGCGCGCTGTTCGAACCGAACGTCGGCGCCGCGAAGCCTTGCAGGAAGAGCGCATTTGCTCCGAACGCGAATGCGGATCGACCGCCCGCGTAGGCATCGTAGAGCGACGGAGTAGCGCGCGATCCGGCGGCGTCGAGTCCGGCGGTGAGCAGAAGCGCGAACAACAGCGGCGGCACCAAGCGCATCGCACGACGCCGAAAGAAGGACAGCGCTCGGAACGAAGGCGCTTCTCCGCGAGCGAGGCATCGCGCTTGCCGCAGATGGATGACGAAACCGCTGAGCAGGAAAAACAGCAGGACCACCTCGGCGCCGTAGCGGAGCGGCACCGTCACGTACGCCAGCACTGCGGCGAACCCGCCGCTGGCAAGCGCGCGATGCGAGCCCTCCCACAGGTCGATGCGTGCGTGGTGCGCGACGATATACAACGCGGCGAGTCCGCGCAGTCCATCCAACGCGCCGAGGTCAAACTGCGGCATGGCGACTGAAGCGCCACCTCGGGAATGCGCAGCAGAGCGCGATACGCTCTGAGTCATGACCGCAGCTCCGCCGACGCGACCATCTGTTCGCGCGGCGGATCGCTGCCGCTGACGCTGAGTTGCGTGGCCACCAACAGCATGCCGATGATCAGCCAGAAGTACACGTTCAGCGGGTCCAGGTCGAGCACGGGGCCCTTGAACAGCGTAGCCGACATCACGAGCAGCAAGGCGCACAGCGGCGCTGCCGCACGCCGCGCCGGCGGCTCGATCCGGCGCAGCGCGGCGAGCAACCGCCATTGTAGCGATGCGAGCGCCGTGACGATCGCCGCCAATCCAACAAGGCCCAGCTCCAGCGTCGCTTTGCCGTACCAGTTCTCGATATATCGTTTCGAAGCAGAACCGCCGTAACGCAATGCGCCCTGGGTATCCCATCCTGTGCCATGGCCAATCATGCCGCTACTCGCACTATTCCGGAGTTCGCCCCATGCGGTCGTGGACTCCGCGTGGGCGTGGTCCGGAATTGCGCTCAGCACCGTCAAGGGCGCAGCGCCTAGTGCGAATAGCGCGAGCACCAGCCCGCACCCTGCGATCGCCGTGACGGCGAGCTGCTTCCTCGTCGGCCCGGCGAGAAACAGACTGAGCACGGTCAACAGCGGCATGGCAACATACGCCTGTCGCTGTCCAGACGCGATCACGCCCAACGCGAGAATCGACGCGTACGCGATCCAGCGCGGTCGTGCACTGCGCAGCGCCTGCGACAGGCTGGCCGCGTACGCAACCATCGAGAACAGGTAGAACTGCGTGCTGCTCGTGAACGTGCTGGGGACGCGCGGCACCACAAACGTGTGGTCGCCTACGGGCAACGCCAGACCGCTCGTGCGCACCTCCGCGTACCAGGAGCCGTACAGATGGCGGGCGGGACCGAAGTTGTTGGTCCAGACGCCGTCCTGCGCATAGCGCGTTGCGGTAAACCATTCGGCCAGCGCGATTGTTGTCGGTATCAATCCGAGCAGCGCCGTCAGCTTCATTGCGCGGTTGAAATCCGCCTCGCCAGACACGTAGTGGTAGCCGACGGCGATCATCGGGATGTACGCGAGCCACACCTTCGTGCCAAGCGCGCCGACGACCAGCGACGGCGCGAGGGCCACGTGCGCCACCACAACGGCCGCGAACAGGACGAGCGCCGGAAGCGCCACGCCTATCGCTGGTAGTAGCGCATCGCGTCGCTGCGTCATGGCCATCGCGAACGCCACGTAGAGCGGCAGCACGATGGCCACGTCACGCACGACGAGCCCGGCATGGCCTGCCATGAAGACAGGCACGCCAGAAAACGGCAGCACGATGAGCAGCGCGGTCACGCCGTGGCGCCACGCCACGAACGACGCGATCATCAAGACAACAGCGACACCGAGCAGCGGCGCAGACGGCGTACCCGCTCCCGCCGTTGCGCCGGCGAATGCGCACAGCGCCAGCGCGACGATAGCGATCGGCAGCTGCGCGCGTTCGATGCGGAACAGCGTCATCAGGCGGCACGCTCCAACGGCTCGGGATCGCGCTCTCGCTCTCCCTCGCTGCCCTGCGCCGTAGAGCGAACTGGCGCGGCGCTGCGCTTCGGCACGACGCCTGCCGCCGCCACCGTCATCGCGATGCCCGTAGCCAGCGAGATGCGCGGCCGCCATCCGAGTTCTGCCTGGACACGTGAAATGTCGGCCGCGTAGTCACCCGTCTCGACCTCCAGAAATTCCTGCGGCCATTCGACGAGTTTGTAGGCGCCGGCGCCCGCGGCGCTGATAGCACCCCGTACGAAGTCCACGAGCGCTGTCCCTGAGCCAGATCCCACGTTGTAGACGCGTCCGACTGCCTTTGGATCGGCTGCCGCACACAACAGCGCGTCGACTGCGTCGTCGATGTAGATGTAGTCGCGGAGTTGTTCCCCGCGGCCGAAGACCGTCACCTCGCGCCCCAGGATGAGTTCATCGATCATCCAGTTCGCAATGTTGTACCGATGGTGACCAGCCGGGTCGTGGGGTCCGTACGGGTTCGCAATACGGAGCGCTACGCTCCGAACACCGAAGCGCAGCGCGTAGTACTCGCAGTACTCTTCGCAGGTGCGCTTGTGGATGCCGTAGAAGCTGCGGGCCTCCTTCGGGTGGTCTTCGTCGACCGGCAGATACTGGGTGCGGCCGTACACGAGGCGGCTGCTCGCGAAGCACATCGTCGTCTCCGGACTCAGCGTGCGAATCGCTTCGAGCAGATTCAGGTGGCCAAGGCAATTCGTTGTCAGGCTCTGCTCGTGGTCTGTGAAGCTCGGCACCTGTCCAGAGTACGCCGCCAGATTGAATACAACATCGAAGCGGCGGGCGATGAGCGCGTTGACGGAGGCTTCGCTGCGCACATCGCCGAGGACCAGCTCGACGCCATCGCCGAGTTTGGCGGCGTGGCGGCCGAACACGACCACATCAGCGCCGCACGCGACGAGCTGGCGGCTGAGGTGCGTACCGATGAATCCGGTACCCCCCGTGACCAGCACTGACTTTCCCGCAAAGTGGCGCGCCAGCAGAGTACGCTCCATCAAGCAGCCTCCAACGCAACTCCGACCGGTTCATCGATCGAGTTGCGGAAGTAGGCAACCGTCTCACGCAGGCCTTCCGCCAGCCCGACGAGCGGCTGCCAGCCGTACCGTTCCGTCATGCGTGTGATGTCGGGACGCCGGCGCGACGGATCGTCCGCCGCCGCCGACGAGAACGCCACGCCCGTATCGCGGCCCGCGGCCTCGCTGACGGCGCGGGCAAGCTCCAACATCGTCACTTCGTGCCGGTTGCCCAGGTTAAACACACGACCATTCGCATTGCCGTCGAATGCGACGAGCAGGAGCGCCTCGACCAAGTCGGATACGAAGCAGAGGGATCGGGTCTGGAGGCCGTCGCCGAATACCGGCAGCGGCCGCCCCGCCAGCACCGCACCAATGAAGGCAGGTACGACGCGGCCGTCGTTGACGTCCATGCGCGGGCCGTACGTGTTGAAAATGCGGACCACGGATGCATTGACGCCGTGCTTCCGGCGGTACTCGAGCGTCAACGCTTCGCCGAACCGCTTGGATTCGTCGTAGCAGGCGCGCGGACCGATAGGGTTAACATTGCCCCAGTACGACTCCTGCTGCGGATGCTCTAGCGGATCGCCGTACACCTCCGACGTTGATGCGAAGACAAAGCGCGCGCCACGATCCGCTGCCAGGGCAGCGAGCCTGTGCGTACCGGCGGAGTTCGCGAGCATGGTCTCGATAGGATGGGCCTTGTAGTACAGCGGGCTCGCGGGAGAAGCGAGGTGCAGGACCAGGTCGACGCTCAGAAACGGCGCCCGCGTCACGTCTTCGCGCACGAAGCTGAACGCCGGGTGCGATTCGATCTCGTCGATGTTTGCGAGCCGCCCGGTGGACAGATTGTCGAGGCAGATCACCTCGTGCCCACGTTGTAGCAGCTCTCGGCATACGTGACTGCCGATGAACCCCGCACCACCGGCCACCAGTACTCGCATGGTCAAGCCCCTTCGCTACGGCATGAGCGGCCGCCTCAAGCGGCCCGCCTCTGTCCTTGGTTCAGTTGATTCGACGAGTCCCATAGCAGCGACCGCGCCGCCGCCGAGTACGTATTCGAACAGCAGGATGAGGCTCGCAGCCGAGATGAGTCCAGCGAACACGACGATGGCGATGTTCACGGGTTCGGCAACGGGTTTGTCGGTGCGTACCGCCGCCGATGTCTCGTACACAACGGCATCGCCAGGAATCGCCCGCTCAGCGCGAACTTCGGCGAACGCGCGCACGATGGCGCCAACGAAGCGATCCGCCTGAGCGGCGGACGTGCCGGTGACGGTGACTCGCAACAGTTGCGTGTAGCCGAACGTGTCGGTTTCGACGCGCGCGGCGAGTTCGTCGGCGCTGATCGTCAGGTTCTCGCTGCGCACGGCGCGTTCGGCCACCGTTCTGCTCTTGGCGATCTGCGCATACGTCGCGATGAGCCGGTCGAGCTCCCAAGGCCGTCTCGACGGATCGGCTGCGAGCTGCGCCTCTGGCGGAGGAGGGAGCGTGGCGAAGAGCGTCGTTGACGCGGCGTAGGTCGGTGGTTCCGGCGTGCGCAGGTGCAGCCGGGTCACGACACCATAGGCGGCGAGGCTGAACATCGCGCCGAGGACGACCAGCCACCACCATCGCCGACCGATGGCGATGTACCGCGAGACATCCATGCCGATCCCCAATCGCTCACAGCGCCGCGATCCATCGCGGCCCGGCACCGGCTTCGCCGGCGGTGCTCGATTCTCTCAGGCGGAGGAGGCGCTCACCATAGGGGACTGCCCGATAAGGGTCAGATTCGGGCCGAAGCTACGTTGTGTGCAGCATCGCGGCGTACGGATCTCCGTCAGCGTCGGCCGCCGCCAGCGCCGAGGCGATGTCGCGACGTTCGTAGATTGCGCGGTGCAGGGCGGCGATGCGCCGATGGTAGTGACGCCACGTGTATCTATCCTCGATGAGCCGGCGTCCTGCCGCACCCATCGCGGCCGCGTCGCGGCGATGCTCGTACAGGTGAAGAATCTTCGCCTTCAACGCACTGACGTCGCGGGACGGCACCAGCCAGCCTTCGCGACCGTCGGTCGCCACAGATCCGGCATCGTCCGTGACGATGACGGGCAAACCGGACGCCATCGCCATATACGTCACGAGCGCCGACCCCTCGGCGAGCGAAGGCAGCGCGAACGCGCTTGCCGAACGGAAGAGATCCGGCAGCGAGAACCACGGCACGTGGCCGAGGTGGCGGTACAAGCCTTCGTACTCGCTCAACAGGCGGATGCCGCTCTCGTCGGGTGTACCGGCAAGCACCAACTCCGCATCCGGTAGGGCTAGCTCACGCCACGCCTGCAGCAGATAGCGCGTGCCTTTGCGGTAGTTGATGCTGGCAACATCCAGGAGTACGAACCGGCCGTCCGGCCCGGCGCCCGAGGCGGGCGAGAACACATCAGGATCAGCGCCGAACGGGATCTTCACGATCTTGCCGGCGTCCACGCCGTGTTCGACGAGACACCGGGTGACGTAGTCCGACGGTGACACGATCACGTCCGCCACAGCGCGTTCCTCGCGCACGCGCAAGCGCGATCCGAACACCGGTAGCGGGCGGACTCCGGCGGCGCGCGCCTCGGACTCCGCGATCGCCATGTTGTATTCGTGGGCGGCCGGCACGTCCAGCACGGTCGCGATCCCGGCGCGCTTTGCCGCTCGCACCGTGTGCAGCGCGGCGCCCTCGAACGCATGGACCTGCGTGGTCTGCTGCTGCGAGACCACGCGGGCGGCGATCCAGTCGAACCAGGCATCGCCCAGCCGTTCGATGCCTTGATATCTGCCAAGACCGACTGCTTCGAGGCCGACGGTCATACCGCGCATTGCCAGGAACGGCATCGGGATCGTCCGCACGCGGCTCGGGTCGATGGAAGGATGCCATCGCCGACGCAGCCCGGCCACCGCCGCCGCACGCTGAGTGCGAGGCAGCCAACGCCACGGGCTGCGGCGTTCAGGCCGGTCGTGTGTCAGGTACACGCTCGCGATGAACCTCTCGAGCATGCCTGCCTTATCCAGGCCAGCGACGGTCTCGTAACTCTGCTGCACGCCAGGGTGCGTCACTATCACGGACGGGCCGCGCAGGGGACCTCGCATCACGCCGCCTCCAGCGCCGGGCCTGCCGACGATGGCGCAACAGCCACGTCACCGGCACCGAAGACGCCGTTGCGCCACATCAGCAGGACCAGCACGACGAGGCTCGCGTAGCTCGCCACGGCAACGGCAGTCGCCGTTCCGACAAGCCCGCCCGCGGTCACGCCGATTGGAATCGCTGCCAGGAACAGCAGCCAATTCGCTGCTTCGGCGATGCTGGTAAGGCCGGGCCGCCCGATCCCTCGAAGCACCTCCATGGGGAACGAGCGAATCGAGATGGCGATTGAGGCGAGCGCGAGCAATCGAAGGGCGGGCGCCGCGCCCGCGTAACTCTCGCCGAACAGCAGCGTGACGATCGGACTAGCGAATGCGATCAGCAGGCCCGCCAGGACAATCACGAGCCCGGCGTGCAGGGCGAAAGTCGCTTGCAACTGCGGCCGCTGGCCAGCCTGGTGCGTGGCGCTCACGTGCGGGAATACCACCAGCCCGATGGAAGACGCAACGATCGTCGGCGCGGCGAGAAATGCCGTGGCTGCCGAGTACAGGCCGAGATCTCTCGAGGAGAGCATGAGCGAGATGATTGCCATGTCCACGCCGAGACTCTGCGCGGAGAGCCTGCCGAAGTGCGATCGCAGCCCGAAGTGGAGCGCCGAGCGTGCCAGCCCACGATCGAAGCGCCCGATGCCCGATCCGCGCCACACCAGCAGCAGCGCCAGCACGTCGGAGCAGCCGTGCGCGAAGAGGTATGCCAGCGCTCCACTCAGCGCCGTGAGCTGCCCCGCGATGGCGAGCGTAGCGATGCTACCGCAGTACATGATCGGCAGGGAGATACGCACGGCGTTGAATGCGCCGAAGCGCAACTGCCCGGACAAGCAGAAGATGCTGACGGAGCCGACGAGATACATCGGGAGCAGCGGCGTGAGCAGTAGCGCCTCGCGCGTCAGTCCCGAACCGCGCAGCACGATCGACACGAGAATCAGATACACCGGCACGAGTACCAGGCTCTGCGCGAGCGCCACGCCCAGCACCGTCGCCGGCACATTACGGTGCCGTTCCCTGTCGCCGGTCATGTAGACCGCGGCCGCATCGATGCCAAGGTTGCCGATCGTGATCACGAGCTGCGGCCACAACAGCAGCACTGCCAGCTCGCCGCGATGGGACGGGCCCAGCACACGCGCCGCGATGGTACCGCTGGCAATACCCAGCAATGCGGCCGCGCCGCTAGTGCCGAGTGTGCCGGCCAGCTTCGGTGCCATCGTGGCGAGCTCCGTCAGCCAGCGTTGGCCCGCGCCCGGCCGAAGCTGTGCCAGCGGGAGGCTACGCCGCGCGAGCATGGCGTTCTCCTGACGTTCTACCCGCGTTCGCAGCACCAAGCACCGGGGCGTACACCGCTCGATACAGCTCGTCGCCATACGTCGCCCACGTGCGCGTCAGCGCGCTCGCTGCCGCGGCGGCGCCCATACGAGCGCGCAGCTCCGGATCGGCGGCCAACTGTTCCATCCGTGCCGCAAGGGCTTCGGCATCGCGCGCCGGGACGACGAATCCGTTGACGCCATCGACGACCAGGTCGGCGCCTGCCTGATCCGAGACGATCACCGGAAGTCCGGCAGCCATGGCGAGAATCGTCGCCAGCGCCGAGCCATCTTCCACAGACGGCAGGACGAAGATGTCCGCGGCATCGTACTCGGCGGCAAGCGCCGCCGTCCCCATGGAGCCGACGGACACACTGCCCGGCGGCAGCCCCCCGGCGCGACGAAATAGCCCGGCGTCGGGTGTGCCGACCAGTCGTAGCGTCGCTTCGCCACGCAGGCAGCGGAACGCTTCGAGGAGGTACGGCACGCCTTTTCGCTGCGAGCAGCCGCCGACGAAGAGGACGCGCGGAGGACCGACACGATCGCGACGTTCTACAGGACCCGTGATCGGGAGGACGCCCCACGGCACGCGATACAGCTTCGAAGCCGGTACGCCGTGATCGAGGAACGACTGCACGACCCACCGCGAAGGTGCGACGATCGCGTCCGCCTCCTCGTACTCCGCGACCATGCGCTCGATCAGACGCGGATGTGCGAGCGAGGCGTTGGCGCCGAACCGCCGCTGCTCTTCGGCGAGCAACGCGTTCTGCGTCACGGCGTGCGCGGAACCGACGGTGAGCACAGCCGGGATACCCCGGCTGTGCGCGGCCCGGATGCTCAGGAGCGACATGCTGCTCCAGCCGTTGAACAGATCGCACTGCGAAAGCAACCTTGCCGTGACTCCATCGAACGCGACGCTGACGGCGAGCTGGTTCGGCTGCTGCGCGGCCCGCGGGCCGAAGCGCTGCACGCCGTAGTTCCAGGCGCCGATCGGCGTCAGGCTCGTTGTCCGTGCGGGAGATACGCCGAAGCGCTTGACTCGCGAATACGGCACCGGAGTAATGAGCCGCTGCAACTCGCCGCGCGATTCGAGGTACCGCCCTGCAAGGTATGCCGGCTCGAACTTGCCGGGCACGGAGATTGTCACTCTCATGGCGTGCCTCGGTTCTTCTCCCGCCAGAGCCTGCGCAGGCTCTGCCACTCGCCGGCACGGTGGGCTGCATACAAGGTGTTCTGCAACATCCAGAACGCAGGAATATCGCGCCAGCCGCGCGGAGAGTGCGCTGCCATGCGCATAGCAGCTCTCGCGTGCGGCACGACGGCTAGTCCGAGCACAGCCGACTTCGCCGCCGCCAGCGCGCGACGCACCGTCACGAGCGGCAATGCCCGTCCCTGTAGCCGGTGCTCGATATACGGCACGGCCTTCCCGCGCCCACGATACTGGCGCCAGAAGTCGCGCATCGTATCGGGTACTTGATTCAGTACCTCGATCGTGAAGTCGCCCTTCCACGCGTAGCCGGAGCGCAGCAAGCGATCGAAGAACTCGACGTCCTCTCCGCCGAAGCCCGGCAACTGCTCGGGAAAGCCGACGGCTAGCGCGGCTGAGCGTCTGCACGAAAAGGCCTGGGTATAGCCGACACGGCCTCGACGCTTCCCACCGTAGCAATACGCGTGCTTCGCCTGCTGGAAACGCCCAATGACGTTCTGCTGATTCGCCACGCGCGACTCGACGGAGACGAAATCGACCCCCTGCTCGTAAAGCGGCGCCAGCCGTTCGAGGAAATCTACGGGTGGCCAGTTGTCGGCATCGACGAACACGAGTACATCGCCCCTCGCGGCCGCAATAGCGGTATTGCGGGCGGCTGCGGCGCCCCGATTTTCGCCGTGCTCGATGACGACGATCAGCCCGTCCTTTCGCAACCTCTGCAGCTTGTCGAGGGTTCCGTCCGTCGATCCGTCGTCGACGACGATGATCTCCTGCGGGCGGAGACGCTGCGCAAGCGCGCACTCGAGCGTGGTGATGATGTCATCGGCTTCGTTGTAGGCGGGGATGACGAACGAAAACGTTGGCGAGGGCGCCTGCATGGGCGCCCGAGCATCAGTTTGCGGCGTGGACTGCAGCGCCAACCGGGCCTCCTGCCAGGGATTCACTCGTTGCGTTCGACGACGTCAAGCCGCCGGGCGCATCCGGCGCTTCTTCGCCGGCACAACTGCTTCCTCGCGCACAGCGCGTATGACGCGCCGCGTTGCGAGTTGTGTCGCGAGCACGGCTTCGATGTACCAGTCGATCGTCCGCTGCAGTCCGGTCTCAAAATCCGTCTGTGCTTCGAAGCCGAAGCGCTCTTTCGCGCGCGAGGTGTCCAGCATGCGTCGTGGCTGGCCATCCGGTTGCGAGGCGTCCCAGCGAATCTCGCCTTTGAATTCGCAAAGCCGGGCGATCACCTGCACGAGGTCACGGACGGCGATCTCGCGTCCCGCACCGAGGTTCACGGGATCGGCGCCGTCGTAGCGCGCCGTCGCCAGGACGATGCCTTCCGCGGCGTCCTCGACGTAGAGGAACTCGCGCGAGGCGGCGCCGGTACCCCACGCCACGATGTGATCATCGCCGCGGAGTTTCGCATCGACGATCTTACGAACGAGAGCGGGGATCACGTGGCTACTCTGCGGATCGAAGTTGTCGCCGGGGCCGTAGAGGTTCACCGGGAGCAGCGTGATGGCGTCGAAGCCGTACTGCTCGCGATAGGCCTGCGCCTGGACGAGCAGCATCTTCTTGGCGAGGCCGTATGGCGCGTTTGTCTCTTCCGGATAGCCGCTCCAGAGATCGTCCTCGCGGAAGGGCAGCGGCACGTGTTTCGGGTAGGCGCAGACCGTCGCGACGCCGACGAACTTCTCGACGCCATACAGGCGTGCCTGCTCCATGAGCTGGATGCCCATGATCGCGTTCTCGTAGAAGAAGCGGCCAGGATTCGCGCGGTTGGCACCGATACCGCCGACGACCGCGGCGAGGTGGATGATCATCTCCGGGCGGCCAGCTTGCAGGGCTGCGATCGTCGCATCCTTCTCGCGCAGGTCATACGCCTCGCTGCGCACCACGAAGACGTCGGCGCCCAGCGCCTCGAGCTTGCGGACGACGTGCTTGCCCAGGAAGCCCGCGCCGCCGGTCACCATGATTCGCTTGCCCGCGAGAGACCTCATGCCGCCCATCGATCGCTCCGTTCCGCCTTGGCCGCAGCCGTTTCGGCGTCCCGCTCGGCGCGGATGCGGCGGCCCGGCGTGTGCACACGCCCGTGGCGGCCAGATGCCAGCACCGACGCAAGCAGTTGCTCGTACCCATGCAGTGCGGCAGTCTCCGACAGGTTTACCGCTACCCACTTCCGCGCCGCACCGGCCATGTGCGCGCGCAGGCCCGGATCGCCAGCGACCCGCGTGAGCGCATCGAGCAGCGCGGCCGGATCGTCCGGCGGAACGACGAGTCCGCCACTGCTCATGGAGATCTCTCGCGCGGTTTCGCTGTGGGCTGCCGCGGCGGCGACGACGGGCCGTCCGGCGGCAAGATACGACGTGAGCTTGGACGGCAGCGACATGTCGTTGACGCTGCCGCGCTGGTTGATGAGCAGAATGTCGGACGCGGCGAGAACGCTCGGGAACACATCGGCGTCCTGGAGCGGCAGGAAGCGCAGATTGGTCAGGGCGTACCGCCTCGCGAGCTGCGAGAGCGCTGCGCGCTGATTGCCATCCCCCATCAGGACGAACAACATTGGGCTATCCGCCGCCTGCGCTACAAGAGCCGCTTCGATGACGTTCTCGAGACCCTGCTTGTAGCCCATGTTGCCCGCATGCAGGCACACGATCGCGTTTTCTGGCCACTCCATCTCGGCCCGGATGGTCGCGCGGTCGCTGGTCGCTTCGGCGACGTGCGTCCAGTTGCGTACACGGCGGATGCGCGCGGGGTCGACGCCCAGTGACTCGATATAGGGGCGAAAGCCTTCGGCGATCACGCCAATGGCAGATGCGCCGCGCGCGGCCCAGCCCTCCGCCGCACGGACAACACCCGTGACCCGCCCGCCGCCGGAGACGCCGCTTTGCTCGGCGGCCTGACCGACGAGATCCTGGAAGATCAGTCCGTACGGCACGCGAAATCGCGCGGCAGCGGCGCGGGCGACGATGCCGCCACTCAAGCTCGGCACCACGCCCAGAATGGCATCGGGGCGTGGCATCCGCACCGCATCGAGCCCGATGCGAAGCGATGTCAGCTCATAGAGCCCGCGCTTGAGCGCAGACTGCTTCGGCGGCACGTACTGTGCGCGCCGCTTCACCTCGACGCCGTTGCGGACTTCTGTGAGCGCCGCCTGGCCGGCGTATTCGGGCGCGACGCGCCATGCCGGATAGTGCGGCATGCCTGCGAGTACCGTCACGCGGTATCCGCGCGCAGCGAGATGCTCGGCGAGCTTAGTGCTGTACGGCGCGATGCCCGTCTCTTCCGGAGCATAGTTCAGGGATGCGATGAGGACTCGTGTCATCAGTGGCCGTCCAGTTCCATCAATGGCTTCGCCGTGCGGATGATGTAGGCGAGGTCTTTGCGTAGCCGCACATCCACGGCATAGCCGGCTTCGAGCTGCATTCTGGCGAGCGGTGTCATGTTCTTGCGACCGCGCACCTGAAACGGCCCGGTCAGGCCCGGCCGAACCGAGACGATGTCCCGCGCCAAGTCAGGGTCCAGCGATTCGCGCGAGAGATAGGGCCTGGGGCCGGCGATGCTCATCTCACCGCAAAGGACGTTCCAGAGCTGCGGCAGCTCGTCCAGGCTGGACTTGCGCAGGAAGCGGCCGAGCGCCGTGACGCGCGGGTCCGCCTCGAGCTTCCAGTCGTTGAGCAGTTGGGCCGCGCGCTCCGGATGCGTGTCTTTCCAGCGCTCGAAGACTGCATCGGCGTCGCGAACCATCGTGCGAAACTTCCACATCTGGAAGCGCTGGCCGGCCAACCCGACGCGCTCCGAGCCGTAGAAGATCGGCCAACCGGACCTCACCAACACGAGGGCGGCGACAGCGAACAGTAGAGGAAGCAGCGCAATGATGAGGATCAGCCCAAAGGCCACGTCGAAGATGCGCTTACCGTGGAGGAGGTAGAAGCTCTCTTTCGAGGCCGGCAGTGTGGTCGCGATCGCAAGCACAGGCGCCGCCTGGCCGTTCGGCGACGGAGCCGCGACAAGCTGCGCCTGGTTCACGGGTGTCTGGAATACGTCCGGCGTCTGGCCCGTCGCAGCCACGAGGCACGCTCCCTGCGCTCAACCGTCGATGCCAATACGGCCACGGCAACCTGGCGCCGCAGCCACACCGAATCATCAGCGAAACCCCGCGATCCGGAGAGTAGGGTTCCCCTCAAAGGGCGAGTGCCGCTCCCCAACGTTACGCAACGAACGCGAGCGTTGTACGCTCATGAGGATCCGCGCCGTTATTCCGATCGCTGCGCTGAGGGCACAAGAACATGGCAGACTTCCCGGAGAGCATCACGACCGAAATGCTGTTCGACGCGCAGATCGAACTTGCGCATCCGGAGAACATCGGCGCGTCTCCGTTCGGCGCACGATCGATCTTCATCGTGCAGGGCGGGACGTTCGAGGGTCCGCGGCTGCGCGGCACGTTCCGATCGGGCGGAGGCGACTGGTTCCTGTCGCTGCCGAATGGCGCGGGCGAGCTGGATGTGCGCGTGACGATGGAGACGGATGATGGAGTGCTGATCCACATGAGCTACCGCGGGGTGCTCGTTGCATCGGCGGAGGTGATCGCGCGCGTCTTCGCAGGAGAGGACGTCAGCACGACGGAGTACTACTTCCGCACGACGCCGCGCTTCGAGACCGGGAGCGAGCGCTACGCATGGCTGAACACGGCCGTCTGCGTGGGTATCGGGTGGCTGGCGCCGAACCGTGTGGGATATCGCATCTTCGCGGTGACGTGATGCCTACGCCGTGACTGCCACGGCGTTTTCGATCATCGAGCGAAAAATAACGAGGCCGTCGCTTCCACCGAGCAACGCTTCGGCCGATCGCTCCGGGTGCGGCATCATGCCCAGCACGTTGCCCCGTGTGTTGGTGATGCCGGCGATGTTGTTGAGCGAGCCGTTCGGGTTCGCGTCAGGCGTCACGTCGCCATCCGGCGTGACGTAGCGGAACACGACCCGGCGATCCGCCTCGAGCGCCGCGATGGTGTCTGGGTCGGCGTAATAGCTGCCCTCACCATGCGAGACGGGTACCATCAGCACATCGCCGGCCTGCCCCGCGCGCGTGAAGATCGTGTCGGCATTTTCGATGCGCAGGTGTGTCGGGACGCAGCGAAACTGCAGGCTGTCGTTGCGCATCAGTGCTCCCGGCAGCATGTGCGACTCGCAGAGAATCTGGAAGCCGTTGCAAATGCCGATCACCGGCTTGCCTGCGTCGGCGTGCCGCTGTACGGCATCCATCACCGGCGAAAAACGCGCGATGGCGCCGGTGCGCAGATGGTCGCCGTAGGAGAAGCCGCCCGGGATGACCACGGCGTCGTAGCCGTCGAGATTCGCGTCGCGGTGCCAGACGAGGTCCGCGGTCTGACCCATCTCGTGCTCCAGCACGTACTGGCAATCGCGATCGGACCAGGTGCCGGGGAAGGTGAGCACGGCGAACTTCATCGCAGCCAGTATAGGAAACGCGTCTACCTAAGGCGAACGGTTGTATGGGTTCAGCCGGCTCCGTGCCGTCGTCCC